>JAABVD010000011.1 GCA_014529615.1 Opitutia bacterium
CCATCCACATGTATTTCGACGAAGATGGCAGTTTGTATGTCACGGATAGCTCTGGGGACACGCGAATGGGACCGATTCAGCTGGCAGAACCGAGTCATCGCATTCTGCATCTAGTCGATACCGATGGCGACGGGTTCTTTGATGAGTCGACGGTGTTTGCCGAGGAGGTGCCTTTTCCGGAAGGCATTCTGGTTTATAAAGGAGACGTTTACGTCGGAGCCCCGCCGCATATTTGGAAATTCAGCGACAACGATGGCGACCATGTAGCCGATGAACGAGTGTCCTGGTTTAACGGCGGTACCATAGAAGGTTGTGCCAACGACCTGCACGGCCCTTATCTCGGACCGGACGGCTATTTCTATTGGACCAAGGGGTATTATGAGGAGCAGAACTTTCTCCTCGGGAATGGAAAGCTCCATCATTCAAAGGCGGCCCATGCCTTTCGAGCTCGCCCGGATGGCAGCGAATTGGAAGTCGTCATGACGGGCGGTATGAACAACCCGGTTGGCTTGGCATTCAGTGAAACGGGCGAGCGCTTTCTCAGTGGAACGTTTTTCGTTCTTCCAGCTACTCATCCCGGACAGCGCGACGGTATATTACATTCGGTTTACGGGGGTGTGTATGGCAGGAAACACCCAGCCGCCCTGTCCGGTCATCCTCGAACGGGAGATTTTTTGCCTGTGATGACGCATACAGGAGCTGCGGCCCCTTCCGGAGTAATCATGGCCAGGAACAATGCCTTGGGACTCAAGGGAGATTTACTTTGCGCCGACTTTAACCTGCGAAGAATATCCAGATACCCGTTGAGTCGGTCAGGGTCGACCTTTGCTTCGGAAGCGGAGGTGCTTCTCGAAGGCGATCAGACGGATTTTCATCCGACCGATGTGATTGAAGATGCCGACGGCAGTTTGCTCGTAGCAGATACGGGAAGCTGGTATCTGATGTGTTGCCCGACCTCGCAGGTAGCCAAGCCGCATATCCTTGGTGGTATTTACCGTATCCGAAAAACGGATGCAGTTATCCAGGAAGATCCGCGAGGCTATAAGCTGAATTGGGATCAGCCCTCCGTCGCTTACCTCTCCGATGAACGACCGGTAGTCGTGAACCGCGCCATCGAGGCGTTGGCCAAGGAAAAACATGTGGATGCATTACGAACGGCCAAGGCTGGCGTGCCTGCCTTGTGGTCCTTGCATCGTATCGACGGGCCTGCGGCTCGCAAAGCTTTACGGGAAAGAATCAATCATGGCAGTGCGGACGAGCGCTCGGTGGCCATCCAAAGCGCTTCTCTTTGGCGGGATCAGGCTGCGGTGCCGGCATTGGAGAAGGCTATCACTTCTGAGGATGCTCATATTCGCCGACTGGCCGCCATGGCGCTGGGCAGAATCGGCGACCGCTCATCGATGAGCGCGTTGCTGAAAGCAGGTCTCGGTGAACTCGATCCGTTTTTAAAGCACGCCGTCACCTACGCACTGTTTGAAATGGGCGTCGCGGAAGAGGTTTCCGAAAATCATCCACTGGGAAAACAGCTCCGAATCATGGCGGAGGTTGCCCGAAGTGGTCCCAACCCGAATGTCCGGCCCGATATTCTCCAGGCCGATCCGATCGACACCGATCCTATCAAAGTAGCTCGCCAGTTTAAACGAATGGGCGAGCTAAGAGCACATTTTAATCAGACAAAAGGAGATCCCAAGCGTGGAGAGAAACTCTTTGTCGATGCTTCCAAGTCGCTGTGCATCACCTGTCACAGAATGGGTGATCAAGGTCTGCACTTCGGTCCGGACCTAACGAACATTGGTGCTATGCGGGGCAAATGGGATCTATTGGAAGCCATCGTTTTCCCAGGCTCTTCCATCGTCCGTTATTACGAGATGGTGCATGTCCGTACCAAAGAGAGCGAATTTTCCGGTATTATTACGGATGAAACAGAGGAAACCATGGTCCTCTCAGCTGCACCCGGAGCGGAAGTTACCATACAGACCGCGGATATTATTGAAGCGCAGTATTCAAACACGTCCCTCATGCCCGAGGTGTTCGATGCCCTTTTAAGTCCCGACGATCTTAACGATATCGTCGCCTACCTTCAGCGGGCAAAATAGCACTCTCCCACTCACAGTCTTAATCTTTATCATAATCTTAATCAGCTTCAAATGAAGTGAACTTACCCTAAGAACCGCATGAGCGAATCAAACAACCCTAAGCACAACATCCATCGCCGAGATATTCTAAAAGGAGCCACGGTCGCCAGTCTGGCGCTTGCAACCGGAGCGATCGGCGTGCCTAAAACATTTGGCCAAGCTTCTGCCCGTTCGACAAGCTCAGGCCAAGTAGGCAAAAATCTGATACAGATAGAAAACGAAAAGCCCGGAACACGTGATTGGCTCCTCACCAATACCCTTACCGATCCCACTATAGGAAGAAGCAACGTGACTAGCGGGCGTTGTCCGTGGATTGAAGGTTACTGCTCCGCCAATAGTGTTCGAGCGGGTGAGACCTTGCAGATTATGGTGAGCACGGATCCGGAGACCGAGTTCAATTTGGAGATCTTTCGAACGGGTTACTACAATGGAGATGGAGCTCGTTTGGTTAGACGTTACGATGCGCTTAAAGGTACTCCGCAGCCGGTCCCGGAAGTTGGCGAAAACTATCTGCACGAATGTCAATGGGAACCCTCGGTGGAATTCACCATCCCCGAGGATTGGTTGAGCGGTGTTTACCTGGGAAAACTGACGGGAGAGTTCAGCGGCATACAGAGCTACGTCATCTTCATCGTGCGCGATGACCGTCCCTGCGATTTGCTTTTCCAGTGCAGCGACCTGACCTGGTCCGCCTACAACCGGTGGCCCACCGATTTCTCGATTTATTCACGACATGAAGGACGCTCCAGTACCAGCGTGCCCAGTGGGTCCGTCAGCTTCGACCGGCCTTATGCTTTGTTCACTCACCCGGTTAACAAGATCAAGACCTCCGTCGGTTCTGGCGAATACTTGCCATGGGAATTCCCCTTGGCCTTTTGGCTGGAGCAACATGGTTACGATGTTTCTTACATTTCAAATATCGATACCCATGCCGATCCGGCTGGTTTGCTACGCACGAAGGGATTCATTTCAGTTGGGCATGACGAGTACTGGTCCTTACAGATGTATGACAACGTACTCAAAGCCCGTGACGAAGGCGTGAATCTGGCCTTCCTGAGCGCCAATGCCGTTCTTTGTGTCGTCCCGCTAATGCCTTCCGGAAACGGTACGCCGAACCGCGTCACTCGCCGGGAAGGCTGGTTCTTTCCACCCGAATATGGAAGCGGAGACGCAAGGCGAAACGTCAATCAGGATGGCTTCGAACCCGTCATGGGGCCGGATGGTGCTTTATTGATGGGAAATCGGACGACTCCCCCAGTCATGGGAGCCGGCGATTGGACCTGTACCCTGCCGGACCATTGGCTCTTTGAAGGAACCGGCATGAAGAAGGGCGATTCAGTCGAAGGCCTCGTCGGTTGGGAATGGCACGGTGCCCCACGGAAGGATCTACCCGGCATGCAAATTGTTGCAGAAGGCGAAACGCTTATGAACGGCAGAAACCCGGGCCATTACACCGCTACCATCTACGACGGTCCTAAAGATAACATTGTCTTCAACGCTGCCACCATCTGGTGGGCCAACGGTTTATCTAGCCCTCCGGGCCACAAAACTCCGGTCAGGCATGGAGTCGCTCAACAAGGCGTCGATCCACGTGTTCAGCAAATCACCCACAACCTCTTCCAGCGCATGATACGTTAGGAGTTCTTAATCTTCATCTTAATCCCCCGATCGTCTTCGAACTCTTAATCATAATCTTACTCTTAATCATAATCTCACAATTAACCCTCTGTCACGCATGCCCCTATTCGATTACGAAAAGTTAAATTTATACCAAGAATCGATAGTCTTTGTCGCATGGGTAGATGATCTCCTGGAATCCATCCCAAAATCCATCGCCGCACACAACCAGTTGGATCGTGCTTCTACGTCGGTCCCCCTGAACATCGCAGAAGGAAATGGAAAGTTCACCCCGGCAGATCGATGCAAGTTCTTCGACATCGCAAGAGGTTCGGCATTGGAATGCTCCGCGTGCCTGGACGTGTTGGTCGCCAAGAAGAAAATTGAAAAGAGCAAGGCCGATAAGGGGAAGGCACTGCTGGTGGAAATTGTATCGATGCTGGTCGGATTGATTCGTTCAAATTCGCCCGACCGTGAAGTTTGAGAAAAATGATTAAGATTAAGATTAAGAGTAAGATTAAGATTAAGAAATATGATATGAAACCTGCGATCTTACTTTTTCTGTCCGTTTTTATGGGTTGTGCCTTATGCAATGCCAACGACGGAAAGCCAAACATCCTCTTCATCGCGATCGACGATTTGAACGACTGGACGGATACGCTTATGAGCAACCCCCAGGCTAAGACACCACACATGGACAAGCTGGCGTCCAAGGGCATGCTCTTTACGAATGCGCATTGCGCGGCTCCGGCTTGCGGTCCTTCAAGGTCGGCTATTATGAGCGGAATCAGGCCGTCGACTTCGGGTAATTATATCAATAAGAGTTCGCTTATACATAACCCGATATTGAATAACTCGGTCTTGCTGCCCGAGTTTTTTCAACAGAATGGCTACTATGTTGCTGGTGCCGGAAAACTGTTTCACGGCTATCATTTTAATTATGAAGTACAAGGGCGGGGCTTTGATGAATATTACCCGAGCAAAACTCAGGACCTTCCTTCGTTCGCTGGACTCAAGTTTTCCTCCAAGCTTCCCTTGGGTGGATGGGCGAGGCAGGCCGATTGGGGCCCCTGCCACCCGGACGTTACCTTGGACGACCACCCCGATGGCATTACCGCCAATTGGGCGACTGAGAAATTGCGCGAGGGCGCGTTGAAGGAGCCCTTTTTTCTTGGGGCCGGCATCTTTCAGCCTCATTTGCCCAACTATGCACCCCAGGAATATTTCGATCGGTTTCCTCTAGAGGATATCGAGCTTCCGGAGGGTTTCCGGGAAGATGACCTGGATGATGTGCCTGCGGCTCACGCCAAGATGGCTCATAATCCCTGGTTAGAGAGAATCAGGAAGACGAAACAATGGAAGCCGGCCATCCAGGCCTACCTTGCCTGCACGGCCATGGTGGACGACCTCATTGGCCAAATCGTGGCAGCCCTTGAGGATTCCAAGTACGCCGACAACACCATCATTGTGCTGTGGAGCGATCACGGCTTTCAACTGGGTGAAAAAGGACGTTGGGGAAAATACTCCCTTTGGGAAAGGGCCACGCGAGTAAACATGATATGGGTGGCGCCGGGCGTGACCCGACCAGGGTCGACCACGGCCAAACCGGCGAACCTGCTGGATATCTATCCGACCCTGGCCTCATTGACAGGGCTCGAGCCGCCTGAAGGCCAGCTTGAAGGAAACGACCTCTCTATATTAATGAAGGATCCAGACGCCGCATGGGGTGAAGCGACGGTAACCACGTTTGGATACAAGAATTACGGCGTTCGTTCCGAACGCTATCGATATATTGTATACGAAGACGGAACAGAAGAGCTTTACGACCACACGACAGACAAATGGGAATGGAACAACTTCGCGGACAATCCTGAATACGCGGCGATCAAAAAGAAGATGCGTAAAGAGCTCCCCACGCATCATGAACCATCCGGCGTTACGTATGTACCGCCGAGACCCAATCGTTAGGACCAATAGCTACCTAGGAAAACACCATGAAAGACCCCAAGAAATCTAAGCACGGCATCCATCGCCGCAAAATACTCAAAGGCGCAGCTGCCGCCAGCCTCGCCCAGTCCTTCGCGGGCGGGCTTCTTCGCCGGGGAGGAAGGTAAGATGTATGCGAAGCAGTTGGGTTTTACGGATCCATCCGGTCGAGACACTTCACTGCTTATGGGGGCGCGCCAAGGAATGAACCATGCAGGCGCCGGCGATTGGGTCTGCACGAAACCTGATCATTGGGTTTATGAAGGCAACCATATGAAAGAAGGGGATGCTATTCCAGGGGTCATCGGCTGGCATTATCACGGGGACCTCGCGCGCCAGCTGCCCGGCTTCGAAGTTCTGGCCAGCAGCCTTCCGCATATCAATGGCCCGAAAACAGAGCCACATGCCGCCACACTCTACGACGGGCCCAAAGGCAATGTTGTGTTTAGCGCTGGGAGCACCTGGTGGGTACAGGGCTTGTCATCGCCTCCAGGGTATGTCTTGCCCGTACATTCCTAAGCGAAAGACGCGAATAAAATAGAAGGCCCGGATCCGCGAGTGCAGCGCATAACGGCAAACGTGTTCGATCGGTTTAACCAAAAACTCACCCGGAAATGCTCAATCTCCAATTCTTTATCTTACTCTTCATCTTAATATTAATCCCCAGCCCGAGGAGAGAAAGTTGATTAAGATTATGAGAACAACCTCACAGAATACAGATTAAGAGTAAGAAATTGATATGAAACCACTATCCATATTTATAGCCTGTCCCAGGGGGGGGAACCCATTGTGGGACAAAGTGTTAGGATAAAAAAAGTCGGGCGAAAAGAGGTGAAAAACCTCGATTCGCCCTAAATAGCGTCTCTATAATTTGGTATGAACGAATTAAAAGAAACCAATTCTGCTGATACGGTAGCCTTTCAAAGTTTGCTTCGTCCAGCTTTAACGCCGGTTTTGCGCAATCGTGATTATGACCAGTTGGTGGCGGATTTGAAGCAACTGGATGATAATCTGACCCGAGGTGGGTTGGAAAAAATGGCGATCCACTTCGGGTTGTCGAAGTTGCCGCCGAACGCCTCGGGGGTTTTGTGCCATAAACAAGCGAAGTTTGCGGTTTTCTCGCTGCGAGTGGAACTGCTACGTCACTTGCTGGGTGTTCCAAGCTTCAGAGCTTTTTCGATGACGTTGGCCTCTAGTGATCTTTTGAGCGATTTTTGCGCAATCCGCAGTTTGTTTGGCGTGAAGTGGACCTCGAAGAGTACGGCTACACCGCGCCTCGCAGCTTTTCAGCGATGAACAGATGCGCGCGTTCAACACCCGGCTGGTTGAGCGCCAGCCAGCAGGGGTTCAGATTTCCATGTCCATGGGCATTACGGTGCGTGATACGTCAGTTTACGATACGGCCCGGGCGGGCATCAATATCATCGAGGGAACCTGGGGAGGTCACTTGATAGAGTGTTGTGACGTATTCGATACGGTACTGGAAACTCATGACCATGGCTCCTTCAATTCCTGGGGACGTGACCGATTCTGGAGAAGCGATCACTTGAAACGAGTCCCGATTGGTGGAGCTTGAGAATGGAAGCTTTTACGTCAACGCACGCTGGGCGATGGGAGGGTTGGCCCATAGGGTTGTATCCACTTCTTTATTTCTATGGGATGACTATGGAAAAACATAACAAATCAATCCAGACGGATGGCCTACGACTACCGCTGATTTCGGCGTTAGCAGAAAAGAGCAACTTGCCTCTTATTCCAAAATCTCTACTATAGACAACATGAGCATCCCAGAAATTAAAAAAATGTCTATCCAAGAACGACTTAAGACAATGGAGCACATCTGGGACTCGCTATGTCACGAAGAAATCCAACCAGAATCACCCGCTTGGCACGAGACGGTCCTGACCGAACGAAAGAAAATGATAGATTCTCCCGATGCCAAGTTTCTCACGATCGAGCAGCTTCGAAAGCGGTATCGCTGATGGAAATCAGAACCGTCGTTACCCTGGAAGAAGCTGCCAAGGATTTGGATGCGGGCAAAGCCTTCTACGATTTCAATGAAGAAGGAATAGGCCTCTACTTCATCGACAGCCTTCTATCCGATATTGAATCACTCAGGATTCGAGCTGGGATTCATAGTAGGAAGTTCGGATTCTACAGAATGTTGTCCAAACGATTTCCATTCGCAGTGTATTACGATATCGATGGAAGCATTGCTCGAGTTGCTGCGATACTGGACATGCGAAGAGATCCAGCGTGGATAAGAAAAGAGCTTGAAAAAAGGAAGGGCTAACCAGTCGATCGATACAACTCCGGCCATTGCATCAGTTATCGTTCATCTCTGCGAAATGCACTCTTCTGGCACTTTCCAGCCTATCACTTGTTAACCCCAAGTTATGCTCTCCATTCCGTCGCCCTTAGGCATCTTCGCATGCCATTTTCCAAAATATCCAGTGCGATAACCACCATCCGATTTCCGAATCTTCCAGCAAGCTGGGTTCTTCTTTTCTATCCTCCTAAATTTCGAGTGGCTGTCCTGGGAGAAGTCCTGCCGTAGCCAATCCCTCTTGCCAATGAAGGCACTCGATTCCGTGGAGAATTTTCGGTTTCTTGTCCAGCGACCAAATTTGCCCAACCGCTTTATGATCCCAATCGTCCGCAAATCGCTTGAGCTTCTTCGCATGAAGCGGATCCGCCCGATTGTATGACTTTATTTCCACGAGCAAATCAGGCAAGCCCGGCCTGGCGATCACCAAATCGATCTCCCCTCCGTCTTTAGTTCGCAAATACGAAAGATTGTAGTCGAGCTGGTAGTACTCATTGTAGCGCACGCATTCGCAAATCACGAAATGCTCAAAAGCGTTTCCGTAGTCGTAGGTCCCTTTACGGAGGGGCACATTGAGAGACCTTTCCAATGCCCTTTGAACTCCCGGATCGAAAAGGTAGAATTTCGGAGATTGGCGTTGCTGCTTTCGAATAGAGCGATGGAAGGAAGGCAAATAAAATCCTATAAGAGTATCCACGAGAATATCGAAATAGGTTTTTATGGTCTTATCGTCGACGCCCACATCCCTCGCGATCCTCGAATAATTCACTATTTTCCCGTTGGATTGAGCGGCAATTTCAATAAAGTCGCGAAAAGGTTCGATTTTTCTAACGAGTTGTTCGATCAGAATTTCTTCCTTCAGATAGGTTCGAACGTAAGCTCGAAGAAATTGGTTCTTATCCTGTGGATCGGAGAATTCCAAGACCCTTGGAAGGGTACCGAAAGCTAAGGCTTCATCTAGAGAGAAACGCTTTCCCATTTCCAAATGAGACAAGGGAAAAAGATTGTAGGTGAATGCCCTGCCAGCTAACAGGTTGGCTCCTCCTCGCTTGAGTTTACGAGCGCTGGATCCCGTCATAACAAACTGAACTTTTGGATGCCTCCCCGTTAAGCGGTGCACGATATCCAGTAATTTCGGCGCTTTCTGAACCTCGTCAATTATGACTCTGCTATATTTTCCGGTTTCAACCTGTCCCTCGAGTTCGTCAGGATGTCGTGAGTACCTTTCCTCGTCATCATCGAGAAGCAGATCGATCCAAAGTGGATTGCCAGAAGAGAAAAGTTTTTTTATGAGGGTAGTTTTTCCTGTCCCTCGTGGGCCAAAAAGAAAAAAACTTTGCGTCAAAGACGGCTTCTGCATACGACTGATCATACTCCGAATATATCGGCTATTTTCGGAGTATAGTCAACCCTCTGTCTTGGTCTACTTTGTGCCTCTGTGCCTTTCTCCCAGTCTTTTTTTCGATCAAGATCAGGATCATGATCAAGATCAAGATTGAGAGCTATCCGTGCTTATCCGCGAAATCCGTGGTTTCTTTCCCATCCATTCCATCATTCCTAATTCCTAATTGGCGCGCCCTGGCGCGCCTATCCCTCCTCTCTGTGAACTCTGAACTCTGCACACTGAACTCTTCTCCCTCCACTATCCGGCTGTTTCAGGAAAAACCCAGCCGTTTGTGTGAACAAATTAACGGGACACCACACCGACTATTTAGCGCCTCAGTTGATATAAACATCTCGTTCCTCAAATTTCCCCGTACACCGGTGGTGTCCAACCCTTCGGTAGTTTGCCTTGGGGTTTTACGCCGAGGGAACCGTTAGGGATGGGATGGTCTTGGGGTGTTTGAAGTGGCAGATCGTCGGGCAGGTGTTTGATTTTGAAATCCTTGAATTGAATTCTCATTTCCGGACCCACGTGTACCTGGACAGCCAATACGCCATCTAAAGAGCGGCCTTCCTCATCGAAATCCAATAGATCGGCGGTGGGATGATTATCGATCCAATGTTGGTGATGATTGCCTCGAACAAGAACGCGATAGTCATGCCACTCACCCGGAGTAAATTCCTTCACGGGCATGGCGCCCACGATCCAGGGTTGGCCTTCGGGATCGACAATGACTTTTTCGCCGGTGTGAGACAGAATCCGGCGACCCTTTTCTTCATAGAGCATGCCGTTGTAATTGGGATTATTCGCAACCACGTCGGCCTGGTAGCCGGTGACGACATCCAAACCAAGATCAGGAGCCATTTGACTGCGATACTGAAGTCCACTGTTTCCGCCGGCAGAAATCCTTACCTTCACACGAAGGTCGAAATTGCGAACGGTCGAGCCTTTCCAACTTAAGAAACGATTCAATTTAAGAGAACCATCCGTGACACCGATCATGACTTCGTCTTCTTCCGACCAGTAATCCGGATTACCGGCCCAAGTTCGTCGTATGTTTCCGTCCAGCAAATTGACAAACCCGTCAGGGCCCGGCTTCACAGTGACCGCCGCTGAAGCGACCGGATGCGGAACAGTGGAAGATGTGAAAGGTCCCTGCATCGGTTCCAGTGGTCCGCCGTAGCCATTGACCGTTTTGTCGGTCCGCTCGCGCAAGTCCTCCAGGATTTTTTTAAACTTTTTGTTGCCTGCCAGATTCACCAGTTCGTTGGGATCCTTTTTCAGATCGTGCAGAAACTCATGGTTACCATGATCGAAGTAGCGCACGTACTTATAGCGCTCCGTGCGAATACCTTCATAAGCCGGAATCCTGTGACGCACGGCAAAGTGTTCGTGGAAGGTTTCCGTTCGCCAGTCCTTTGGTTTTCTTCCGGAAATAACCGGAGCGAGACTTCGCCCCTGATAGCGTTCGGGTATCGGCACACCAGCCCAATCGAGAAAGGTGGATGGCAGGTCCAAGTTGAGGGCCAAGGCGTCGGTCTTCTTGCCTCGCTCCCGACGCGCCACCCGAGGATCCATGATGATCATGGGCACACCAATGGATTCTTCGTAGTGAGACCATTTGCCGGCGAAACCGCGGTTGCCCTTATGGTAACCATTGTCAGCCGAATAAACGATGATGGTGTTGTCGGCCAATCCAGTTGCTTCCAAAGCTTCTACAAAACGACCGATAGCTCCATCGATACCGCTAACCATGCGATAATAGGCCCGAATATTGATCTGGTATTTTTCATCGGTATTCCAGCGCCAGAAATAGCGCTCACGATTGATGGTGGTTTTTAGAAAATCCGGCTGGCTATCGAAAATCTCTCGTGTGTCGAGGGGCTGTCGGTCGAAATCCACATCCTCATACATGCCATCCACGGCGCGCGGCCAGGGGAAGTGTCCGATACCAGGACGCCGATCGCTGTCTTCTGCGTGACAGGCGTTGAACCACATGTTCAACGCAAAAGGCTTGTCCTTGGGATGGTTCTTCAAAAATTCAATACCTCGATCCACAATGAGCTCGGTTTCATGCCGAAGCGAACCGTCGGGTAGTGTTTTGTAAAACGGATTGCGGGAAATAGCCTCAAACTCGTCGAAGTGATCCGCAGGCACGTAGCCCTTCGGCATCTTCGCATGCCATTTTCCAAAATATCCAGTGCGATAACCACCATCCCTCAAAAGGTCGGAGTAAAGCGTCTCAACTGCTTCGGCCCGTGCCTGATCGTGATTACCCGGGATCCCATAACTACGACCGGTAAGGCCGGTGAGAATGTTCGTGCGGCTCACCCAACAGATCGCCTGGTTGACAAAGGCATTTTGAAACAGCGTGCCACGCTCCGCCAATCGATCGATATTCGGCGTCTGAACAATTGGATTTCCATAACAGGCCAAAGAGTCTGAGGTCTGATCATCCGCGAAAAAGAAAACGATGTTAGGGGGTCGTTCTTCGGCGGCGAATAGTCCGTTTACGAAAAGGGCGAACGAGAGGATGAGATACTTATTCTTCATAGCAATAGAGTAGAAGAAAGTTCATTTAAGCAGAAAGTATCCTCAAATTCCGAGACAATTGTATTCACCAAGCAAGGGACAGGTACCACTCCGCAGCGTGGTCGAGTTAGGAAGTCTCGCAACCGAGTTAAAATATAGTATTCATTGAACTCATAAGATTATGATAAGACTTCAAAAATTACTCTTCTGGATTTTTGCGCTATTCGCTACCGTATCCGTTCTCCAATCGGCGATCGATGAGCGCCCGAATATCCTTTGGATCGTCATTGAGGACGCGTCTTGTCATATCGGTCCCTATGGGGAAACGGCGATCGATACGTCGAATATCGATGCGCTTGCGGCAGCGGGGGTGACCTTTGATTCCTCGTTCGTTACGGCGCCCGTTTGCTCGGCCAGTCGTTCGGCCATGATTACGGGCATGGTTCAATCGACCCTGGGCGTGCATAATCATCGAAGCCAAATGGATTCTGGAAAAGGTGAAGCGAGTCCGCCGTATCACGATAGCTATCGCTTGCCGGTCAAGATGCTTCCGGAGCTTTTCAAGGAGGCTGGATATCATACGTCATTGAATTCCGGGGTCAGTCCGGATGGAGGCGCGGGCAAGACCGATTACAACTTTCTTTGGCATCGCTTCGACTATGATAGCGCTCATTGGTTGGATTGCCCGGAGGATAAACCGTTCTTCGCCCCGTTTCAGTTGAAGGGCGGAAAGAATCGCGGCGACGATAGCGGCAGCGGGGATCCGAAAAAAATGACGCTTCCGCCGTATTATCCGAATTATCCGGAATTGAAGGAAGATTGGGCTCGGTATTTGAATTCCTGGCTCAAGGTAGATCGGGAACTGGGAGAAGCGATGCAGCAATTGGAGGAGTCGGGGCGGTTGGAGAATACGGCGATCTTCTTCATCACCGACCATGGAGTGAGCCACCTTAGAGGAAAGCAGTACCTCTATGACGAGGGCGTTAAAGTTCCCTTGATCGTCAAATTGCCAAAGGGTCGGGATGCAGGTACGAGACGCGCTGATTTCGTGACGCAGATCGATGTGAGCGCTACGAGTTTGGGCTTAGCCGGTATTGCCATTCCGGATTATCTTCAAGGGCAGGATTTCTACGCGAAAAACTACCAGCCGAAGGAAGTTGCGTTTGCCGCGCGCGATCGTTGCGACGAAACAGTCGAAATCCTGCGTAGCGTCCGGACGGAAGGGTACAAGTACATCCGGAATTTCATGTCCTATGTTCCCCACTCGCAGCCGAACCAGTATAAGGATGGTAAGGACATCATGAAGACGATGCGTAAGCTGCATGCAGCGGGGCAGCTCAATGAGTTGCAGGCTCGTGTTTTCAATCCGAATCGACCAGTGGAGGAGTTGTATGACCTGAAGAACGATCCCCATGAAACCGTTAATTTGGCTGGTAACCCGAAGTTTGCGAAAACGCTTTCGGAGCTTCGTTCGAAGCTCTATGGTCACATGGAAAGCAGCCGCGATCTCGGTTTGATCCCCGAGCCGATTTTAGAGGATTTGGGTAAGCGTTATGGTAGCAAGTATCAGGTTCTCAAGCAGCCGGAAAACGCGACTATGGTACCTGATCTTATCGCAATCATGGAAGCCGGGGAAAAGGGCCAGGTCGCTCGCTTGCGTCAAGGTCTGACAAATAAGAGTCCAGCGATCCGTTACTGGGCGGCTACTTGGCTGGGCGTTCAAGGGAACGTCGACGCGAGCAATGTTCTGGTCAAGGCTACCAGCGATCCGATCCTGGCAGTAAGAATAGCCGCGGCCTTGGCCTTATCGAGAATAGGGCAGTCCCAAAAGGGAGAAGATGTGATTCTCCAGACCATCGATGACGACAACTGGTTGGCAGGGATGTACGCCATCCGAGCCTTAGAGTGGTCGGGAATAAGGACGCCTGCCGCTCTGGCTGCTGTAACAAAAGCGAAAGACAACCCATACGAGTTCACTCGTCGAATCGCCAAGCGCCTGTCGAGCAAGTATTGAGGAGTTTCTCTCAAAGATAAAGTTAAACAACTGCTTTGAGACATCCCGTACGATTCGATAAAGAAATGAAAGTAATAGCCGCAAAAGAACGCAAGGACCGCAAAAAATACAAAAACACTACCGCGCTGGTGGTTAGGATATAACGGCCGATGTTACCTTTGAACACGTCCAGTGCGTTTACGACCTCTTCGGCTGTGTAGGCGATGTTGTCGATTACCGCATCGAACGATTTTCCCCGAAGGGCCTTGGCAAATGCCTGTGGGTCAGTGCGGTCGACGGCGATGTGTGAAACCCGGTCCCAGAACGGAGGCCGGGTATTACCACGAGTACAGATGGTTAACCCAAGTTCGACAGTATCGGTTCCGAAATAGGCAGTGCCACCGATGATGAGTAGATTCATGGTTGCTGGATTGAACCCATTGAATCCTGGTCAAAATATCTCTTTATGGGGCGAACGCCAAATTTCTTCTGTTTTCTACTGCCCAGCAGTTTTCGGGATGGGCATGTCGGCGTCTACTTCCTTCCACCAGGCCCGCAGTTCACTTTTCAGGCTGGATACCAGTTCGGGCTTTTCATGTGAAACGTCAGTGGTTTCGCCGATGTCGTCCTGCAGGTTGTAAAGTTGGACTTTGCCGGTCTCCAGGCTTTCGATGAGCTTCCAGTCCCCACGGCGGACGACGGACTCGGGTCGTTGGTCGAATCCGGCTCCCTGGCCTTCAAAGGCCGGTTTAAAAGTCATACCCCGGTAGCCCGGATGATGAAAGAATATAGAACGTTCTTCCCAATTGCCTTGGGGATCATCCAAAATGGGCTTCAGGCTGCGGCCGTCCAGGCTGGTCCGGGCATTCTCAAAATCCGGATACCCCACTACATTGAGAATAGTGGGAAGAATATCCAGTTGAGTGGTTACGCCGGTAAAGGTTTTACCGGGTATTCGATCGCCGAATACAACGCCCATGGGCACGCGGACGCCACCTTCCCAGAGTTGGACCTTGCCTCCCCTCAATGGATGCATGTTGGTGATCTCGCCCAGCATGTAGCCGTTTAGTTCAGGACTTGCCTTGGTGGGTCCGGTCATACCTCCGTTATCAGAGGTGAAAATGATGAGAGTGTCGTCCATCAGCCCGCGTTCCTCAAGGCCGGAGATGAATCGTCCGATGCTGTCGTCCAGCATCTCCATCATGCCGGCGTAAACGGCATCCGACTGAATGAGAGTCGGGCTTTTCTTCCTGTATTTGGCGAGCAGATCCGGAGTCACATCGAACGGGGTGTGGATGAGGGGATGGGCCAGGTAGAGAAAGAACGGTCGGTCATCGGCCCGGTCAATGAACTCCAGGCAAAGGCGGGTCATGTAGTCGCCGGAAGTGCCGGAGGGTTCGGGGTAGTCGGGAGTCTTGACCGTTCTGCCCTTAGTCACGTCGAGATGGGCTCCGTTCACAAAGAGCTGCAGGGAGGCGTATTCATCGAATCCCCGATCATCCGGTTTTTGTGGTCCCACGTGCCACTTTCCAAAGAATCCCGTGAAGTAACCGAGTTCTTTGAGATATTCCGGCATAATCTTGCGGTCCTTGGGCAGATCGAGAGTGTTGGGAGGTGGATCGAAGTCGACCCGTTCTTCCCAATCCCAGATGATATCGTCCTTTGTCCCTTGTCCGTATCGAAGAAAGAAGCCGGTCTCATCCCACTTTCCAGAGACGACCTCATAACACTTGGCGCGCGCGCAATGGCGCCCGGTGAGCAAACCTATGCGCGAGGGAGAGCATAACGGCGCATTGCTGTAGGCTTGGGTAAAGCGGAGACCCTTGGAGAGGAGAGAATCGATGTTGGGCGTCTCATAAAACTCGCTTCCATAAGATTCCAGATCCACCCAGCCCACGTCATCGACGTAGATGACAATGACGTTGGGTTTTTCCGGCTCAGAGCTTTTTACGGCTGCCGCAAGCAGAAGACTTGTGGCTAGGAGAAATAGGGAATTTCTCAGGATCGACATGGGGCATGAAAGTGGGATTGGGGAATTTCTCCGGGCGCCGCTTCAGCGATTGGGGATTTTCATTGATTGGCCTTCGCAGCAGGAGTCAGCTCCACCAACGTTACGGCATTGGTTTCGAGTTCGAATTCCAGTTGGGCCCGACCATCGGATTGGAGCAGCTTACTTTCGGCAATCAACAAACTGGTTTCTTTCCAGGTGTCGTTGGCTAGCCCGCTTTTCTCATAAAATTCGTTGCGAGCGAACGAAGATCGAGTGCTGGTGTGGGCTTCGGGCAGAGGCGCGGATGAAGCCGGGTCGACACCCTGCAAATTCGCGAATCCAGCGAAGTCCGCACCAGTGCCGATATTTCGGAGGTCAGTAGAAAATTTGTGAGAAATGCGGGCCAGGTACCGTGCCTGTTGGTAATCGCCTGCCGGCAGGTTATCCAAGTTCAGTTGCACGCTTTTGGGGGATGAATCGGCTGCCTCCGTGTTTTCCTCAAAATCCCAAACCAGGATTGAAATTTTGCTTTCCTCCCCAGAGGCGAGCGCTCCGATTTTGGAGTTCCGGTTTTCGATGCTCGTCTTGAGCCGGACGCTGCCCAAGCGATTGAACATTTCAAACACTGCAAAGGTGGGATTGGGAGCATCCGGAGAATCGCCGACACTAGCGCAATAGGCGGCCATATCCACCCCGCTTGTTACCATTTCATACAAAGACTGGGCCGCCCAGGCCGAATTATATGGAGAATCAATGAGCGCCTTGATCTCTTCGTCCCTGCTATCATTCCAGTCATAACCCCATTCATCGATGACCAACTTGGGATTTCCGATGGCGGGAAACTTCCTGATAAGGTCCCGGACGGATTGAATCTGGTCTGTAAAGCTGACGGCACGGTCGTATTTTCGGGCGTAGTATTCGTAATAGTGCCAGGAGATAAAATCCACTGGCACCTCATTCTCCGCACAGTATTTGATAAAGGTTTCCATCCATTCGTAGCCGGAGGCTTGGCCGGACGGGGAGTGTTTGCGTTGGGTCGGTCCTCCCGCCAGGGTGGGGCCGCCAATCATGGTATTCGGGTCGGCCCGTTTTACGGCGCGCGCCGTGTGTTCATAGAGCCTCAGGCTCTCCTCCATGGTGCCTCTCCAGAACCAGGCGGCATTGGGCTCGTTCCAGGCCTCGAAGATTACTCCGTATTGCTTGTCGACATTCAGGTGTTTGACCGTCTGGTAGATCAGTTCTTCCCACTTTTCATAGTTGGCGGGAGGCAATGCATTGCCGATGCGGATATGGTCGAAAAACTCGAATTGGCCGGGAATGGTGCGTTCATTCAGCGCTGGGTCGTCGGGATCGGACCAAAGCCAACGCGGTACGTAGGAAAAGGCCAGTATGAGTTTCCTTCCCCCAACGAGGTAGGCTTCCACTTTTTCGTCGAGGTTGGTCCAATTGTATTCTCCTTCCGCTGGCCAGGCGCCATCGGACCACATGTGGCCGCAACATCGTCGAGCTATGGGAGAGTCCAAGGCGTCCAACCACTCCAGGCGCCAATCGTGTTGCCCGGACAGGTGCTTGCCAATCGGGCCGGTTGGTTCCGCCACATCAATGTGTAGCCGAATCGTTGCATCGCTTCTTTCCTTGGCAGATAAGGCGGATGAAACGGGGAGCATACCTCCGGCCATGACAAGCGCTAAAAAACCGCTCTTCAGGACATTAAGTGAATGTCCCCAAGGCAGGTCGGAGCTGCAGGACGTACCATTTTCCATAATCCCGATGAAACTGATTGAATAGGCCGATTTTGCCAAGTAAAAACAAATAAATTGACATACTTAACAAAATTATTGTCATGATTTGTCCGTTGGTTGACGCGTCCAAGGAACGAGCCGATAAATAGGCAAAGAAACAGAGATGGATAGCAAATCATGATTGATCGGAGAGAATGGTTGCGCAAGGTGAGTCTGGGGACGGCGGGATTTGCCCTGGCTCCATATAGCTCATTGGTGAACAGCTTGTCTGCGGCCGAAATGGCTGTGTCCGATATAAAGATCACCAAAATAAAGATCCACCGCATCGTGCAGAAGCTCGAGGTCCCCATGGGTTACTGCTGTAGTGCAGGGTCGTTTGGCATGAAAGCCATTGCTACCATTGTTGTCGAAGTGGAGACTGACCAGGGTATTACGGGTTGGGGGGATGCCGCCTGGAATGACGGTTCCTGGGGCGGTGATGTGCTGAGAAAGTCTCCGGAATTGGTCATCGGCCGATCCCCTTTTGATGTGGAAGCGATCTACGAAGAAATGGGAGGTCATGGTCGGAGAGTTGCCGAACCAGGCGGCCTGGATACCGCATTATGGGACATTGTAGGGAAGGTCCTCGGTAAACCGATCAGTTCGATTTTTGGAAAACAGTACCGCACGCGGGTCATGCCCTATGCGTCGGCCGGGTATCGGAAGGACTGGCCGGATATGGCGGCCGGTTTCGCTGAAGAGGCGCGTTACTGGACCCATGAAATGGGTTACCGGGCCACAAAGATGAAAACCGGCTATGGTCCCGAGACGGATGTGGAGATTATCTCGGCAGTCCGTGAAGCGATTGGACCCCGTGTCAAGCTTGGGATCGACTCCGGCACCCCGGGTATCTATGATGACGGGACGGCTGTAGGACTGGGACGTCAGTTGGAAGCTCTTAATTTGGAGTTCTGGGAAGAGCCCATTGAAAAATATGATCTGGAAGGTTACGCGCGGTTGAAAAACGCCCTGCGCGTCCCACTGGCCAGTGGAGAAGGTCTGCCTATCGACTTCGTCATCAAGAATTACATTAACCGCAACACCGTCGACATTGTGCAACCCGACATTTGCACGGCCGGGTTTACAGGTGCGAAAAAGGTAAACTACGCGGCCTGGCTAAACTGGACGCGGGTGATGCCGCACACCTGGGGCTCGCCCATCCGGATCGCTGCGACGATGCATTGGGCGGCCTGCATTCCCCAGCACTCCGACCGTTACCTTAATCCACCGCCGGTATTGTTCGAGTTGCACTTGCCGCATGAAAGTCCGGCCTGGGAGCTGACCGAAAAACGCATCGAGGTGGATAAATCAGACGGAATGATTGCAGTTCCGACGGGGCCGGGACTCGGCATCGAGGTTATCCCGGAAGTTCTCGATAAATACCGAAGGGAAGAGGTGGAGGTGATTTCTTGAACCTTATCCAATTCCTTGCATGCCTGAATTTTAAACCGGAAAATAATTATCCATTAATCCAAATATGAACTACCGATTCCCAGTCCTCCCACGCGCGCTTATTATCTCGCTTCTGGTGGCAGTAGTTCCGACCGCTTTATTCGCCTCGGAGCAGCTCTTTCTTATTCGCCATACGCCTACTGTCTGGAAAAAGCCGGACGACCTGACTCGCGCTACAGAAACGGCTCTCTACAAGCCCCTATTTGGTCAAGGAGACAAGCAGGCCGATTTACTGAATGGTGTGATTCGATTCGGTGAGCTTACCGTAGAAGCACAAGGCCGAAGCTCTGTTGTAAGCTACCCATCTGAAGAGCAGATTTACTACATTCTTGAAGGAGAGGGGAAACTCATCTACGGAGACGAACAGTTTCCTGTCAGGCAAAACGATTTCATGTATCTTCCCATAGGGGTGAAGCATGGGGTGATCAATAACTCCAACCTGCCGATTCGGCTATTGGTGATGGGCTACTCAGTGCCGAGTGACGTTGAGGTGCAGCAGATCGAAGAACTGCAAATCG
>JAABVD010000241.1:0-5488 GCA_014529615.1 Opitutia bacterium
GCAATTCGTAATCCCAGGCCCCCACCAGTGGATCCTGTTGTTGGTATAGGGTTGCGCAGCCGGTTAGAAGAAAGGCCGTCAGTGACAACAGAAGGACGGGCGCGCTAAAGAAAATACGGCTGAGGCAGAGTAGTGATCGTTTCATATTTTAGGGAAGGTTTTGCTGGGAATAAGGGTTAAGGCGTTCCGGATTGACTGTAACCGATGTGCTCAATCCTTTTGAAGCTTAATCTGTTCAAAAGAAATTTCATCAAAGAAACGCGCCGACTGGCATAGCCGTGCTATCCCAGCGCACAAACCCTTACAAAAATTTTAAATCTCAAAAATAAATCTTTGACCGATTCTACTTCTCATTAAGCTCGTAGTCCCTATAACCATTGGCTCACCCCCTTTATTATGAGCACAAAAACCACCCGAAGAAATTTTCTAAAAACAACTGCCGCCGCCATCGGTATGCCCACCATCATTCCCGCCAGCGTCCTGGGCAACAACGGCGCGGTGGCTCCGAGCAACCGGCTGGTGATGGGAGGCATCGGCATAGGCCCGCGCGGACGCAAGGTTCTGGCCTGCTTCCTCAAAGAACCCGATGTGCAGTTCGTCGCGGTGGCCGACGCCCAGGAGGAGCGACGCGAAATCGTCCGCCGTCTGGTCAATCGGGAATACGGCAACGAGGACTGCTACAAATGCCGCGACATGTTCGAAATTCTCGAACGGGACGACATCGACGTGGTTCAGATCACCACGGGCGACCGCTGGCACGCCCTGGGCACCATTCTCGCCGCCAAGGCGGGCAAGGATATTTACTGCGAGAAGCCCTGCAGCATGACCGTAAGGGAAAGCCAGGAACTGGCCGACGCGGTCAATCGTTATGGCCGCGTATTTCAGGCCGGCACCCAGCGGCGCAACGTGGAAAATTTTCAATATGCCGCCCATTTGGCCCGCAGTGGTAAATTGGGCAATATCCATACCGTTCATGCCGGGATCCTCAAACTGGTGCCGGACCTGGCTTGGCTGCCGGGGCAACCCGAGCCGGATCCGGAGATCTGCGACTGGGACCGCTGGTTGGGACCGGCTCCCTGGCGCCCCTATAACAAGGATTACGTGCGGGGACGGTGGCGTGGCCACTACGATTTCCATGGCGGAGCGGGACTTCCCGAATGGGGATCCCACACCATCGACCTCTTGAAACCATGCCCATCCAGTATGAATACGATGGGGACAGCATAATCGGGCGATACCAAAACGGCATCAAGCTCGTCATGCGCCTATCCGGATTCAAAGGGGAAGGTGATTGGAAAGTTCCCGGTACCTGCCCGGTTCGCTTTGAAGGCGACGAAGGCTGGGTGGAAGCCGCCGACCATGGCTCCGTCGTGGCCAGCTCAAAATCGCTTCAGGATGGACAACCCGCCAACTCCCTCTACGGGACCGATCCGACCAAACATGTCCGGGATTTCCTCGACTGCGTAAAGACGCGGGAAAAGCCAGCCGCCAACGAAGATGTCACCCGCCGCGGGCACATTGCTTGTCACGTCGCCGCCATCGGGTGGCAACTCGGACGGAAGGTGCAGTTCGATCCCATTTCCGAGACTTTTATTGGCGATAAGGAAGCCGACCGCATGTGCAGCCGTTCCCGCCGCGGCCCATGGCATGCCTGATACCCGCTTTCACCGATTTATGAAATTGTCTGGTTTTTATTTGATCCCTTGCCTGGCCTTAGCCGGGATTATTGCCCAAGCCTCCCCTGCATGGGATGAAGCCACTGCTCTGGCTGCTCTCGCCTCCGGCAACGAGGAAAAAGCGCGCGCCTGCCAGGTCCTGGCAGTGGTGGGCGGACCCGATACGGTACCGGCCCTGGCGGAACTTCTGGGGGATAATCAACTCGCCTCCTACGCCCGAACTGCTCTGGAGGTGATCGAAGATCCCTCCGCCGGCGAAGCGCTCCGTGCAGCTTTAACGCAACTCGAGGGCCGCTATGAAGCCGCTCTACCCGCCCTGCAAGCCCTCGCCACCGATACGGACCGCGAAGTGGCCGCATCCGCGCTGGCCGCGCTGGCTCAGATAGGCAGCGAGAATGCCTTGGCTACGGTCGTCCAAACCCTCCAGGGAGAGTCCGAGGAGCTCCGGATAACGGCGGCCCATGCGACTTTGGCTGCAGCCGAACGGATGGCAAAAGACGGAAAGACGGAAGCGGCCCGGGATTTATTGGAGTCCGTCCAAAAGGCAGACTTGCCCGAGCACATTCGGAAAGCCGCCACCACTGCCCTGAGCTCGGAATAGCCCATTCGGTTCAATCCGGGCAATTCATTGCCCCCCATTTGTTGCGGGCCGAGGCCTTTCACAATCTCAAATCGTAGCGCGCGCTGCGGCCGGCTCCAATGGGCCTGAGCGCCTCTTTTGCAACCAAATCCTGCAGATCGCGGGTTGCCGTAGCTTTTGAGACCCTGGTCAGGGCCCGGTACTTGCGAGCGTTCATTCACAACCCGAAGTTGACGCTCACTGAGCACGGCGGTAAAACGGTCAAAAAACCGCGCTTTGCGCAGGACAAAATCAATTTGCCTTTCCGTGTAGTCTTGTGCCTGCAAGAGCATGCTTACGAAATAGCTTATCCAGTCCGATATCTCATTCGAACCCTGCGCTTCTTGCAATGCATCGTAGTATTGATTCTTATTCCTCTCAATGGCGTGCGACATGCTTAGAATGGCCGGACGACCCAAACCTTGGAAAATTGCCTTTTCCGATAAGGCTCTGCCGATTCTTCCGTTTCCATCTTCAAATGGATGAACCGATTCGAAATATAGATGGGCAATAGCGGAGCGGACCGGAGCTTGTTTTATTTTCAATCGGCTCAAATTGAACCAATTCACAAACTGCTCCATTTCTCTCGGAACCCGGTCGGAGGGTGGCGCTTCGAAATGCACCTTGGCTCTACCGTAAGGGTTTGAAACGACCTGCATGGGTTCTTTGTGGGTTCTCCAACTTCCCAGCACCATTCGACGCGAACCTTTCAATAAATGCTTATGCCATGAAAACAACATGGCTTCCGTGAGAGGTTCCTCCCAACTATCTCGCACCGCGATCATGAGTTCCGCCGCTCCTTCCGAGGCACGATCCCGCACCCGTTGGAGCGGATCGTTCAACCCAAGCTGATTTCTTATCGAAGACATTACGTCCTGGCGCCGGAGGTATTCCCCCTCGATCTGGGAAGTCTTCATCGCCTCTGCCAACATGCTTTGAACCATTGCTTCGATCCGGTCGGTTTCTGGTAAGCCTTTTAGCATGCCGGTGATTTGTCCGGCTTTGTCGGCAAATGCGATGAGATCACCTTCGAGGTCCGCGAGGTCGTAAGTGAAATTGGGCCAATCCGATCGTTGCCAATTATAAAGCATGAGCCGAATAAACGTAATAAACGGCTCAATTTAAAGATCATAATGAGGCGTTTAAATGAAATAATCGGCTCATTGCCTTCGAATAGCCATAATCCCTTGGCCAGAAATTCAGCTTTCGCTCAAAGCGAAAACCAACAGGCCATCACAGGGGCACGAAATCCATGGCCAAGCCACCCACCATCTTGGGCCCGATTTGCCGGACCAGCTTGCGATGCTCGGGGTGTTCTTCGTAGACCTGCAAATCCTCCTCCTTCTCGAAAATCGAGACCTGGGCATAGTGATAGCCTCTATTCCTGCCGGAGGTGTCTTTACCTATGAGAAACTCCTTCAGCACCGGGATTTTATCTTTCAGGCCGGCCAGTTGTTTCATGAGGTCGGCAATTTCATCCTCGGGAACCTCCGGCTTGAATTGAAATAGGAAGACGTGAACGAACATCCCTTCGTGATGCGCGGCCGCCGCCACACTCGACAAACCCAGAAATGCCAAACTACCCGTTTGCAGAAATTTTCGCCTCGTGTTGTCCATGGTTGAATTGAGTAAGGGTTACGCTCTTCGACGAAGTTGATGAATCCGGGCAAGTATGCGGATAGCTAGCGATTCTGCAACCTAAGAAGAGGGGCCCAAGCCCGAATATTTCACAAAATCCGTAGCGAGCGAGCGAAGATCTAGTGCACCGTTGCTAATTCCTCATTCTCCTCTGTGCCCTTGTACCTCCGTGCCTTTCTATCCCAGAATCAACCATCCAGAATCCAGAATCCAGAATCCAGAATCAAGCATCCAGAATCAAGGGAGGTGCTTCTTGAAAAACTCCAAGGTACGATTCCAGGCCAACTCGGCGTTTTCCGGGTCGTAACGGCCGGTCGAGTCGTTGTGAAATCCATGATTGGCATTGGCGTACATATGCATGGTGTAATCGCTTCCATTGGCTTTCAAATCGGCTTCATATTCGGGCCAACTGCTATTGACCCGCCCATCCAATTCAGCCAGTTGAATCAACAGCGGCGCCTTGATGTTCTTGCGCAACTCCTTGGCCGCCGGCGTTCCGTAGAAGGGTACACCGGCATTCAGGGTATCGGGAATGACCGCCGCCAGCATATTGACCACGTAGCCACCGAAACAGAACCCGACCGCCCCTAATTTTCCGTTGCTCGAATCATGGGATTTCAGATATTTCGCCGCGGCGATGAAGTCCTGTTCAATTTTTACCCGGTCCAGGGAACGTTGCAGGCTGCGCCCCTCATCGTCGTTGCCGGGATATCCACCGACCGGGTGAAGCGCATCCGGGGCCAAGGCGACAAAGCCCGCTTTGGCCAGTCGCCGGGCCACGTCCTTGATATAGGGATTGAGTCCCCGATTTTCGTGAATTACCAAAACGACGGGTGCTTTACCGGATAGACCTGAAGGAGCCACCAGGTAACCCCGTCCCTCCCCGTGCCCCTGGGGTGAAGGAAAGGTAGCGTAGCTGGCCTTGATTTCGGGGTCATTGAAAGAAACTTGCTCCGCTGCCACGTAATCGGGCATCAAAGTCGACAGGAGGACACCCATGGTCAAAGTCGCAGTGGCAATGGTAGACAAACGAGCCAGGAATGTGCGTCGATCGATAAAGCCGTGGGCGTATTCGTCGTACCAATCAAAGGCCTCCTGCGGTATGGGGTGGAAGGTGGAAGGTTCTGATTTTACTTCAACTGACATGTGGAATCCGGGTTGTGATGGGTGAAAAAGCGATCGAACCGGTCTCCCGTTACGATCGAATATGCAAATGAGTCTGGGGCAATTCAGTAAGGGCCAATAAAACCTGGGTCAATGCCAATGTGCCTCGTTAAAGCCCATGTTCCAACTCCCAAACTTCGGCTTTCCCGGTACTTACGGAGAACGATAACGCAATATCTCAAGCCCAAGGCAACTATTTACCCCCAATAATAGTTATTCTGTAACAGGAGTTTCCAATGACATTCAATTGCTTTATCTCATGATAACTACTCAGATGCCGAAAACTATCGTCTGCATGGATGTTCTATTGATACCATTTTACGAAACTGTAGGAGGGGGTTTATCCCCCGATCTTCCAAATGGCCTCACCGCAATCGGGGGATAAACCCCC
>JAABVD010000241.1:5648-9638 GCA_014529615.1 Opitutia bacterium
CCATGAGACGGGCCAGGGGGCTGTCATGGCCCAGCCATTTCAGGCCTTTTTGCCCCACGTCAACACCTATTCCGACCAGGAATTTCTCTACGTAGATTCCAGCAGCATGCCACATCACCCCCTGATGGTTGGCATCACTGTCTGGCAGCAGCAGGTTCCGCTGCCTCAGCCTTATGTCGGCGCCAACGCCTGGCGCATCCCCTTGAAACCAGTCCCTGCCAAAACACCGATTTCAGCCAAGTCTCATTTTTTCCGCGGCGCCATTGCCCTTGCCGCCAATGGGGTCCCCATTTTTAACCCCATCAAGAACGACGGTCGCACCGACACCTATCTCGCAGGCGAATTGGACGACTACGGAGGCCACTCCGGCAGGGCGGATGACTACCACTACCACATCTCCCCTCTCCACCTTCAGGAAATCCTGGGCCAAAGCCTCCCCGTGGCCTACGCTCTGGATGGCTACCCCATTTACGGGCTCAAAGAACCAGACGGCTCCGAAGTCGGTGAACTCGATGCCCTCAACGGCCACTACGGGCCTATGGGTGACTACCATTACCACTCCAGCAAAACCTATCCCTACCTGAATGGAGGATTCTACGGCGAAGTGGAAGAACGCGGCGGGCAGGTCCATCCCCAGCCCCGTGCACGTGGAGTCCGACCCGCTACTCGGCCTCTGAAAGGGGCAACCATTACAGGTTGGAATCAACCGACAGAGAACCGGTTTTCGATTCAATACACTATCGGCCGGGAAACCCGCCATGTGAATTACAGCCTGCTCAAAGAGGGAGAAACACAATTCGAATTTGTCGATGGCAAGGGAAATATCACCCGGCAATCCTTCAGTACTAGAGAGAAAATCCGACAGCCTGGTGACGAAGACCGGGAGGGCCGCCCCCGTAGTCGATCTCGGGATAGAGCCGAAGCAAATCAATCAACTTCCTCCCAGACCCTGGGAACCCATCAGCCAGCCAACCTGCCCGCTGGCATCCCATCCCCCCACCCTGCTCTTCCTTTCCAACCCAACTTCATTCTGGTCCTGATCGATGACATGGGCTGGAAGGACATGGGTTTCTCCGGTAATAAATTTATCGAAACTTCACAAACGGACCGCTTGGCCGGGAAGGGTGTAATTTTCCAACAAGCCTACTCCAGCGCCCCCAATTGTGCGCCGACCCGGGCCTGCCTCATGTCCGGACAATACACCCCCAGGCATGGGGTTTTCACCGTGGTGGACGCCAGGCACGAACCCGGCCTACCCCATCACAAAATCATTTCCGCCCAAAGCTCCGCCGAACTTCCCGGCAAATCGACTACCATCGCCGAGGCCCTGAAAAGCGCCGGTTACAAAACCGCCATGTTCGGGATGTGGAACCTGGGCCGAGGAGCTTCCGGCCCCCACACACCCACCGGTCAGGGCTTCGACCTCTTTAAACGACCACGCGATCTGGGATTCGAAAAGGATGCCTACATCAATGACGAAGGCGAATATCTCACGGACGCTTTAACTAGCGAGGGTATTCGTTTTATGGAGAACATGCGGAAACGACCCTTTTTCCTCTACCTGGCCTACCACGCAGTTCACCACCCTTATGAACCCAAACCGGAACTGCTTAAAAATTATCGAGATAAAGCCCGCAATAACGCCGACCGGAGAATCGTGGAATATGCCGCAACGGTGGAAGCGGTAGATCAAAATGTCGGTAGAATCGAAGAGGCGTTGCAAAGGCTTGGGCTGAAAGATAATACCATTGTGGTTTTTACTTCCGACAACGGAGGCAATCGACAGAATGTCGCCCCGCTCAATGGCAGCAAGGGATCCCTCTACGAAGGAGGCATACGGGTTCCGGCATCCATCTGGGGAGCCGGCATCCGGAAATCCTATACCAGCAATTCTCCTTTCCTCAGTATGGATATCTACCCAACTCTGCTCGAACTGGCCGGACTTTCAAAACCCGAGGGTCACCATCTCGATGGAATCAGCTTCGCATCCATGTTGCTAGGCGGAGCCGAACCGCCTAGAACCTCGGTGTTCTGGCATTTTCCCTGCTACATCGGCTCCGCTCGACCCTCCAGCGCCATGCGCAAGGGAAACTACAAGCTGATTGAAAACTTCGAAAGCCGAACCTTGGAACTCTACGACCTGAGCGCTGACGTGGGAGAATCCCACAATCTAGCCAAATCTCAACCCGAATTAACCGGGATGCTATACGAGGAGTTGTTGGCTTGGCACAAAGCCACCGATGCTCCCCGGCCTACGGAACTCAACCCCAATTACGATCCCAAGGCCCGCCCCATAAGCGGACGGGAAAACCGAGGCAAGGGCGCCAATCGGGGTAATCGGCAAAACCGACTGAACCAACGCCGATGAAAACAATACAAATTTGGGTTACGCTATTTCTCGCGGCAGTTAATTGCAGCGCCCAACAACCCCCGGCGACGAGCCCTCCGAAGCCGAACATCATCTTCATGCTTTCCGACGACCAAGGGTGGACTGAGACGGCTGTGCAGATGCATCCGGAGGTGGAGAATTCCAAAAGCGCCATCGTGGAAACCCCCCATCTCGTGAAGCTGGCCTCCCAGAGCATGCGGTTCAGTCAGGCCTATTCCCCCGCACCCGTGTGCGCGCCTTCCCGCATCAGTCTTCAGACTGGGAAAAGCCCGGCCCAGGTCCGTTGGACCAAGGCATCCCGCTCCCATACCGCAGTTGACGGGTTTAAATTGATTCCACCCCAGAGTATTCGGCAAATTGCCCGCGAGGAGTTCACCATCGGGGAACTCCTGCAATCCTGCGGCTATG
Organism: Opitutia bacterium; assembly: GCA_014529615.1. GTDB lineage: Bacteria > Verrucomicrobiota > Verrucomicrobiia > Opitutales > UBA2995 > JAABVD01. Next base: position 8,446 of record JAABVD010000241.1, read on the forward strand.
CCACCGCTCATTATGGCAAATGGCACATAAGCGGTGGTGGCCCGGAGCAACATGGTTACGACGAAAGCGATGGCGACACGAGCAATAGGGATGCGGCCCCGCACAAAGGAGACAATCCCGTAGATATTTTCGGCATGGGCAAACGGGCGGCGGCCTTCTTGAAAAAACAGGTCGAAGCCGGAAAACCGTTTTTTATTCAGATGTCCTACAATGCCCTTCATTACCCGGAAAATGCCCGGCCGGACACTATGGAAAAGTACCGTACAAAGATCCGAAATGGAAATGATCGATTGGTGGGGCGCGCCGCCATCGGCGAGAATCTGGACGAAGGTATCGGCCTGCTCATGGAAACAGTGGATTCACTGGGCATCGCCGGTAACACTTATGTAATCCATATGTCCGACAATGGCGGTGGCGGACGCGGCGGCAATCCACTGCGCGGCGGGAAAGGCGATGTCTGGGAAGGAGGCATCCGCGTGCCGCTAATTATCAGAGGTCCCGGCATTGCAGCCGGCTCCTGGTCTCACCGAGCCGTGGTCGGTTACGACTTGTACAACACCTTTGCCGAATGGGCCGGTTACGACGAGGCGCTGCCAAAGACAATTGAAGGCGGCAGTATCACCCACTTGTTGAATGGCCAGGACCGGCCGGTCTCCCGCTCTAGGGAAGGTCTGGTATTTCATTTTCCCCACTACCAGGGAGACACCCCGCATTCCGCTATCTTGAAGGGAGATTATAAACTCGTCTACCACTACGAAACCGAAACCAGCCAACTTTTCAACCTGGGCGAGGACCTGGGCGAAAGATGGGACATCTCCTCTTCCAAACAGGACCTATGCCGACAACTGGAAGCAGAACTCCTGCAACGCCTGAAAGCTCTGGGAGCTGATTTTCCCGAGGTGAATCCTCTTTTCGACCCCGAAAATCCTCCCGCCATTCAACGCGGCAGAGGGCAAAGAAACCGGGACGCCCGCGGTAATCCGAGAAATCGCCCAGACCGGCAAAACAGATAGCGCTTCTGCTTTCCTTTAAAAAGAGCCTGCCCCAAAATCCGGGATTTGCTCTCGCCAAGTTCGCAAAATCCCCAATGGGACCGGCCCCTTCCTCCACAATTTATCATGATCGTGGTCGTGATCGTGATCGTGATCGAACCATTCATACTTCGGGAGTTGGCATTTTCGATCACGATCAGG
>JAABVD010000241.1:9687-11917 GCA_014529615.1 Opitutia bacterium
CCCAGAAACCAGAACCCGATATCAGATATGTATCGCTTCGCCCGCAATGGTTGCCGCCGCCTCCATCAGGGCCTCGCTCAGAGTTGGATGAGCGTGAATGGTTTCCTGTACATCCCGAGGAGATGCTCCCAAATTTATGGCCAGGGTGTATTCTCCGATCAACTCGGTGGCCTCGGCGCCGATGATGTGCACTCCGAAAATTGCCCCAACGGCCTCCGAGGAAAGGACTTTGACGAAGCCCTCGGACGCATTGGAGGCCACGGCTTTCCCCGAGGCGGTAAAGGGAAACTTTCCCACCTTATAGGGTATGTCGAATTTCTTGATTGCCTGCTCCGTCAGGCCGATGGAGGCCACCTGGGGCAAACAATAGGTGCAGGCCGGAAATAAAGTGACGCGTTTGGGACTTCCCTCCCCAAACATTCCGTGCACCGCTTGAATGGCCTCATAGGTCGCCACGTGGGCCAACAAGGGAGGACCGATGATATCCCCGGCGGCGTAAATCCCGGCAACATTGGTCTGATAACGGTCATCCACTTTCAAATAGCCGCCGGATTTCTCCAGCTCAACCCCGGGAGAAAGGGCGCCCTCCAGATTGGGAACCACCCCTATGGCCGAGAGCACGGCATCGACCTCCACCGATTTGACCTTGGCCCCCTTGACCAGATCGGCTCGGACAACATCTTCCATTACCTCCAGGTTTTCCACCCGGGTCCGGGTGTGGATCCCGATCCCCTGGCGTTTGAAGGAACGGCCCAGATACCGGGATACTTCCACGTCTTCCATGGGCAATAAATGCGGTAATATCTCAACCAGGATCACCTTCGAACCGAGGGCATTGAAAAAGTAGGCAAACTCCACCCCGATAGCGCCTGCGCCTACCACCAACAATCGATCCGGCCGGTCCTTGCGGGCCAGGACCTCACGGGAAGTCATCACTTTCTTTCCATCCAGCTCCAACCCGGGTAAAGGGCGCATTTTACACCCGGTAGCCAGAAGTATCCGGTGGGTGTGGAGCACTTTTCCGGTGTCCGCTCCCTCCCTGATTTTCACCTTCCCGGGCCCAACCACTTCCCCGCGGCCACGCAGGTGGTCGACTTTGTTCTTGCGGAACAGATACTCGATCCCCAGGGCCATGCGATCGGCAATGGCGCGGGACCGGCCCATGACCTTCTCGAAATCAAAACCGACCTTTTCCGCATTGAGCCCGAAATCAGCCGCATGAAGCATTTTCTGATAAAGCTCCGCGCTCTGCAGTAAAGCCTTGGATGGAATACACCCCCAGTTCAGACAGGTTCCTCCGGGGCGCTCCAACTCCACGCAGGCCACCTTCTTTCCCAATTGCCCCGCGCGAATGGCCCCGGCATAGCCGGCCGGACCACCTCCAATGACGACCAAATCGTATTCCATTCTTTCTGCCATGACCTTCAGAATTAAAACGACATTTTAGGCCTGATCCTCATAATACAAGGGAGAAGTATTCTGGAAAATATGATGAACCTGAAAATTTACGAAATGGAACACAGCCCTTATTGCATACCCATCACCCAGGCGCTGACCGCCCTGGGGGTCGATTTCGAGCGGGTGGCCGTTCCGAATTGGGATCGTAGCGCCGTCATCCAAGCCACCGGGGGGGCATACTATCAAGTACCCGTCCTCCAACACGGAGACAAGGTGATCTACGAAAGCAGCGACAAGAGCCTCGATATCGCCCATTATATTGATACTGAATTTGCCCATGGGCGACTTTTTCCAGCGGACTCTGCCGGTCTGCAGGAAATTCTGGTGGAACACATCGAAAACGAATTAGAGAGTTATTCTTTTCGACTCTGTGACATCCATTACCTGCCGGCCATCGATGATCTGGTCGACCGGACCATGACCCTACGGCATAAGGAACGTCGATTTGGCCGCGATTGCGTCGATCGATGGGGAGCCGAAAAAGTAAACCTCAAGGCCGAACTCGACCGGCTCCTGGCCCGTTTCGATCAAACCCTCCGACATCGGGAATTTCTTTTGGGAACGATTCCGCAATACGTTGATTTTGCGCTCTTGGGTGTCCTCGGAAACTATACTTACCGAGGCTACAATAAACTGGCGCAGGATCAGAATGCCCTTGCCGCCTGGATGGAGCGGATCCGGGGATTTCGTTATCCTTAGCCCGCATGTCTCACAAATTTTCTACTGCGCTCCGGAATACCGGCGCTGACGCGGACTTCGTTGGATTTGCGTC
>JAABVD010000242.1 GCA_014529615.1 Opitutia bacterium
TTCCTTTTACGAGTCGTTGCTGTCGCCGCGGGAGTTGGCTGAGCTGGCCTATCACCTGGGCTACCGGACGGTGGGCGTGGCCGACAAGGGCGGCTTTTGGGGCGCGGTGAAATTTTCCCAGGCCTGCCGGATGGTGGGGGTTCGCCCCGTTTTGGGGTGTCGGCTGAAGCTGGAGCGGGTGGGCGAGGTGCAGCTTACGGTAAGGGATACCGATGGCTACCGGGCGCTTTCCCGTTTCTTGTCGCTTTGGCATCCGTCCTGGCTGGGGCTGCGGCGAGGCAGGGGGGGGAGAGATGCGGTGGCGCTGGTGGCGTTCCAGTATTTCTGGCGGGAATTCGGAGGGCATTTTCATTTGTCGGTCCGGCCGGCGCCCGGGCGGGGGGCGGCTGGGGAGACCAGCGATTGGGTGGTTTGGAAGCGCGTCTGGGATGAACTGGTGGCGCGGTTGGGTCCGGAGATCTGGATCGAGTTGCAGTGGGCCACCATGCGGGAGCAGGAACTGCAGCGAAGGGTATTTCGGGAGTTGGGTCCGCTGACCGACCGTTGGGTGGCAATGGGGGGCGCGCGTTACGCCGAACCCGAGCAATGGGACGTGTTGCGGGTATTGCAGTCCATCGGAACCCTGACGCGGGTGGGCCAGGCGCATCCGGACAAATTGATTCCCGGTGATTATTCGCTGATTGGGGCGGAGGCGTTGCGGCACCGTTTTGGCAAAGCGCGGCAGGTATTGGAGCAAACCCGAAAGTTTGCTCAAGCCTGTGATTTCGACTTTGAATATGACCGGCTCTGGCTGCCGCATCTGCCGACGGGGGGCGCCGAAACGGCGGCGGCAATCGGTGAAACGACAGCGGAGGAAATGGAGAAGCGCAACGAGCGGGCTTTTCGCCAATTGAGGTATCTTTGTTTGCGGGGGATTGTTTTGCGGTATGTGAGGGAGCGCTATCCGTGGAAGAACAAACCGTCGCGGTCTGCCTTGCTGGCGCGCATAGGGCGGGAATTGGACCTCATCCGGGAAACCGGCTATGCCGGATATTTTCTGATCTTTTACGATATAGCGCGTGCTTGTGTGGAGCGCGGCATTCCCGTGCTGGCTCGGGGGAGCGCGGCGGGCAGCCTGGTTTGCTACAGTCTCGGGGTGAGCAATGTGTGCCCTTTCCGGTTTGAACTGAATTTCGAGCGTTTTCTCAACCGGGAACGTCTCAAACATTCCAAGCTGCCCGACATCGATCTCGATCTGCCCTGGGACAGGCGGGATGAAATCATCGCCTATGTCTACGACAAATACGGTGTCCACCACGTGGCCATGGTTGGGGGCTCGAGCACCTTCAAAAGCCGGGCTGCCATCGCGGAGGTGGCCAAGACCATGGGTGTTTCGGAAAACGAGGCGCGCCATATGACCCGTTATCTGCCTCGCAATGGGATGGAAGACCTGCTGCACGAGCGGAATTTGTCCCTGGAAAACAAGCACCTGGAGCGGGAAGAGCGGTTCGAAGCCATTCTGAAGACGGCCTCGTGTTTGGACGGGCTTCCCCGGCACCCGATGATGCATCCGTGCGGCATCGTCGTGGCGGACCGGCCGCTCACGGATTTCACACCGCTTCTCCCCTCGGGCAAGGGCTTCATGATGACGCAGATGTCGATGGATCCGATCGAGGACCTGGGGCTCCTCAAGCTGGATCTGCTGGGGCAGGCCGGGCTGAGTGTAATTCGCGACACGTGCGAGAATCTGCGCGAGGACCTAGCCCGCATGTCTCACAAATCTTCTACTGCGCTCCGGAATCCCGGCACTGGTGCGGACTTCGTTGGATTCGCGACTTTGCAGGGTGTCGCTTCGTTCGCTCGCAACGAATTTTATGAGACATGCGGGCTAGGGGTGGTCGACCCGCTCGAAGGCATCGATTATTCCGATGCGGAAATCTTTGAAATGATTGCGGCGGGAGGGGCGCGCGGGGTGTTTCACATCGAATCTCCGGCCATGACCGGTTTACTGAAGATGTGCCAATGCGCCGACATCGACTGCCTGGTCGGGACGGTATCGGTAATCCGGCCCGGGGCTGCCAACGAAGGCAAAAAGACCTCCTTTGCCCGCCGTTACCTGGGGTTGGAAAAACCGCGCTACGCGCATCCGGATCTCGAGCCGATTCTGAGCGACTGTTTTGGGCTGATGGTTTACGAGGAGCACATTCTGTTGGTGGCGCACCACTGGGCTGGTGTCGATCTGGGGCGGGCGGATCTTTTACGGCGGATTCTGATCAAGAAGCTGAAGGGCCGCGATCTGCGGGAAATGAAGGCGGAATTTCGTGCCTGCGCCCGGGACAAGGGACGGGATGAGGATGCCATTTCCACCGTGTGGAAGTTGCTGGCGGAGTTTTCCGGCTACATGTTCAACAAGGCGCATGGGGCGGCCTACGCGGTGGAGGCGTTTCAGGGCGCCTACCTGAAAAAGCGCTATCCGGGTTATTTTCTCACCGCGGTATTGCAGAGTGGCCGGGGTTTTTACAGCGCGCTGGTCTACGTTTTGGAATTGCTGCGCCTCGGTTACCGATTCGAGCTGCCCAGGGCGACGCGGCTCACGCTTTCTTTCCGGTTCAGCGATGGAGTAGTCTACTACCCGTTGTCGCGCATCGCCGGGTTGAGCCGGAAATTCCTGGGCGCGTGGCGGGCGGCCTTGCGGAAGGGGCCGTTTCGGGATTGGGACGACTTTCTCGGGCGGGTGCTGCCAGAACCGGCCGATCTGCTCCTATTGGCCAAGGCGGGCGCCCTGCGCGATTTTTTTGAAAACCGTTATGAAGCCGTCTGGCAGGCTGGACGCTACCGGCGCGACGCCTATGTCGAGCGCAGTGAATGGCTGTTGCAGCCGGAGCCCAGGGGAGGCGCATTTCCTTTTCAACCCCGGGACCCGGAAGTGTTTGCCCGCTGGGAGGTGGAGCTTTTGGGTTACCCCATTACGGTGTCGCCATTTGCGCTGTGGTTGAAGGGTATCGACCGGATGGGCACGGTGCGAATCGACCGGTTGGGGGATTACGTGGGCCGGGAGGTGGAGATCGCGGGCATTATCGTGGCGGTGCGAAACTTTGCGGCGGTCAACGGCAAACCGATGAAGTTTGTTTCCATTGCGGACGAGACGGAAATTGCCGAGGTCATCCTCTTTCCGGGAGCTTACCGGCGCATGGCTTACGTGGTGTCCCGGTCGCGCGCCATTCGGATTCGCGCGCGGGTAAAATGGGATAAAACGGAGCGTTCCGTCAGTATCCAGGGGGTGGAACTGGTATCGGGCCGGCCGGGTCTTCGGGATAGGGAGGAGGCGCTGGCGCCGGGTTGACCCCGGCAGGCCGGGGATGGTCAGGCCAAGAAGGCTATGAGAAGGCTGGAAGCGATAACGAGTATGAGAAAGAGGAAGTGAATTCTCATCAGGTTATTTTTCCGGTGTTGTTCCAAATCTTCGACCCGCCCTCCGAAACCGTTCCAGGCGTAGCGAAACCAGACGTAGGCGAAAACCGCCAGCAGAACCAGGAAAATGCGAATGTTCAACCCCATGTCTTTTGCGTCCGTTTTGGATTTGAATGGACGCCCCCTACCAGGTCAATCGGAGGTCCCCGTCCCGCATAACCCCGGGAGGACGGACTCCGGTTCCGACTGAACCCGTGCTTTTGTCGCCCAGCTCGTCCCGGTAGGCTTGGGCGGTTTGGAGGAGAGTCTGGTAAATTTCCGGATGGCGATCGATGATGTTGGTGGTTTCGCCGATATCGTCTTCGAGGTTGTAGAGGGCGAGTTCAGCCGTGTTCTGGTCGTATCGAACGGGCAAGCCGTCTTTTCCACCTGGCCGGCCGTTGAGGGCGCTGTATTTGTGAGGAAACACCAGTTTCCATTTCCCACTCCTGATCGCGACCAACCGACCTGCGTGGAAATGGGGAAAGAATTGGTGGGGAGATTCGGCCCCGGGTTGGCCAAACATGAGGGGACTGATATCCTTGCCGTCGATCTTGTGTCGGGGCAGGTCGGCTCCCAGGAGCTTGGCCACTGTGGGGAAGATATCGATGGTGGAGGCGAATTCGTGGCAGACGGCGCCGGGGGAAATTTTTCCCGGCCACCAGAAGAGGGTAGGTTCGCGCAGCCCCCCTTCCCAGGCGGTATGTTTGAAGCCGCGCAAGGGATCGGCCGATCCGCCATGATCTCCGTAGGAAGCCCAGGGTCCGTTGTCCGAGGTAAAGATGACCAGGGTATCTTTTTCCAGTTGGTATTTTTCCAAGGTATCGAGGATCTGACCCAGGGACCAATCCAGTTCCATGACGGTATCGGCGTAGAGACCGAGACCGCTCTTGCCCTTGAATTTGTCGCTCACGAAGAGGGGCACGTGGACCATGGAATGAGGCAGGTAGACCAAAAAGGGCTTATGCCGGTTTTCCTCGATAAATTGAACGGCCTTTTCCGTATACCAGGTGGTGAGCATGGTCTGCTCTTCGGCCGTGACCTCGGGGTCGATGACATCGGTGTTTTCTACGAGAGGCAGGGGGGGATACACCTCGGTGCGCTTGGGATCATCCGGGGCCAAACCGTGGTAGCGGGGATGCCATGGCCACATGTCGTTGGAGTAGGGCAGGCCGAAGTAATAGTCGAATCCTTGATTGGCGGGGAGAAATTTGGGGTGCAGTCCCAGATGCCATTTCCCGATACAGGCGGTGGCGTAGTCCCTTTGCTTTACCAGTTCGGCCAAGGTAATTTCATCGGGATTCAATCCATTGGGAGATTTCGGGCTGTAGGCGCCCGGGATCCCGAGCCGTTGATTCAGACATCCCGTGAGCAAGGACGCCCTGGAAGCCGAACAAACCGCGGCGCTGACCAGGAACTGGGTAAATTTCATTCCGCCCTCCGCCATGCGGTCGAGGTTGGGTGTCGGGTAGTCCGCGCCGAATGGACCAATATCGGCATAGCCCATGTCGTCGATAAAAATCAGGACGATGTTGGGCGGCTTTGGGGAAGTGGTTTGAGCCTGGACCGGACCGGATCCCAATAGAAGGAGGGCCAGGCAGGAGGTCAGGAGAGTCGATTGTGTTTTCAGGGGAATTCAGGGGGTTGAGAAAATAAATTCCCCTTTATGGCACAGGCTTGGCCCAAAGTCGAGAAAAGAGGGGAGGGCGCGCTGGGGCGCGCCAATGAGGGGGGAGGAATGGGGAGGGAGTTTCTGAGATTCTGAGTTGACGAGATGCTGAGGGGAGAGGATTAACCACAGAGGACGCAGAGAGCACAGAGGGAGGGGAAGGCGCGCCGGGGCGCGCCAATTAGGAATTAGGAATTGGGAAAGGGAGGGAGGAATGGATTAACCACAAAAAGCACAGAAGGCTCAAAAGGATAGGGGAGAGAGGGAGAGATCAAGATCAGGATCACGATCAAGATCACGTTTGAGGTTTGGGGTTTGGGGTTGGTTGAATTCGTTGGGGCTTCGCTTTTGAGATTGGCAAGAGGGCCCCGAATTCTATCTTGGCCGACATGAACCGTAATTTTATTTTAATCATCTCCCTGTTAACATCCTCCATCGCATGGGGTATTGCGGCGGACCAGGACGGCGGCAAATGGCACTCGTTGTTCGATGGCGCATCTCTGGAAGGGTGGACCCCGAGTAAGGAAAATCCCGATTCCTATTTTGTGGAAGAGGGGGTCCTGGTGCTCCGGGGAGGTCGGTCTCACCTGTTTTACACGGGTCCGGTGGGAGGAAGCGATTTCAAGAAT
>JAABVD010000243.1 GCA_014529615.1 Opitutia bacterium
TTCCACGCTTATCTCACATATTCTTCGCTGCGGTGTGGAGCCAATAACGGGTTCCTTTGCGCTTTCCAGTCCTTTTCAACGCCCCCAGCTTGACCAGTTGGCGCAAGTCGCGGGTTGCCGTGGCAGTAGAAGTCCGAGTGATCGAAACATAATTCTCCGAACTCAGGCCTCCGGTGAATCCATTCGGCCCCTCGCTGAACATTCTCGCAATGGCCTTTTCCTGGCGCTCATTCAGCTTGCCGCGCAGGCGATCATACAGCTTTGCCTTGTCGATCAAGAACTGGATATGAGTTTCGGTTGTCTTTTGTGCATTTAGAATGACTTGTCCGAAATAAAGCAACCACTCGGTGATTTCATTCTTCTTGTTGGCGGCTTCCAAGGCATCATAGTAAGCGTTCCGGCCTTTCCCGATCCGAGTAGCCAATGCAGTGAGTGATGGCTGGCCGATATTTTGGGCGATAGCTTTCTCGGCAATAGCCCGTCCAATTCGTCCATTGCCGTCTTCAAACGGGTGAATGCAAACGAAATACAAGTGTGCGATACCGCAGCGTATCAATGCGGGCAGGCTTTGCGAACCATTGAACCATTCAAGAAAACCATCCATTTGCAACTGCATCTGATTCGACGGAGGCGCTTCAAAGTGAACCTTGGGGCGATAGACCGCACCTGAAACAATTTGCATCGGGTCTTCGTGCGTTCGGTAGCGTCCAATGTCATTCAGATCATTGCGTCCATTGGTCAGCATACGATGCCATTCATAGAGTATCCCATGACTAAGGGGCTGATCGAACGTGCGGTAGAGGTTCACCATCATCTCAGCAATTCCCTGCTCTGAAGGTGGTATTTTGCGGCCGTCAGTTTGCAGTCCAAACTGCCGTCGGATCGACGACTGCACGCTATCGCGATTGAGAATTTCGCCTTCGATTTCGCACGTCTTTATAGCCTCGGTGCTTATCAGGTCAACGGTCAGATAATCCTTCTCATCCGCATCCAAATGGCGAAACGCGCCAATCAGGATACCGGATTCCCGCAGGAAATCAGCTTCCAAAGGTGCGATTGCCGCCTCATCATAGGTGAATTGCGGCCAATCCGCTTGCTGCCAGTTCCACGTCATGATCGATAAATCCCTTATTTATAAATCAAATATTAGCACATTATTGATTGATAAGATAGGTTTTTATCCATCACGCGATTCAAATCTTGGACTTGAAGGCACAAAGGGGGAAGCGCGCCGGGACGCGAGTTACGAATTGGGGGGGAGAAAGGCACAAAGGCACATAGGCACATAGTGGGGGAACGGAGGGCGGATATTCCTGTCCGCCATTTAAATCCTGATCGTGATCTTAATCATTGGAAGGGGAGAAAATAGCCACAAAAAGCACAAAATTCCTGGTTTCTGACCTTGGCGCCCCTCGCGTTTTTGGGTCTCTCCATCTCAGTACCTCAGAATCTTAGAATCTCTCCCCCATTTCTAATTCCTAATTCCTAATTCCTAATTCCTAATTGGCGCCAACGGCGCCTCATCCAGCATCCAGCATCCAGAAATAGACTCTCGCAAGTTGTAGGAGTGGCTTTACGCCGCGATCCCAACAATCATCCGTGTTAATCCGTGAAATCCGTGGTTGAATAGCGCCCCTGGATAACCTCTCGCCAAGACGCTAAGAACGCAAAGATTGGGAGAAGTTGATAGATCACGATCAAGATCAAGATTGAGAGCCATCAGTGCCCATCCGTGGTTTCTCGCAAGCTGACGAGTAGCGCAGGCGTGATGGGAAGATGCGATACGGCTTCTTTTGCTGCTTCAATCCGCATCAAGAAACGGGCGATCTCGGCGGTGATTATGAATTTAGGCTTAAATGGCACTTTATCGGTAATTTGTAGCGATTCGATTTTACCGTTAAATTGCCGATAAGTTGCCGTTAAGCAATCGTTTTTTCGGGCAAAAAGGTTCAGCCTTTGATGTTTGGTATCGCATTAATATGACGACTCACGTTGCTCGGATGCCCCATGTTCAGGCGTTGGGTTATCCACGGATTAGTGGCGCTGATCTGTTTTCTCAGTTCCCGGGCCAGGAGGATTTTCCAATGCGCAGATTTCTTGTCCTCGTCCATGTGTTTTTGCGTTTTGCCATGTTGCCTTAACCAACCCGCTACAAGTTCTTCGAATCCCATTTCGTTCAGCTCCTTGAGCTCTCGCCCTCCCCGGTCTTCGCGGGACAAGATATGGTGGATCGCTCCGGGTTACTGAATGCGCGGTTTCCTGGCCATGGTCGCCATCCGTGGAAGCCTTGGAACTCTGCCTATACCAAACATCAAGGCCTGACCCTTCTGCCCCACTTTACTTGAACCATTTCACTCCCAGGTCTCGGCAGATTTTTCTTGCCAGCAAATCGTCGATTTCTCTATGGCGTGGAATTGCAGAACGCCTATCGCCACGGTTATTGCGCCACAAGGAGTGCCGACTGCCTTCACGGATCATTTCGCATCCCTGCCGTCGAAGGCGCTTCAGCAGCTCGAGCCATTTCATACAATAACAACTTTCTCCTCCTTGTAGTCTTCTCCCGCCGCATCCAAGGCTTCGCTCCGATTGTATTCCAGCACTTCGGAAAGGGTTTCGACAAGGCTTTGCCTCAATTCCTCACGAGTGCGTTCCTGGCAGTTCACACCAGGAATTTCCTCAATCCAGCCAATCCACCACTCCCCTCTGCGTTTAATTATCGCCGTATATTCCATGTTCATCTCCTTATCTTCACGGACAGGCAACCTTCCATGGCCTCGCACAAGTTGATCAACAACTCTTTAAAGGACTCCCCTTGAGTAACACATCCGGGGATTGAAGGGACTCTCACCCCGTAACCGCCTTCTTCCGCCTGAACAATTGCAACTTCCCATTTCATCGGTTCTTCTCGGTAAATTTGAAAAATCTTTCGTTCCGGAATCTTTCCAGGTCTGTCGCAATTGTGGTTTTTTATCGGACAAATTCACTTTCTACAATGAAAAGTCGGGGACAAGATTGTCCCAACTCACGTGCTTTCCACAATAGCATTTGTGGCTCATCTGAGAGCAACTAACGTGCTTTGTCGCTCATATTTTCCGTTTCGTGAGCCACTGTCGGGTTATTTGCTCACACATGGGCAACAACCCATTGATGTTTGGTATTGCATTAATATGACGTCTCACGTTGCTCGGATGTCCCATGTTCAGGCATTGGGCTATCCACGGATTGGTGGCGCTGGTCTTTTTTCTCAGTTCCGGGCCAGGACGATTTTCCAATGCGCAGATTTCTTGTCCTCGTCCATGTGTTTTTGCGTTTTGCCATGTTGCCTCAGCCAACCCGCTACAAGTTCGTGGTATCCCATTTCGTTCAGCTCCTTGAGATCTCACCCTCCCCGGTCTTCGAGGGACAAGATATGGTAGATCACTCCGGGATGCTGAATGCGCGGTTTTCTGGCCACGGGCACAATCCGTGGAAGCCTTGAAACTCAGTCCATACCAAACATCATGGGCTGACCCTTTTTGCCTTCCTTTATTTTCGACCCCGTCTTGTCCGCGGTCAACTCGTGGCGGTCATTATAGGTGTAGGCGCACCAGATTAGTTCAGCGCCGATTGCTCAATGGGTAAGGTTCAGCCGCTCTTCATGCTCCCCTTCCAATGCCCCCGGTTATGCATTCAGCTGAAAATGCCTTTTCTCAAGTCACGCATCACCATCAACCCTGAATCCTTCAGGCCAAGCATGGGGCGCGCCCCCGATCTCCGGCGTTTCCCAAATTGCCCGCGATGCGTTTCGAATATCCCATTAACATAGTCTTTCGAGCCCAGAACCATGCCATCTGTAAAATACCGTACCCGCAGCCTCAATACCTGCCCCAGCGGCAGGGTTCCATCCGCTTCCAACACTTTCCTGACCGCTTCGCGGTCCATAGCTTTCTGGCTTCGCGGCGAAGTCGTAGCCCCCATCAGGAACAGAATCTTG
>JAABVD010000244.1 GCA_014529615.1 Opitutia bacterium
GGGAACGGCAGTTCAGGACCGAGGCCCGGCGGCCTTCCTGGACAAGGCGGCCGATCATCCGCAAACGTCACTGCTAATCGATCGAACCTGTGGGAAGAGCCAACTTGCCGCGCGAATCGAGGAGGATTTGCGCTCGCGGTGGGCCGGATTTCCGTACGGGACATTAGAGAAACCGGGCCGGCGGGGATTTCTGGAATAGCCAAAACGGCTGGCAAGAGGAACAAATGAGATCAGGGATTCTCTTATTTGCACTGGTCGTGTTGTTAGGGCCTGCACGAATTAAGGCAACGCCATCCAAAACGGATCCATATCAACCTGTCCATGAAAGCTGGGAGCGCTTTGGTGCGGTTTACAGCCGCGTTGTGATGCATTACTACGATGACGTTAACCACACCAATCTCATGCGTGCCGCAATCGAGGGCTTACTACGGGAGCTTGATTCCTACAGCCAGTATTTCGATGAGGAGGGGCTCCGACAACTGCGTCAGGACACGACCGGTCGGTTTGCGGGATTGGGTATTACAGTCGGAATCAAGGACCACTATCCAGTAGTAATCGCACCGATAGAAGGAACCCCGGCAACCCGTGCGGGTTTGCTGCCTGGAGACCTGATAGTAGCAATCGAAGGGGAGGACACTTTCGACCTAAGTCTTGAAGAAGTAGTCAATACTTTGCGTGGCGAGCCTGGGTCAATTGTTGGCATCACGGTTTCCCGCACCGGCCACACCCAGTGGGATGTTGCGATAACAAGAGAGCTGATTAAGATCCGAAGTGTGGCACTCGCTGACCTGATCCGTCCACGAGTCGGTTACATAAGCATGAAGCAGACCCGGTTCTCGGAGGACACGGCATTCGAGGTTGAACAAGCACTGAAAAAGCTGAGCTCGAGCGGAATGGAAGGGTTGATTCTAGACCTTCGAGGTAATCCCGGGGGCCTGTTGGCCCAGGCCGCGGAGGTAGCAGATCTCTTTCTCTCGAAGCGTGACCCCATCGTCTCCATCCGGGAACGCGACGGCGGGCGGGAGGAGACCCATTTTTCTGAACGTCCCCCGGTTTTCTCGGAACACCCAATGGTGGTGCTCATAGATGGAGGGAGTGCCAGCGCAGCTGAAATTGTAGCCGGCGCAATACAGGACAACGACCGGGGTCTGGTTGTGGGCACGACTTCCTTTGGAAAGGGGTCGGTACAGACAATTTTTGACCTTCACCAGCCGGACGACACGGCACTCAAGCTGACCACTGCGCTGTACTATACCCCAAGTGGCCGCAGCATCCATCGTGCAGCCAATAATTATCCCCCGTACCATTCTTACCGGATTCGGGTGGGAGATATTGAGGTGCCGGCGGCATTGCTTCTCAATGTCATCCTGGAGGCCGATGACTACCCCTCCGCCCAGGCGGACCTGCTGGCCCGCTTTGGTGTAGAAGGGGAAGAAGCCAATCACCTGTTACAGCGCAAACTCGGAGACCTTGTCGGGCAGATGGAGTTTGACCTGTTAGCGGACGTGGAATACGATTCCGGAAAGCAGTATCAAACCCGGAACGGCCGAACCGTTTACGGTGGTGGAGGGATTACCCCGGATATCGTGGTAGAAAACAGGGAGCTACCCAACCTCGTTCAGCGTCTGCAGAGAGGGCGGCTATTTTTTGATTTTGTCATCGACTATGTGGGCGGATCCGGCGGAAGGGAGGAGTCCCTCATGGAGGTTGATCATCGCATGGTGGAAGCCTTCCACGAATTTGTTCCCGACTCGGTCCTGGCGGAAAACGATGGCCGAAGGGAATTACGCGATTTGCGTCAACGAGCCGGCGATGCTGGCTGGGGAGAACCGGCGAAGGCGATGCTGGACAGTCTTGGAAGCATTATCCAAAGGGGGGCGAGGACAGCCTTTTCTCCTCAAGTAGAGCCTTATATACGAGCAAGCCTTCGTCGTGAATTGGCTTTGCGATTAAAAGGTCGACGAGCGAGCCTGCTCACTGAACTTGAGGAAGATCTCCAGTTGGAAGAAGCAGTGACCCTGATAAAAGACCGAGAGAGGTTTCGCCGCTTGCTGGCAGGGGGGTAGGACGAATGGAGAAGTGGTCCCACAACGTTCATACAAATTGAGAACACGAAGCAGGAGGGCCCAGATCGGGTGAGGGAAATTTGCCCGGACGAGTAGAGGTAACTGGCAATCCAGTGGCAAACAATTGGGGATCAGTTTATCGAGTTCGGCAAAAAGGATTGCGGGGAGGCTGTATTTCCATGGTGATTCCTCGTAGCACGGTACGGACAATCCAGGAAAGAGCGAACATGTCCAGATCCGGAAATTCCCCTTGTGGTCTTTCCCAAATTCAGGATTACCGGCCTTTGCAGCTCGATCAGGCTCTCCGTCAGGGACATGCAGAGCAATCCGACAACCGTTCGAGGTGCTGTGGATGTCCGCGAAAGGAGACTGATGTCTACTGAAATATTCATTAATCAAGGAATACATGAATCCCGCATCGCCATCGTCGAAGAAAAGCGACTCGCGGAAATCTGGGTTGAGAGGCCGGAGAGCGAGCGAATGGTGGGAGATATTTATAAAGGAACTGTAATGGCGGTGTTGCCGAGCTTGCAAGCAGCATTTGTCGAAGTTGGATTGGAGCGTACAGCCTTTCTTCAAGTTCGCGATATGGTGGAGGCAAATTCAGAGGAAGAGGACCGCAGTCCCCGCAACGGGCGTCGAGGACGTTCACTACCAAATATCCAGAGCCTGGTCAGAAAGGGTCAGGAAATACTGGTGCAAATTGCAAAGGAGCCGATCGGGACAAAGGGCGCTCGCGTGACTACCCAGCTTGCCCTCGCTGGCCGCTTCGTGGTGTTGATGCCAGGTGGGGATTGGGTTGGAGTTTCCCGGAAGATCTCGAACCATTCGGAGCGTCGCCGATTGCGCGATATCGTTCGCAAGGCGTGTCCGGAAGGTTTTTCAGTAATTGTTCGAACCGAGGGATACCGCAAGAGCGAAAAGGATTTCAAGCGCGATTTGAAACAGTTGGTAAAGGTCCATGAGCGTATGGAAAAACGCAGCAAAAGGGCCAAGGCTCCAGCCCTTGTGCACAAGGAGCTGGGTATGACCACCAGCGTTATCCGGGACCTATTTACCGACAACGTAGACAGGCTCGTTGTCGATTCGAAGCCGCTACACCGGGAAATCTGCGACTACGTGAAATCCGTGTCGCCAGAGTTAAAAAATCGAATTGAATACTTTCGTGACAAGCGCCCGATTTTCGATGTCGTGAATATCGAGCGCGAACTCGAAAAGGCCAACGACCGCAATGTCAGTATGCGAGGTGGAGGAGCCCTTGTAATTGACCATGCGGAGGCAGGAACATTCGTCGACGTCAACTCTGCAAGGTATGTAGGGACCCGTGACCAGGAAGTAAGCAACCTGCGAACCAATATTGAAGCGGCAAAGGAACTTGCCCGGCAGCTTCGGCTTCGTGATATCGGAGGGATAATCGTCGTCGATTTTATCGATATGCACGAGGAACGGAATCGCAAAAAAGTGGTCGAACAGATGATCGAAGAGGCGAAAAAAGACCGGGCAAAAGTTTCGATTAGTCCACAGATCAGCGAGTTCGGCCTGGTTGAAATGACCCGCCAGCGAGTGCGCCCCAACCTGTTGCACACTCACAGCGAGCCCTGCCCAACCTGCCATGGTACCGGAAGGGTATTGGGCCCGGATACGACCCTGACCAAGATCGAACGTTGGATGCAGCGCGCTTATGCTGCCAATAATGAGCGCAGGTTCGAACTTCGGGTTCACCCCGAAGTCGTCCAGTAGATGAGGGGCGACCGGGAAGTGCGACTGAAATCGATTCGCAGAGCCACCAAGGCCCGTTTGAATCTCTTGGAAGATCCATCCTTGACGGCGCAGGATTTCAAGGTGATTTCCCGGAATCGGAACCGCGATGTTACTGCAGAACACCGCGCTTCCTCG
>JAABVD010000245.1 GCA_014529615.1 Opitutia bacterium
CAATGCAGCGGCCAATGTTTTTAACCAATTACTCTTTTTTGCGTTCATTTCAGTTTCTTCCAATTTTTGGGGTTCAGTTGTTTCAGGTGTTAACAGGAGTTCGGAGCCATCTTCTTCGGCTCGTTTAACAATACCGAATGCAGTCCCTTCACTAACCGGGACGGCCACGAGCAGGGTGCCCTCCAACATCCGATCCAAGGCCTCCATGGCGCTGAATTTTCCCTCGATTGAATTGGTCTGTATGCCAACTGCGATGTCTGAAGTATAAACCAGTTCCAGGCGTCCTTGCTCGGTGATAATAATTAAAGTATCTTCCGCCGGACCCGAAGGGATTTCGTAGCGGCGTAATTCCGCCTCGACCCCGAAGATCGATGCGCAGTTCAGGAAAACTCCCAACAGCGCAAGCAGAGCCTTGCAGTTCCCATGGAACAACCTCATTACTTGTTTGTAGCGTGATTGATTGGGGTGTCATAGGAGTAGAACTGAGCTTCTCTATTCATAGACACACCAAGAGCGATTTTTTATGAAAACATTATCTGATATTTTTATCCTCGAACTACTTGGAACGGATTGTGATCACTGAATCACCAATTCTTTCGGCCCGGATATTCGCGGTGAGCTCCAGCAGTTCGACAAAGTCATCGACGTTATTGGGCCGAATGGTTACCGATAATTGGGTGTCCTCAATAGACGGATCTTCAATGACGATCTTTCTGTAATTGCGTCTATTAAACTCAAAAACGATTTCGGATAGAGCCGCCGCATCAAAGTGGATCACCTGTTTTAGCCAAGTCAATTTTTCTTCGAGTTCGGATTCCGAAAGTTCCAGAACCTGAGGTTTGGAAGAGGTCTTGCCAAGTTCAATGACCGTTTGCTGGCCCGACGTCAATTCCTGCACCGAATCATCTTCCGGACTGTTGGAGGAGCCAGGTCCTTCAAACGCATCGGCCCGAACGTGAACCCGCCCCTCGGTCACAAGCACATCCACGGAATCATCCCGGATTTGCACATTGAAAATGGTTCCCACCGCTTCTACGGCTACCCCATTGGCCCTGACGATGAAGGGCCGGCCGGCATTCTTGGCTATGGTAAAGTGCGCTTCGCCAGACTCCAGCATGACGAGTCGCAGGTCTTGCGAAAAATCGATCGACGCTTGTGAACCCAGATTCAGTTCAACGATGGAACCGTCCTCGAGGACGTGTCGCTCATAACCGCGGGCAAATTCACTCGAGGAAAGTTTCCCAGGATCAGAAAAGGCGTCCTCAAACACAGTGAACCAGAGGAAACAGCCCAGTGTGAGGACTGCCGCTGACGCTAAAGCCCAAGTTAATAATTTCAGCTTTGATCGCCTGACTCTTTGGTTGCCTTCTAGCAAATCGGGATTCGGCATGAAGCTATGCTCTGGCCGCCAATCTGCCAGAACATCCAAGCGGTTCCAAGTCTCTTGACGTTGTTGATACGCTTCCGCGTGTTCAGAATCAGCGGCCAGCCACTCGAAAAATGCATCCTGGTCTTCTGGCCGGAAGTCATAGCTTTGCTTGATGACCCAAGCGGAGGCTTCCTGCTTGATGCGGGCAATCCTTGCTTCGGGGGATTCTGAATTTCCCTTACTCATGATAGTTCCCTGTGACCCAGGTTTTGCATGAAATCCCCGCACTTATCCACTCCTATGGACAACTGGCGGTAGATGGTGGGTAGGGAGAGGTTGAGCTCTCCGGAAATTTCTTTTGGAGTCATGCCGTAGACCTTGCAAAGGGTGAAAATCTGGCGGCATTTGTTGGGTAAGGCCTGAATGGCTTCTGTGAGCGCTTCCAGTTCCTGGTTTCGAGCAACCGTTTCCTGAACACTCCACCCATCATCCAGAATCTCCAAATCTTGAATTTGCGCCAAACGCTCACCGCGAACGTTAGCAGCCCGTTCCATATTGAGCGCTATGTTACGAGCGGTCGCGAAGAGAAACGCTTTCGGAGCCTTGATCGGCTTTTCTTTATGGTGACGTAAAATTCGAAGGTAACTCTCCTGAATAACATCGTCCATATCCAACCCAGCGGGGAAACGGCTCCGCAACCATCCCCGCAGCATAGCCTCATGCGGTAGCAGATTCTCCGAAAACCAGAGACTTTGTTCTGAATATTCAGGAGTCATTAACGGAACATGTTAACATAATAGCATTGAGACACCCGAGCCCAAAAGTTTTATCAAAAAAATCGATTAATTGAGCCCTTGGCCCTAAGCGAGAAGCTCCTGGATCACCTTGGCATTTTTAATTCAGGTCCGGCGGCGGTCCAAACCTTGAAATGGATAGATGAGCTTTTTGTCATCGAAACCGAGCAGGTGCAGCATGGTGCCGTGGAAATCCTCAAGAGGGACCGGATTCACCATGGGAACGACACTGAACTCCCTGATAAACGGAAGGAAGAAAACCGGAATCCCAAAGGGCTTTACCAACATGAGGTATTCTTCCGCCGGAAAGAAGCACCATGAATCCCGGAAGGTCCGCGTTCTCAGTTCCCAAACCCCAAGTAACCCAGGAACCCAAGGATGGATGACCGATGCGGGGTTGGCCGGATTTGTGCCATGAACTGGGCAGGACCAGGATTGAATTGGTCCGTCTGCAGCGTTTAATAAAACTCACCTCATCCACCACTATGGAAAAATGAGGAAGGCGATCAAACATCCAGGCGCCGGACTCACCGTGTTGTTGAAAGGGAAATTGAGGCCCCAACATGTTGGGCGTACCCTGAATGAAGGGGAAATTCTTGCCTTCGAGAAACGACTGTGGACAGGCTTGCCCCTTTTCTTGTAGAAGGCATAACTTTTACGCGTCTTGACCCCTTCCTTTTCCGAGGAAATCATATTTTCGGAACATGGCTTAACCATGAAATGCCTCATCATTCACAAGGCATTTTGGACATGATTTGTGGAACACCGTTGGGGTTCAATCATAGGGGCAATCGGTACCCCAGCGTGCGCTGCGCGACGCTGGGGTACCGAGTTTAACGCCGTTGGCGTAACAGCCAGATGATTGTATCAGTTGATGGCGGAACTGGTGAACGCATTCGACAAGGCGGCATGGGAGAACAGGGTCTACCCGCTGGATAATCGGGACCGCATTCAGAAGTTTTCGGATCTGTCCGAGGAGCAGAAGCGGCGGCGGATCGTACCCGCACCTTCCTTCCCGGAACTCAGACCATTCACCGGGGAGATCCAGGACCTGCAGATGGTTCCCGGCAAGCGGGCCAGCGAATTGATTTCATAGGAGGAAAAGGTCATTTTGTTTTCTTGCCTGATAGAAATGTAATTCCAGGATGAGAGTATGGATGAAGTTATTTTAACAGAGGAAGCGCTTCGCTTACCAACTAGAGAGAGGGCACTCCTGGCGGAAGCATTACTTGATAGCTTGGATAATGACGAGACACGTGAAATCGAATCAGCATGGGCAAAAGAAGCCGACTTGCGCCATGGAGCGTATGGAAAAGGAGAAATTGAGGCCAAGGAAGGTGCCGAAGTAATCCGTGAGCTTCGTGAACGCTACGGAAAGTGAATTATCGGTTTCTTGCACCAGCCAAGTCAGAGCTTGTCGAAGCGGTTGAGTTCTACGAAGAGGCTGTTCCTGGTCTAGGTCTGGAATTTCTGGATGAAGTTGAGAGAACAATTGCACGAATAGACCTCCAACCTGAGGCGTGGAATCCTATTTCAGAAAATCAACGTCGTTGCAGAATGCGCCGTTTCCCTTTCGGATTGATTTATTCCATTGATGACGGCGAAATTGTTATCTCGGCCTTGATGCACTTCCGAAGGCATCCGGATTCCTGTAAGGATCGAATATAGATAAGCTACGGCCTCCAACCCATTCAAGAATCGACTTGGTGGAGGAGGAAGACACCTTAAACAAGGGAAAGAAATCATGAGAAAAACAGTAAGTAAAAGCATCTCAAGGCTCGTCCTGATCG
>JAABVD010000246.1:0-3951 GCA_014529615.1 Opitutia bacterium
TGCTATCAAATTTGCGGAAGACGGGGAAATCGACTGTATAGTCGCACTGGGAGGAGGGTCGAGCATCGATACGGCCAAGGCGGTTAATTTGTACACCACCTACCCGGCCGATTTGTTGGAATATGTCAATGCCCCGATCGGTCGAGGCAAACCGGTTCCGGGTCCCCTTCAACCCCTTTTCGCCATTCCCACCACTTCGGGCACCGGCAGCGAAACCACCGGCGTAACCATTTTCGACCTCAGCGCTCTTCATGCCAAAACGGGAATCGCCCACCGCCAACTGAAACCCGTCCTGGGGCTGATCGATCCGGAGAATACCCGCACCATGCCCGCAGCGGTAGTGGCTTCAACCGGATTGGATGTCCTGAGCCACGCGGTGGAATCCTACACCGCCATCCATTACCGGGAGCGCCCCAAGCCCGAACGTCCCCTTCTTCGGCCAGCTTATCAGGGCTCCAATCCCCTGAGCGACATCTGGTCCCTGGAGGCGCTCAGAATGGTAAACGCCTATTTGATCCGGGCCTTCCGCGACGAAAACGACCTGGAAGCGCGCGGCATGATGCATTTGGCCGCCGGCATGGCGGGGGTGGGTTTTGGCAATGCCGGGGTCCACCTCCCCCACGGTATGTCCTATCCGGTTTCCAGCAACGTGCGCGCTTTTATCCCGGAGGGCTACCCCTCTGATCACCCCATCATTCCCCACGGCATGTCGGTCATATTGAATGCGCCCTCAGTCTTTCGTCTCACCTCCAAGTCCAATCCGGGGCGTCATTTGCGAGCCGCAGAAGCCCTTGGAGCAGATGTTTCCGGTGTTGCCGAGGATGAGGTGGGGGAGGTCCTGGCCCGCCGCATCATCGACTTCATGAGAGACCTGAATATGCCCAATGGCCTTTCTGCGGTGGGATACTCCGACCACGATATTCCCAAACTGGTCCAGGGCACGCTGCCCCAGCATCGGGTCACCAAATTGTCTCCCCATCCGGTTGATGAGGAGGTCTTGTCCGAACTCTTTCGCGATGCAATGGCCTACTGGTAACTTCGAGCAGATAACAACTTAGGAAAATGGCAGATTCAAAAGCAGCAAAACTTGGGTCCATTGCGTCCCGGCTCGTGCCGCCCCTTCTCATTCTGGCCGTCGGCTGGTTCGGATACGCCACCCTTTCCCTTGAGCCGGAAGAAAAGAAAAAAGTCCGGGGGAAGGCGCGTCCGATCAAGACCCAGGTAATCGAACTCATGGTGCAGGATTATCCCACCACTATCGAGACCCAGGGCAATGTGCGTCCACACGACCAGATAACCCTCAATTCTGAGGTAGCGGGAAGAATCGTGCGCATCAGTTCCAGTTTTGAAGATGGGGCATTTTTTACCAAGGGCGAACTACTGTTGGAATTGGATACGGCAGATTTCAAGGCAGCTCTAACTACGGCAGAGGCTCAGGTCGCCAGGACGACGGCGTCACACGCCCTGGAACAAGCCCAAGCCAACCAGGCCAGGAAAAGTTGGGAGAAACTGGCCTTGGACGAGGACCCGGATCCACTGGTGTTGCGCATCCCTCAGTTGCACCAGGCAGAGGCCAATATGAAGTCGGCAACCGCCCAGTACGAACGGGCCCGACGCGACCTCGAGCGAACCCAGATCCGCGCTCCTTTCGATGGCCGCGTGCGGCAACGGACCGTCGGTATAGGTCAGTCCATTCGTACTTCCACGGGTTTGGGAACCATTTTCGCTTCAGATTATGCCGAGGTGCGGCTGCCCATTTCAGGAATAGATCTGCCCTTGTTGGATCTGCCCGAGGTGGTGGGCGATCCACCGGTCCACGTCGAACTCAGGGACACCCTTAACCCGGAAAGTGATACGGTTTGGGAAGCCAGCATCATCCGCACTGAAGGCGCCTTGGACCCCGACACCCTCGAGTTGTTCGCAATCGCCAAGGTGGATGATCCCTTTGGCCTCAAAACCGGCAAACCACCGTTGCGCATTGGGCAACCTGTCACCGCTACCGTTTCGGGCAAAATCCTCCGGGATGTAATGGCTCTGCCCAGGATTGCGGTTAAAAAACTGGACCTGATTTACCTGATCGACCAGACCAAGCTGACCTTGCACCGAAGGACCATCGAACCCATTTGGGCGGATGCTGGTAACATCATCATCCGGGATCCGGAAATTGCCCATGGCTCCCTCGTCGCCACCAATCGGTTGTCCTACGCACCGGACGGAGCCCGAGTGGAAATCCTTCCCGATATCAACCCCGAAGCCCCCACCGAAACGACCATGTTGAATGAGCGCCGTTCCTCCAAGGGCGCCGCGGTGGGCAAATGATGCGCGCCCCATGATTCGCTGGTTCACCCACAACGGCATCGCGGCCAACTTTCTCATGGTTGGTATTTTGCTGGGAGGCATTTACACCGCCTTCTTCAAGATTCCCCTGGAAGTGACCCCTTCCCTGACCTGGAACGTGGTGCGCATGGAAATGCTCTACCGCGGCGCTACGGCCAAGGACGTGGAAAAGGCTATTCTGATTCCGGTGGAAGAAGCGCTGGAAGGCGTGCAGGGAATAGAGGCCCTCCATGCCAACGGCTATAGCGGCCGGGCCAGGTTCTATATCATGTCCAAGCCCGGCACCGACCTTCGCGGATTGATGGACGATGTCAAAGCCCGGGTGGACACCATAACCACCTTCCCCCGCGAGACGGAGCCCCCCCGCATATTTATTCCCGAATCAGCCAACGTGCGGGAAGTCCTCACCATAGCGGTGGTGGGAAATTTGAGTGACCACGACCTGTTGAAGGCGGCCAGACGGGTGCAGGATGATTTGCTGGAGATGCCGGGCATAAGCCGCACCCGCCTCCAGGGGGATCGTCCCCGGCAAATCGCTATCGAGGCGGACGAGGCCAAACTCCGTTCCTACAATCTCAGTTTTCAAAACCTGGCCGATGCCATCCGGCGATTCTCCGTCGACATGCCGGCCGGCTCCATTCAGAACCTGGGTGGCCGGCTCACCTTGAGAACCCGGGGGCAGGCTTACACGGAGGAGGATTTCGCCAATATTCCCATTCTTGCTTCCGACGGCGCCCGTGTGCTCATTGGCGACGTCGCCACCGTGGTCGATGGATTTGAAGGGGGCACCAAATACGTGGAGTTCAACGAAAAGCCGGCTCTCTACGTGGAAGTCATGCGAACGGGTCAGGAAAGCGCCATCGATGTCTCCAATAAGGTGCGGGAATATGTGGATAGCGCCTACGAACGCTTCCCCGACGGAGTGGAACTCCACATCTGGAAAGATCTTTCCGAGAGCATTCGCGGTCGTTTGAACACCCTGGTCACCTCCCTGTTCCAGGGAAGCATACTCGTGATGGTCGTTTTGGGCATCTTCCTTCGGCCACAAGTCGCGTTCTGGGTGGTCCTGGGGATTCCGGTCGCCTTCGCCGGAGGGGTGATCCTCATGCCCTTTCTGGGGGTCACGGCCAATATCATGAGTTTGTTCGGATATATCCTGGTGCTCGGAGTCGTGGTCGACGACGCCATTATTACCGGAGAAAACGTCTATTCCAAACTCAAAACCGGGGTAAACCCGGTTGAGGCCAGCATTGTCGGGACCAGAGAAGTTACCGTGCCCGTAACCTTCGGGATTATTACCACGGCGGTGGCATTTGTTCCCCTGCTCTATTTCGATGGCGTGTGGGGCGATTTCGCCAAACAAATTCCGCCTGTCGTAGCCCCCGTGTTGTTGTTTTCGCTGCTGGAATCCAAACTCATCCTGCCCTCTCACCTGAAACACATCCGCATCAAGACCGGAACCAACAGGTTCTCGCGGTTCCAAACCAAAGTCGCCAACAGCATTGAAATTTTTGTCCTCAAGGTCTACAACCCCTCCCTCAAAGCCGCCGTGGCTCACCGATGGACCGTATTGTCGGTATTTGCCACCATGGGCTTATTAATGGCGGGTTACTG
>JAABVD010000246.1:3996-5389 GCA_014529615.1 Opitutia bacterium
GCCCCTGGAAGTAACCGACCGCTACATCCGGCGGATGGTGGCTGCAGTGGACCAGTTGAAAGAGGAATTTGTCGATCCCGGCAGCGGGAAACCGCTGGTAAGAAACGTCTCCCTTGTCAGCGGCGCGGCTTATCCGGGAAAGGGATACCGGCAGTCCGAGGGTTTTGTTCAGGTCGAGGTGATTCCCCCGGAAAGCCGTAGCGTGCCGGGCCCTCGCAACACCGTAATCGCCAACCGTTGGGCCGAAATTATCGGACCCATTCCGGAGGCCAATCAATTTCGCGTTTATTCCGAATCCACCCTTAAACAGGGAGGGGAGTACAACGATGAATATTTGAACCTGGAACTGCGGGGACCTTCCTCCCTTGAAAAGGCCCAGGTGGCGTTGGAGATCCGCGATATGCTGTCCGATTACCAAGGTATCAGTACGGCCTGGGCCAGAGTCAATTTCAGGGCTAACGAGTTGGAACTCTCCTTGAAACCGCGGGCTACCGAACTCGGGCTGACTCAGCAATCATTGGCTCGCCAAATCCGCCAGGCCTTTTACGGGGAACAGGCCCAGCGTTGCCCCGGGAAAAACGAGAGTCCCTCTACACTTTCGAACGCCTCAAGGTCCGCACACCCCGAGGCGGGGATGTCCCCTTATCCACCGTAGCCGATGTGGAATTTACCGTGGCGCCCACCAGCGTGGAACGCAACGACGGAGCTGAAATCATCCGCATCGGAGCCCAACCCCTGGACGAGACGATCGATATTGTCGGTATTTCCAAGGAAATTACTCCCAGGCTTCGGGAGCTTTGCAACGAGGTGGAAGGCCTTTCCTTTCAGTTTGTGGGCTATGTGGCCGAAGCCGAAGATTCGAAACGGCGCACTATAATCGGCTCCTTGGCCCTCATCTTCGTGCTCTATGGGTTGTTGGCTATTCCGTTCAAATCGATGATCCAGCCATTTTTCATCCTGGTCGCCCTTCCCTTCGGGGTGATTGGGGCCCTTTTGGGGCATATGATCATGGGCCTTACGCCGTCCTACCTTTCCATCTTCGGAATGCTGGCTCTGGCCGGAGTGGTGGTAAACGACTCGCTGGTGATGGTAGATTTTATCAACCGGCGTAGAGCCGAGGGACTATCCCTGCGCGAAGCGGCACTGGAGGCCGGCGCCCGTCGCTTTCGCCCCATCATGCTGACTTCTCTGACCACCTTTGTCGGGCTTCTGCCCCTGATGATGGAAAACTCTCTCCAGGCGCAGTTCCTCATTCCCATGGCGGTATCGTTGGGATTCGGCGTCGTATTCGCCACCGTCATCACCCTTTTCCTCATCCCCTGTTCCCTGTTGGTAGCCGAGGATTGTGTCCGGGTATGCCGCCGCGGATGGAAGTGGTACATGCGGCCGTTTG
>JAABVD010000247.1 GCA_014529615.1 Opitutia bacterium
ATGTCGGGTTGCCCCGCGACCACCCCACCCCCCCCCCCGTAGCAAGAGGAGCTGCGGCGCCTTCGCCGTGAGAACAAGCAACTGCGAATCGAACGGGAGATTTCTGGCAAAGCCACGGCCTGGTTCGCTCGCGAGGGCGACTCGGGGTCTGATCCGTCTACGAGTTCATGAGAGCGCACCAGACCGGCTTTCGGTGCTGACGATGTACCGTGTTGTGAAGGTCTCCTCCAGCGGCTATTACCCCTGGTTAAATGCCCACCTTCGGGTCGCGCCCGGGCCGATGCCGTGCTCAAGGCGCGCGTCGAGCAGATCCACCACGCTCCCGGGGCACCTACCGGGGCGCCGAGGATTCCGGGCCGAACCGGCCGAGGAGGGGCGCGGGGTCAGTGGCAAGCGCATCGCCCGATTGATGCTCGAGCTCGGAGTGCCCTCCCCGCGGCCCCACCTCAGTCCGCCTCCGGGCGGGGACCGGCGGGAAGGCTCGTCGCCAGCTGATGCCGAGGGGAGGGGCGGAGGGTCGCAGTAGTCGGAGGCCGGGAAAGCCGGTCACATGGCGAAGGACCCCAGCGTGGTTCGCAGCAACGATACATACCATGGAGGCCGCTGATGAACATCGGCGCACCGTGGCCCGACCTCGAAGAGGCCGAGTCCCGGGTAACGAGGAATGCAATCGAAGCTGCACCAGTGGGCGGTGCCCGATTCCGACCGCCGTTTCGCAAAACGGCATGAGCCGCCACTCATCGGCACGAACACGGGGAGAGCCGAATGCGGTCGAGAGTTGCACGTCCGGTTCGGAGGGCAGACCGCAGAAACCCACTCGTTGCGAAACGAACAGGGCGCTGTGGTCCGACCCTACACCTACATCCCCACAAGGGGGAAGTTTTGTACCTGAGCGTGGTCATGGACGCTTGGAACCGCCCGGTGGTGAGGCGGGGCAATGGCGACGCATCTGCGTACACAAACTGGTGCTGCCTTGGACATGGCTTTGTACCGGCGTCGCCCCGGTTCGATAAAATCACCACTCCGATCGCGGCAGTCAGTAGCCAAATTTCAAAAAACGGTACTTGATGGAGCCCAAGCGTCGAGAGCGATATGAGCACAGCCCAAAGTGGGGCTGCTTATTCCCCCGGGTAACTCAATTGGCAACTTAAAGCTTGACCGAGTGTGATTCCCCGCTCGCGACATGGAAACCATTGATGCGCTTTGAAAATTATATTATATGACAAATGGCAAGGGTTCCAAGGCCGGTAGGGCAAGGGGTCTTAATGCGGTCTTAGCCGCGCTTTCGACAGCACGGAGCCATGGCGGCGGCAGCCAAGGAACTGGCGGCGGAGTACGGCATGTCATTGCGGCAAGTGTATCGGTATGCAAGGAGGCCGAGAGTTGGGTCGGAGTTTCCCGTCCAGAGCGAACAATGGCTTTCACCGTCAAGTTGTCCACACAACTGATTGCGGCCCTGCGGGCGCACGCCCGGGGCACCGGCCGCACGCTGAGCGAGGAGGCCGCCGAAGCGCTGGGCAGGGGTCTGTTCGAGGATCCGGGACGTAGCTTATCAGATCCCGACCATAATGTCGCGAAACTGGAGTACTGATTCGACAATCTGTCTTCGCCTGCACCCCTGGAAACCAACTCCCTTAAGGCACTCCGATGACTGAGAACAACCTGATTTCCCTGTTGCTGGTTGCGGCGATCGTCACCAACTGTTCGGATACAAAGGAGGAAGGATTCAAAGGTCTCGATGGCCAAGACGAGTGGATCAGGGAAATCAAGAACGAACAGATTGCAAATCGTCACAAGATTTCGGCCTATACCGAGTTTCAGTTCGAAGATCGCCGTCTGGAATCAGGCATAGATTTCAAACACCAGACCATGACTGACCTGTTGAAACAGGGAGGGAGGATTTTCTACTATCGCCACGAGAATGGCCTCGCGATAGCCGATTACGATAATGACGGTTGGATTGATATTTATTTTGTCAGCCACATCGGCAGCAGCCAATTGTGGCGAAATGTCGGTAGCGGAAATTTCCAGAATGTTACGGAATCAGCCGGTGTCGGTACCGACGGCCAAATCGCGGCCAGCGCCGGATTTGCTGACTACGACAATGATGGCGATCCGGACCTGTTTGTCACTACTACCCGGATCGGAAATATCCTGTTCGAAAACCTGGGCGATGGAACCTTTCATGACGTGACAAAGAAGGTGGGACTGGATTCACGATTTCATTCATCCGCTCCGGTGTTTTTTGACTATGACGGCGACGGCTGGCTTGACCTCTACGTATTGAATACCGGGAAATTCACCGGTAGAGAAAAAAACGAGGATCATGGATACTTCGTTCCTGTGGTCGGAGCGCCGATGTTACATATGCGTGAGGGGACTTCGGAAAGCAACAAGCTTTACCGAAACGTCAAGGGAGATTTTGTGGACGTCACTGAAAAAGTGGGATTGAGCGACCAGATGTGGTCGGGTGACGCGACCATAATGGACGTCAATGACGACGGTTGGATGGATCTCTATGTCTTGGACATGCACCGCAGCGACGAAGTTTTCATAAATCAACAGGGGATATCTTTTCAGCGCATGACGCAAACGTATTTTCCGAGAAACCCGCACGGCTCTCAAGGTGTCAACAGCTTCGACTATAACAATGACGGTTTTTTCGATCTTTTTGTTACGGATATGCACGCCGACATGATCTGGACAAATCCACGACGACCAAACGCAGGGGTCAGATTCGAACCCTCTCAAAGACATTTGAAATCTGACATCGCCGTCTCGGGAGCTCCCCGAGAAAAACTGAAGACACATTTCCTGAAAAAACTGGAGGATAAGCAGGTCATATGGGGGAATGCCTTCTTTGAAGGGGCCAGGGGCAGCGACGGGATGGTTTATCGAGAGAATTCTGATGAACTGGGCCTCGAGAATTATTGGCCATGGGGCGTGAGCGTCGAAGATGTTAATGCCGATGGATTTGAGGACGTCTTCATTACCGCGAGTATGAATTATCCTTGGCGGTACAGGCCGAATTCAATGCGCCTATACGAAGGTGGCAGGAAGTTCGTCGAGGCGGCTGGGCTTTTAGGTATTGATCCGCGTGAGGATGAAAAAACAAAGGTCCCGATTTTCATTCGCGATTGCGCAACCGAATACATCAAACTGGACTGCAATGGGAAACACGAAGGCATGGTCGAGGTTTTCGGGTCCCTCGGCTCCCGGTCTTCCGTGATTTTTGATCTGGACAATGACGGTGATCTCGATATTGTCACCAATGAGAATTACTACTACCCGCAGGTGCTCGTCAGCGATTTAAGCGAACAAAAGAGAATCAACTACTTGAAGTTGAGGTTCAGGGGGGTGGCCAATAATCGTAGCGGCATCGGCACAAAAGTCGTAGTGGCATTGCCGGATGGGCAGAAACTCCACCGCGTCTACGATGGGAAATCCGGCTTCATTTCCCACAGCGACTATCCTCTCTACATAGGCCTGGGTGAAAACAGGGAGTTTTCTTCGATCGAAGTCACTTGGGCAAACGGCAGGAAGCAGACCGTCCCCGGGAGTTCCGTGATCAACCGGGTCCTTAGGATAGAAGAAAACTAGGCCGGGTCCTTTGGCGCGATACCTTGCGAGCCGGAGTAGCGAGGCCGTAAGCCGGTGCGGTTGCCGGGCTGACCACTGAAGTCACCTCTCCTTCAGGTGATCTCTCCGCTGCTCCACCTTTTAATCAGCTTTCTGCTCCAGTTGCGCCAGCTTCTCCCGAGCTTGAGGGTGGTCGGGGTCTTTCTCCAGCACCTTCTCGAAAGCCCGGCGGGCGCGTTGGGAGTCGCCATACCCCAGGAACGAAATGCCCAATGCGTAGCTGGCCGGGACATTGTCCGGGTCGATATCGAGGCATTGCCGCAAGTTGTAAACCGCTTTGCGTGGTTGACCCAGTTTCAAG
>JAABVD010000248.1 GCA_014529615.1 Opitutia bacterium
TATTACACTGTCATTTCGGGAAAGAATCACATGAATGAACCGGAGAAACTGGGATTCGAGGAGACGGGGGCGGGAGAGAAGCCCTCGGGTAGCCGGGATTGGGTCCTATTGCTGAAAAACCGTCCGCCTGACCGGCCTTTTTTCTGCTGGTTCGCCTCAAACGACGCCCACCGCGATTGGCAGATCAACGAACATGCCCCTCAATTTGATCCCGAGGATATGCAGGTTCCCCCCTTTCTATTCGATGGCCCGCGCACGAGGAAAGACTTGGCGGAATATTACCACGAGGTGAGCCGGACCGACACCTATGTGGGCGAGCTCGTGGCCGAACTCATCCGTCAGGGGATAGCAGGCAACACTTACCTGGTTTATTGTTCCGATAACGGACGACCCTTTCCGCGTTGCAAAACCCGGCTCTACGACAGTGGGGTGAAAACCCCTCTTATTATTTGGAATCCGGGAAAAATAAAACCCGGGCGGACGAGGGCCGTGGCCAGTTCCATTGATTTTGCCCCCACCTTCCTTGAATTGGCCGGAGTGGAAGCGGGCCCCACCTTTCAGGGGGTGAGTCTGGTTCCGGTGCTGGAAAACCCCCAGGGCAAGGTGCGCGATTTTGCTTTCTCGGAACACAACTGGCACGTTTATGCAGCCCACGAGCGCAGTGTGCGTTACGGGCCCTGGCTCTACATCCACAACGCCTACCCCCACAAACGGAACTTGTCGGTCGAGAGCGACGACTCGAAATTCCCCGCCGCCCAGGAATTGTGGGACCGGTATGAAGCCGGGGAAACGTTGCCCCATCAGGAGGACATTTCCCTGGTTCCGCGCCCGCAGACCGAATTGTTCCACGTCAACGCAGACCCGCATCAACTGGTCAATTTATCGGGACGGGCCCGTTACATGGCCATCGAGAAAATGCTGGCCTCTGTCCTGGAACGTTGGGCCGGGGAAACGGGAGATAATGTTCCGGAAAATCCGACCCCGGACAGGGCAAAAGGGCCTCGCCCCGGGAAAGATGTGCGGGGCGAAATGCCGGGCCAGGCCACCGGGGCCGACAAAATCAATCGGCCCGGGCCCGTTTTGGAGGGCTGACACGGACAGTTGGGCAACAAACAACAAACCCCGACGGGATTCCACAGCGGTGAAGCAATCGCGGCGTAAAGCCGCTCCTACAACTAACTCGCATGTCTCACAAATTTTCTACTGCGCTCCGGAATCGACCCAGCATCACCCGCAAATCTGCACAAAATTCGTCGCGAGCGAACGACAGAAGCCCCGAGAGCAGCGCTTTACTCCCGCGAGCGGCGATAGCCCTTGGTGGCGGGAGTCTCGCCCAGGTACATGTCGCGGAAGGGGGATTCGGCCTGGGGGAGGAGAACGCCGGACTGTTTGTCCCTGACCCTTTCCAGCAAATCATTGAAGCGCTCCAGCCGGGCGGGATCGCGCAAGTTGTCCGATACCGCGACCACGGGGTTGGCAACGGCGGCCGAACCAGCGCCTACTTCGATATGGAAGGCGTACGGTTCCCCATCGGTCAGGGAATTGCGCTTAATCAGGTCGGGGTTGAGGTAAAAGCGAAATGCGTGCGTTCCGCGATCCAACGTGGCCGCTTCCACCTCCGACCAATAATACTCCAGACGGGTACGCGAACGGGAGCCGAGATTGAAGGCCAACGCGATATAGACCCGCACATCGTCCAGGTAGCGGCGGTTGACCGCGGCGGGGTCCGAATTTCCACGCACTTGGACCTCCACGGTGGTTTCCAGCCAGTGTTCTCCTCCGCGGTTGGAGCGTTCCATATCGAAATTCACCTCCGTTATGCGGAGATCCCCTTGAGCTGACAGTTCGCAACAAGGGAGGAAGGCGAGGGAACTGATCGCCAAAAGGTTCCGGAGGCGAAATTCCCTAGCAATTTTTTTACTCAAGTACACTGTTTAGGCCAAATGGAGAATGAATTGCACACGTTATGGGCTACGGGGGAATGGGCAAGGGCGGACTGGAACGCACCCGGCCAAAACCATTTACCCGTAACCGGTCTACGGTAGGCCTTTCCGTATGCTCCCCTTCAAAATCAGTGTACTGGTATTTTTGCGCAATCGGCGCGGGGAACTGCTTCTCCTGGAACGGGCCAAGCAGCCCAATATCGGTTTTTGGAGTCCGATCGGTGGAAAACTGGAAATGTCCCACGGCGAATCGCCCTTCCAGACCGCCATCCGGGAAACCGGCGAGGAAACGGGTTTGGTCATAACCGAGCAGGATTTGCATCTCTTTTGCATGATCACGGAAAGGGGATACGAGGCATCCACTCACTGGTTGATGTTTTTATTCGATTGCAGGAAGCCGATCGATGTCCTGCCCGCATCGATCGAGGAGGGCCGGTTTGGGTTTTTCCCGGACCGGAAGATCGACGATCTGCCCGTTCCCGAAACGGACCGGCAGTTGTTATGGCCCATCTATCGGGAAAAGCGGAAGGGATTTTGCGCGTTGCGGGCGGACTGTTACCAGGGCATGCCCCAGGCAGTGGTGGTGGAGGAACAATTCGAAGTCAAATGACCGGAAGCGGGAGGAGGTCAGCTCCCAGCCCTTCGGTCCGCATCCGAGAGGATGGCCTGGCGCAGGGCTTCGACGTTGGTTCGGGCACGTTTCTTCTTCTCTTCCAGGTCTGATGGATCTTCCACCGATTCCCGACCGAAGATGTAGAACTTGATTTTCGGTTCGGTACCGCTGCCCCGCACGGCGTAGCGGTAACCGTTTTCCAGGCGAAGGAAGAAAAAGTCCTGCTTGGGAATGGGGTTGCCGTCTGCATCCCTGAAATCCTGCACGCCAAAGTCTTGCATTTCGGACACGGCGATTCCGCCCACTTCCCGGGGTGTATCGGCCCGATAGGAGTCGAGGATTCTCTTTATCTTTTCGGCGCCGGCGGCGCCCTCGTAGCGCAACTGGCCTAGGCTTTCCAGATAGTAGCCATATTTGCAATACAACTGGTCCAGGTAATCGAGAAAGGTGAGCCCCCGGTTCTTCAGATAGGCGGCGATTTCGCAAAACATGACCACGGCCGCATTGCCATCCTTGTCGCGGATGGCGTCGCTGCCCAGGTAACCATAACTTTCCTCACATCCCAGAACGAAAAAAGTGCTGAACTCCTGCAAAAGATCGGCCCGTTTCGAGTAGCTGGTGTTGTCGTAATCGATTTTGTATCCCCGCTCCACCATAAGTTCCTTTTGCAGGATTTGCTCGTATTGATGGATTTTTTCTCCGATCCACTTGAATCCGGTCAGAGTGTTGATGACCTTGAGCCCGTGGGTCTTTCCGATGGCGTCCTGCAGCGGGGTGGTGACGAAGGATTTGATTATGGCTGCGCGGGATGAACCGGCCGGCGCCAGGACACCCAACTCCTTCATCTGGCTTATGCGGTATTCCGCCATGACCGAACCGATCACGTTTCCACTGAGGAGTTGCATTTTGCCCTCTCCATCCCGGACCGCTACCCCCATGCGGTCGCAATCGGGATCGGTGGCGGCAACCAGATCCGCCCCGGTAGCTTCGGCCTGCTTAATGGCCAGGGAAAGGGCCTCTGCATTCTCCGGATTGGGAGATGTAACGGTGCGGAACCCCGGGTCGAATGTATCCTGTTGGGGAACCTTATCCACCGCCACGCCCAGCTTTTGCAGAACGGGCAGGGTGGCAATGCCCCCGGTCCCATGCAGGGAGCTGAAAACCACCTTTAACCGGCCCGATTGGAAAAGGGATTTATCGAGCGCCGCCTCCATGACGGCAGATTGGTAAGCCTCGTCCATCGATTCGGGCAAAATGACGACATCCCCGAGATCGACCTCCAGATGATGGGCCGTGTCGGCCAAATCGACCCGGTCGACCTGACCGATTATTCCCGAGGCGTGGGGTTCCACGACCTGGGCTCCATCCCTGAAATAAACCTTGAAACCGTTGTCGTGGGGAGGATTGTGGCTGGCGGTTATGACCACTCCCGCAGTGGCGCCGAGGTTGCGGACCGAGAAACTCAATTGTGGGGTGGAACGGGGGCCCTCGAACATCATGGCAAGCCCTCCGAGCCGAGTCCAGGTCGAGGCGCAAAGTTGGCAAAAATAACGGGAAAAATGCCGAACATCGTGGGCTATGACCAGCTTCGGGGTATCGAAAATCTGGTGGCGTAGCAGATAGCCTTTGGCGTAGTTGAAAAGTCCCGCAGTGGCCCGAATTATATTGAAATCATTCAAGGCATTCGAGCCGATGGCGGGATGTTGCGGGGTTCCCCTCTCCGCCTCGGTAGGGACACGTCCGATGGTGCGCCCCCGCATGCCCCCGGTGCCAAACTCCAGGTTCTTGTAGAAACGGTCGTCTAATTCTTCAAACGATTCGTTTCGCACCAATTCTTCCAGACTTTGCCTGGCCCAATCCGGGAGGAAGTCCCCGGATAGCCACTGGGTCATGTTTTCGACGGTGGAGGGGAGCAGTTTTTCGTTCTCTCCCAAGGCTAGGATTGATGCTGTCAGGTTCATTTCCAGGGGGCGGTCAGGACAAAAAAAGGGGTTGGGTGATATCTGGTTTTTTGGCAAGAGACTTCCACCTCTGCACAAAAGTAGCTTCATCGAATCCGAACAGCGGGCTTACCTCGATGGGAGAAAGGGGGACGCCGTCGTCAGTTTTGGCCACGATTTCGCCGGCGGCTTCCAACCAGGAAGCAAATTCCTTCATCTGTGCCTCGGCGGAGATTCCGGGCGAATCCAGTCCCTGCCGGTTTTTTACCGGGCTGAATTCACTCGCTCGCCGGGTTTCCAGCACGACGGATGCTTTGGATAAGGGGAGCGCGTCGAAAACAAACCGTTCAAATTTCACTCCGTTGGGTGAATCCGGAAGGTAGCAATTTCCATCCGCGTCCAAGGTGGGGATTATCTTTTGGGCCCGATGGAAGGGCAGGGCAGGAGATGAAGGGTCAGCGGCTCCCATTTTTTCAATAAATTTAAGGGACAACAGGTGAATGGCAATGCTTCCGGACAAGAATCGCAAGTTG
>JAABVD010000012.1:0-10732 GCA_014529615.1 Opitutia bacterium
TCATGGGGCAGATTTCGGCCATGGGAGAAGCGGACAATACCGTTTTCTTTTTCATGGTCGATAACGGGGCCAGTGGAGAAATCATCAACCGCGGCGATAAACACGATCCCGCTGCTCCCCTGGGTTCGGCCGGTTCCTACCTGTGTTTGGGGCCCGGTTGGTCGACGGCCTCCAATTCCCCTCTCTCCCTGCACAAGCATTGGAACCACGAGGGGGGCATAGCCTCGCCCTTCATCGTGCATTGGCCCGGGGGAATTCAGTCGGGAGGGGAACTGCGCCATGTCCCAGGTCACTTCATCGACCTGGTTCCCACCATCCTGGAGTTGGCTGGGGTAGGGGAGAAAACCCCGGAAATCGGGCCCCGCTTACCCGGGCGCAGCTTGGCGCCGGCCTTTGCGAGTGACCCGGATTGGGAAGATCGCGAATTTTTCTTTGCCCATTCCGACAACCGGGCATTGCGCCGGGGCGACTGGAAAGCCGTCATGCGGCGCGATAACGGCAATCGCTGGGAGCTCTATCAAATTGCCGAGGACCGGGCCGAACTCCACGACTTGGCCTGGGAAGCGCTGCAAACCCAGTACGACGAAGATTTCCTGTCGGGTACGGAAACGAATTGAACCGAAACAAATTAGAACCTCAATTGCCCAAGGGATATGAAATTCAAGTTTTTAACCCTGAGTTGGTTCCTTTGGTGGACCGCCAGCATTTCAATAGTTGCCGTGGATAAGCCGAACATCCTTTGGCTATCTTCCGAAGATCACGGCCCTCACCTGGGGTGTTACGGAGATGCCTACGCTACCACTCCCCACATCGACGCATTTGCCGAGCGCAGCTACCGCTACACCAAAGCCAGTTCCAATGCTCCGGTTTGCGCTCCGGCTCGAACCACCATCATCTCGGGCATGTACCCGCCGTCCACGGGTAGCCAACACATGCGATCGCGGACCCCCGCTCCATCCTACCTGAAATTTTTTCCCCTCTATTTACAGGAAGCAGGTTATTACACCACCAACAACAGCAAAGAAGACTACAACCTGACCACCGATAACAAGGGTTGGGACGAATCCTCCAATAAGGCCCACTGGAAAAATGGCCCGGAGGAAAAACCGTTTTTTGCCGTATTCAATTTCACGGGCACGCACGAAAGCAGGATTCGCAATAACCACCCCAACCCGGTGCACGACCCCGCCTTGGCTACCCTGCCCCCCTATCATCCGGATACTCCCGAGGTGCGCAAGGATTGGGCTCAATACTACGACCGCCTGACCGAAGCGGACCAATTTTTCGGGATGCGGATGAAAGAATTGGAGGAATCGGGGCTGTCCCGGGACACTATCATATTTTTCTGGGCGGATCACGGTTCCGGCATGCCCCGCAGCAAACGTTATCCGGGTTGGTCCGGGTTGCACGTGCCCTTGATCGTGCATTTCCCCCAAAAATGGGCCCATCTGGCTCCCAAAGGCTACGAGGAGGGAAGCATTTCCGACCGGTTGGTGGCATTTATCGATTTCGCCCCGACCATGTTGTCCCTGGCCGGTGTGACGATTCCGGAATACTATCACGGCCATGCCTTCGCCGGAGACCAGCAGACGGAGGACCCGCCATACTCTTTCGGATTTCGCGGCCGGATGGATGAACGGTCCGATTTTGTCCGCAGTATTACCGATGGTCGCTACATCTACATGCGCAATTTTTACCGGCACCTTCCCCACGGCCAGTATGTCCACTACCAGCAGCAGACTTCGACCACCTCGGTATGGTATGGGAAATTTCTGGACGGCGAATTGGACGCCATTCAATCCGCCTTCTGGGAACCGCGTCCGCGAGAAGAACTCTACGATTTGGAAAACGATTACCACTCCGTAGACAATCTGGCCGAATCTGCCCCTCACCAGCCCATAAAATCCAGGTTGAGCCAGGCTTTGGACGAACACATGGCCGCCACCGGAGATCTCGGGTTTCTGCCAGAACCCATGTTGCGGAAAATTATTTTGAGTGGAACATCCCCGGCGGAATCCGACCGCACTCAGTTGGGTCACGCTCCAACCTGGGGAAACACCGTCTTGAAACTTCGCGATCTCGAAAAGGAATTACCCGGGAATCTGAAGCACCCGCTTCCCGAGCGGCGCTACTGGGTCCTCATGCAGGTCTTGGCCGAAGGCCCTGGGATTGCCTACGACCTCAATGAGAACCTTCTGGAAAAGGCTCTGGATGATCCCGAACCGATCGTGGCTGTGGCCGCGGCCGAGTGCCTGGGACGGTTCAGTTCCCGCCAAGACCTTCAAGAAAAGGCCATTTCCACCCTCATGCGATACGCAACCTTTCCCCAAAACGAGTTTATCCTCTCCATTCACGCCCTCAATGCCCTGGATCATTTGAAAAGCCAGGGCCGATCTTTGCCCGAGGAGGCGGGTAAACTTACGGTTGAGCATGAAATGATTCCGAGATGGGGGAACAGTTATCGGCGACAGCTCATCGATCCACTCTGATGGATTCCCGGATCCAGGAGTGATGGAGTGATGGAGTGATGGAATGGGGGGGGGTAGGCGCCCAGGGGCGCCAATTAAGAATTAGGAATTAGGAAAGGGGAGAGATGGAGAGAATTGACCACGGTTGGCTCTCAATCTTGATCATGATCGTGATCGTGATCGTGATCGAAAAAATTGCTGAAGAATAGTGGTTTAAGCTGTAGGAGCGGCTTTATGCCGCGATTGGGGTGAGGCTGTTTCGTGGGATCGCGGCTCCAGCACCGTCCCATCCATCACTCCACCCTTGAAGGGGTGTCGCCACGACATGCGCGCCCGCCGGGGGTCGCGCCGGTGGGGCGCGGGCGGCAGCCCTTCATCGGTGGTTAATGCTCCCCTCTCAGCAACTCGGAACCTCTACTCAATTCCACCACTCCATCATTCCATCTCTCCATTTCCCCCCCCATTCCAAATCCTGTCTATCCATGTTCACTTCCCTATTCTCCCTCTCAGCATCTCAGCAACTCGGCAACTCAGCATCTCTTATCCTAACCCGCATGTCTCACAAGGCACTCACCTTGGCCTGCAATTCGAGCGATCCCACCCCAGGAGTTACTCTCTTGAGCATTCCCGTGATCATATTTCCAAGGTCCTCATTGTCGGTCCTCTTGGCTAAAAAATAGAGCCGGTAAAGGTCTTCCTCATCGGCAATGTTGGCCAACGTCCGCAACGCTTGCCGGGCCAGATTGGCGTTCTCGCCGTTGACAATCCTGAACAACCGGTTTTTGGCGTTGGGCAAATCCCGATAGACCAGCGCCTCGATGGCGGTGGCGGCATCCGACTCGGAATCGGAGTTCAGCATTTTTTGCAACCGACCGTTCCAAGCGGGGCTCTGCATTCTTTCCAGCGCGTGGATTGCGGCCTGCTTCATTCCCTGGTCGCGGCCGGCGAAGTGGCGGAGGACCAGGTCAATGGACCGTCCGCTTCCGACTGCGGCCAAGGCGCGAATGGCCTCTACCTGGATTTCCCGGTTACCCGTCTCGGCAGCCTCAAGGGCCAGGTCCTCGGCTTCCCTTCCCGAAAAGGCGGACAATCCCCCCAGAATAACCCGCCAATCGTCAGCGGAAAAATTTTCCCTTTCTTCCCGCGCCAGATTCTGCTTTCCGTGATTCAGCGCGAGGTGAAGGGCAGTGGTGCGGAGACCCGGATCGGAACCCGACAAGGAGGATCGGAGGAGTTTGGCCGATTGGCCATGCCCCGATTCGACCAGGCGGGTCAAGGCGGCCTGTCGATTAGCCGAACTCAATCCCGACTCCTGAATTTGAATCAGTACCGCATCAGCCGTTTCCGCCAGGGAAACGAGTGCGCGTTCCAAATCCAACCGCAATTCCGGCGCCGGCTGTGAGCGGTATGCCCGTTGCAGCGCCCGCGCCGCCTCGCTCGTGCCCAATTTGGCCAGGGCATGGATCGATTCTATGGCGAGAAGGGAATCCTCCCCCTCAAGTCCTTTTGAAAAGTAGCTGAGGGCATCGGGATCCTTCCGGTTCGCCAACGACCGGATGTAAGTCTGTCGGGCTCCGTCCTCGGAGGACTGGCGGATTGCTTGCTTCAAGGCATCGGAGGCTTCCGGACCGGAGATCTGTTCCAGCGCTTGACGGGCCAATTCCGCCTGCAAGGCGTTGCCCCCCGACATGATTCTGCTCAACGGCATTACCGCGGTTGCGGTTCCCACCCGCCCCAGTTGCCGGAGGATGTATTTTTTGGCCTCATCCGACACCGATGGATCCTGCAGGCAATCGAGCAAACCCTGGGTCGTCTTTTCAGCTCCTTCACGTTGGCCTGGAGCGGTTTGGCGGGCTACAAAGGTGGCGAGCCTGGCGCGAGCCTGGTATTGAATTTCGGGGTCTTCCTCAGAAAAACC
Source organism: Opitutia bacterium (assembly GCA_014529615.1). GTDB lineage: Bacteria > Verrucomicrobiota > Verrucomicrobiia > Opitutales > UBA2995 > JAABVD01. Next base: position 4,387 of record JAABVD010000012.1, read on the forward strand.
CCGCACGATTTCCAACAGGTCGTCGGTGTTTGGGTTGGACCATGAGGGGGAGGAAACCCCAATGGTCAGAATCAGGAATGACACAATTTGCCTCAGGCGTTTCATGATAGTCGATGTTCGGTAAAGGGTAGTTACCCGATCAAGTGGTCAGGAGCGCGGCGGGGGCGGGTTTGCCATTTGGCCGCTTGCGGATCGCCCAGGATTCTTTCCGTTTTCGGGTCCCAGTCAATGGGACGGCCAAGGCGCTCCGAGATACCGGCCAAGTGACAAATGGTGGCGGTGCGGTGGCCGATGCCCACGTGACAAATCGTTTGGTTGCGACTGCGGATACCATCGAGCCAATCCCGGCGATGGTCTTCTGATTGGTAGAGGCGCTGATCGGTCGTTTTCAAGACCGTGTTCTTCAGGGATGCCGGCTCGGTTTCCAGTTTGTTTCCCCGGCTGACCCGAACTTCACCTTCTTCACCCATGAAGCGGATCATATGACCCTTGCCGTCGTAACCCCGAATAATTTTGGTTGCGTCGTCGTAAATGTAATACTGGTAGGGCTCCCCTTTGCAGGGCCCACTGCACTATATCGTAGTGATGAGCCCCCCAGTCGCCGTTTTTCCGGGAGCCATAATCCCAGAAACGGCGCCAGCCGCCTCCGTAATCCCCTTTGATCCGAAGTTCGTTGTAGGGCTCCCAGGGAGCCGGGCCCAACCAGCGGTCGTAGTTCAAGCCCTTCGGGATGGGTTCGGCCGGATACTGGGTGGGGGGAGGGAAATCCCCCAGGCGCACCGCCACCGTGTGGACCTTGCCGATATATCCGTTGCGGACCAGTTCAGCGGCCTTGCGAAAGGCCCAATTGGACCGTTGTTGACTGCCAACCTGAAGGACCCGACCATAGCGGCGACACAATTTCCGCATGATTTTTCCCTCTTCGATGGTCAGGGTCATGGGTTTCTCCACGTAGACGTCCTTGCCCGATTTCATGGCGTCGATGGATATTTTGGCATGCCAATGATCCGGAGTTCCCACCACGACCGCATCGATATCGTCCCGGGCCAACATGTCCTCGTAAAATTCATAGGTCGGGCAAGCTTCTCCCTGAACGTTTTTTACTTCGGCCCGCGCCCGTTCCAGTTCCCAGGTTTTGACGTCGCTCAGGGCCACGACCTGAACATCGTCCGCCCCGAGGTGATATTGGCGGTGGCCCTTCATGATTTTGCCGTTTCCAATCAGCCCGAGGTTGATGCGGCTGTTGGGCGCGGAATGCTTGCCTTTCAGTCCCAAGGCGCGGGAGGGCGCGATGGAGGGCAAGGAGAATGCCGCCGCTGCGGCGAGCGATTGTTTTAAAGCAATTCTACGGGAGATTTTTTTCATGTTATCGGGCAATTGTCGGAATTCATCCCCTCCAGTCTCCCCATGGATAGGGTGATGGAGGGGCAACCAAAAGAAAATCAATTGTAGATTAAAGGCTTCCTTCCCGTTATACCAACATCGAAATTATTTTTCCGGTCGGGCCATCGGGATAAACCACGGAAAGGAAACGGCCTGGACTTCCACCCCAACCCGCTTTTACTGGGGTCCTTTCCATCAGCCCTCGAATCATGAAAGCAAAATTCACCAAAGCGACGGTTCTCACCCTGGTTTGGGTCCTGGCCTGGACGGGATTATTCCCCGGCAGCGCCGCAGCCGAGTGGGAAAACCTTTTTGACGGAACAACTTTACAAGGATGGGAAACCAAAAATGGATGGGCGGAATTCCGGGTCGAGGACGGGGCCATAGTAGGAAAATCCGTGGCTCAATCGCCCAACACATTTTTAGCCACGAAAAAGGTTTACAGGGATTTTGTTTTGGAGTTGGAGGTTAAGGTGGATGAGGGCCTGAACTCAGGGATCCAGTTCCGCAGTTCGAGATTTCCCGAGTACCGGGAGGGCCGCGTCCACGGCTACCAATACGAATTGGATACCGGCCCGCGCGCCTGGTCGGCCGGCATTTTCGACGAAGCCCGGCGCGGCTGGCTCTACCCGGTTGATTTTAATCCGCGAGCCAAAACACTGTTTAAACAAAACGAATGGAATCAGGTGAAGATCGAGTGCGTAGGCCCTTCGCTGCGCACCTGGTTGAATGGAAAACCGGTGGCCCACCTCATGGACGATCTTACCAACAAAGGATTCATCGCCCTGCAGGTGCATGGGGTCGGGAGCAGGGACCATTTGGTCGGCAAGGAGATAGCTTGGCGCAATATCCGCATCGATACAGCGATCGCCAAGGCGACCCCCAGTCGCGGCCTTTATATCCGCAACCTCATCCCCAACAACGTCAGCGCCGATGAAGCGGCCCAGGGATGGAAGTTGCTTTGGAACGGAAAAAACCTGAGCGGCTGGCGCAATGTCGGGAAAAATTCAGCGCCGGAAAAAGGCTGGATGGTGGAGAACGGTGTGCTGACCGTGCAAGCCACCGAACTGGGACAAGCGAAAATCGGCGGCGACATCATTGCCCAGGACCCCTACGGCGTGTTTGAACTGGACCTGGAATTCAAGATCACTCCCGGGGCCAACAGCGGGATTAAATACTTTGCCTCGGAAAAGGGCAACTCGGCCTTGGGGCTGGAGTATCAGATCCTCGACGATAAAAGGCATCCCGATGCAAAAAAAGGGGTGGTGGGCAATCGGACTTGCGCCTCGTTATACGACCTCATCCCCTCCGAGCGTTTCGTATCTCACCGAAATGTTCCGGTGGAAGTGGGTAAGTGGAATCATGCGCGGATCATTGCCCGCCCCAACGGCGTGGTCCAACACTGGTTAAACGGATTCAAAGTGGTGCAATTCCAGCGCGGCAACAACATCTTCCGCGCCCTCGTCGCCCGCAGCAAGTACGCGGAGTTGGAAGGATTCGGCCTGGCCGATAAAGGGTATATCTCCCTGCAGGACCACAATAACGAAGTGAGCTTCAGGAGCATCAAAGTCCGCCCACTCTAACCGGATAAAGATAGGCGCCCAAGGGCGCCAATTAGGAAATAGGAATTTAACCCCAATCGCGGCATAAAGCCGCTCCTACAGCTACTTTTCTTCGCGCTTCTCCCTCTCTCCATCACTCCCCCCTTGAGGGGGAGTCGGCAAGACAAGGGCGCCAGCCCGCAGTCGCGCCGGTGGGGGGCGGGCGTCAGCCCTTCATCCGTGGTCAATTCTCCTCATTAATCCGGCTGATAGGGTTCGAGGAGGCGGAAAATACGGGTTTTTCCCAATCGGACGAATTCGGGCAATCCATTTTCCTCGGGGACCTCGATATCGCCCTGAATCAGGGGAAGGGCATATTTTACAAATTGGTAGCTCATGCTAGTGCCGTCTTCATTGATCCAGTCCACCGGCAGGGGTTTTACGGCATCGGCCACTTCGCTTAGATTGGCCAAACCGGTATTACAAATATAATGATCGGATTCGCCCCGCACCAGGGTGATCATTTTGTCGGTTATCCCGGTGACGGCGGCGTGAACGGCAGCCTGACCCGCCAGGTAGGCCTCGTCACTGTCTATTTGGGAAGCGTGGGTGGCGGCGGCCCTTTGGCTGATACCCAGCTTGGCCGTGCGGGCTTTCAATCCCAAGAGGGATTCGACGAGTTCGCGCAAATATTCCCCGGCTCCCCCCAACTGGGCGTGGCCGAAGACGTCGCTAGAGGAAGAACTTGTATGCACATAATTGCCCGCCTCATCGACCAGTCCTTCCCCCACCACGATCATGCAATAACGATCCCGGGATAAGACGCGTCGCACATCGGCCAGAAATTTTTCGGTGCTGAAAGCTACTTCCGGTAAATAAATGAGGTGGGGAGGATCATTGGGTTTGTCGCGGCGCTTGGCCAAAGATGCTCCCGCCGCAATCCAGCCGGCGTTGCGTCCCATTACCTCCAGAATGGACACCAGATCTCCCTGTCCCATCGACTCGTGGTCACAAGCCATTTCTCGAACCACGGTGGAAACATGCTTGATAACGCTTCCGTAACCAGGGCAGTGGTCGGTCAAGACGATGTCGTTGTCGATGGTTTTGGGTATGCCGATGACGCGCATTTCGTAGTCGTTTTCCCGGGCCAGGGCAGAGATCTTCGCCGCCGTTCCCTGTGAATCATTTCCCCCGGCGTAGAAGAAGAAGCGGATGTTGTGGGCCTGGAAAACCTGTAGGACGCGTTTAAAATCGTTGGTCTTCTTCAATTTGTATCGACAGGTGCCCAAGGCCGACCCCGGGGTGTGCCGCAACCCTCGAATGGCCTGTTGGGATTCCCAGGCCAAATCGATCAGGTCTTCATTGAGGATTCCCAGAACCCCATTTAGCCCGCCATATATTTCCTCGATGCATTCGTGGTTGAGGGCTTCGTTGACAGCCCCTGCGACGCTCGAATTTATGACGGAGGTTGGACCACCGGATTGGGCCACAAGACAATTTCCCACTAGTTCAGACATAGGGTATTTCAAAGAGATTAAGAAGGAAATTAGATTTCCCTGTTTGAGATTGGCAACCATATAGAATGGCCAAGGAAAAAAAAGGAAGCAGTTGTCCCGTTTCGACCCGGGGGACCGGTCCCAACAACCGGTCGATCGGGTTAGAGAATCTTGCTCGGCCGGTAGTGGATCGCTTCAGGATAGCGGGCTTTGACATCCTCGCTGCATTTGGCCAAGCGGTCTACCTGCTGGCGGGCCATCCCGCAAAGGCGGGCCTCGTCCAGGAATATGGCCTCGAGCTTTGCGGAACTGAGGGGAAGGCGCTCGTCCGCGGCCAGACGGTTCAGCAGGTCGTTGCTGCTTTTCCTGCCCGACCTCAAGTCGCGTACCGTAGCCAGGGCATGCTCTTTAATGGCCTCATGAGCGGTCTCTCGCCCGGCCCCCGCTTTGACCGCTTCCATCAGGATGGTGGTTGCGCCGAGAAAGGGAAAATATTTTTCATTTTCCAAACGTATGGTTTCGGGAAAGGCCTCCAATTGGTCGATTACGGTGAGGAAGGTCTCCAATTGGCCATCCATGGCGAAGACGGCGTTGGGCAAGGCCATGCGGCGGACGACGGAACAGGAGACATCCCCTTCGTTCCACTGATCCCCGGCCAGCCCGGCCGTCATATTGAGGTAGCCGTTGAGCAGGGTATGAAAGCCGTTGATGCGTTCACAACTTCTACTGTTCATCTTGTGGGGCATGGCGGATGAGCCGACCTGTCCTTGGGCAAACCCCTCGCTGATCAGTTCGTGTCCCGCCATGAGCCGCAACTGCTTGGCAAAGTTGCTCAGCGCCGAACTTACCTGGAAAAAAGTCGCCACCATTTCAAAGTCCAGACTGCGCGGATAGACTTGTCCCACGTTGGTGAAGACTTTTTCCATTCCCAGGTGGGCCACGACCCTCCGCTCCAGTTCGAAAACCTTGTCTTCGTCGCCCTCAAAGAGGGTCAGGCTATCGAGTTGGGTGCCCACCGCGCCCTTCAAACCGCGGGCGGGGTATTGGTCGACCAGCGACTCCAGTCCCTTCAGGCCGAGGGACAGTTCCTCCGCATACATGGCCAGACGCTTGCCCAAGGTGGTAGGCTGAGCCGCCACGTTGTGCGTTCGACCGGATATGAGGATGTCTTTCAATTCCAACGCTTTGTCAGTCAACCGGATGAGGGATGCAGCCACCTTGGTGCGGAGGACGCGTAGCGAGTTGTAAACCTGCAGTTGCTCCACGTTTTCGGTCAGATCCCGACTGGTCATTCCCTTATGGATGTGTTCGTGTCCGGCCAAAGCGTTGAATTCATCGATGCGACTCTTCACATCGTGCAGGAGCTGGAACTCTCGCCGCCGAATGGACGCGAAGTCGACTTGTTCCTTGACCGCCTCGTAATCGTTGATCGCCTCCCGCGGGATATCCAATCCCAGGTCTCTCTGGGCCTTCATCACCGCAATCCAGAGTTCGCGCTCCAGGACAATCCGACCCCGGTTGGACCAGATTTTGCAAATGGCGGCAGAGGCGTAGCGCTCGGCTAAAGTGTTTGGTATCATGGAGAGGGGGAAGCGCCAAGGGCGCGAATTAGGAATTAGGAATTAGGAATGGGGAGTGATGGAGTGATGGAGTGATGGAGTGATGGAGTGATGGAGAGATGGAGTGAATTGACCACGGATGGCTCTCAATCTCAATCTTGATCTTGATCGTGATCCTGATCGTGATCGAAAAAATGGCTGAAGATTGATGGTTTTAACCCGCATGTCTCACAAAATTCGTCGCGAGCGAACGAAGATCGAGTGCTGGGGTGGGCTTCGGACAGAGGCGCGGGTGAAGCTGGGTCGACACCTGCAAAGTCGGCCTGCAACTGTGCGAAGCACGGGCAGGGGAATCCAACGAAGTCCG
>JAABVD010000012.1:10822-37475 GCA_014529615.1 Opitutia bacterium
CGGCCCAGCCCCGGTTGGCGGCGGGGTTGGCCGGGCTGGGGTGCAGAATGCTCCCTATCTCCACTTGGCCTCTTCGTGCTGTGGCTCCGGAAGATGGATCGCCCAACACGGCACGGGCCCGACCGGCCCCGAATTTGCCCACCCCCAGCACTAGCGAAGGCCGGATAAATTCGGTAATGTCTGCCAAGGCACGGTCGCAAACCTCGAACAGTGGCCTGCGTTCCTTGACGGGCAGCTTGTCCGGAGTGCGGTTGCGTCCTGATACCTCAAGGAAAGCCAGGGGGCAGTAATTCCACACGAAAAACCGCGCAAAAAAAGCCTCCGGAGATCCGAATCGTTTCTGCGCCCATCCCCACAGACGCTGACCGCTAACCTCTCTGCGTCGGCAGGCGAAACCTTGGATGGGACGCTTGGGATGCTCGGCTCGCGGGGGGATCACTCCATCCCTGATGCCCAGCCAATCTCTAACCAGCGAAACCTCGCCGAAAGGCACCCCGGTTTGCGCCATGCCCCAAGGCCCGGGATTCATTCCCACCAGGAGAACCTCCGTTCCCCGGCGGCAATACCTGTCGAGGAATTGCCGATGTGCTTCCCAGGCGTAAGTCAACGGATTATAGACATGGACCACGGGAGGCCCGAAGCGCAGGCCATCAACGGCCCGAGCCAGTGTCCGGGCAATGCTGCATGGGTCCTTGGTCATGGCCGTTACTGTTGGAAATTGCCGGGAGCTTGTCCATCCCTTCAATCGGGGTAGAAATCAAAAGGCAGGGAGAATATGCCACGGATGGCGCGGATGGGTAGAGGGAGTGATGGAATAAGGGAAAGGAGGATGGAATAAGGGGTTGCGCCCCAACATCCTCGAACACACATTTGAGCGTTGTAAGAAGATGAAACTTGTTAACCCGCATTTCTCACAAAATTCGTAGCGAGCGAACGAAGATCGAGTGCTGGTGCGGGCTTCGCGCTGATGAGCGGGTGAATCCGCGCCAGTGCCGGTATTCCGGAGCGCAGTAGAAGATTTGTGAGACATGCGGGTTAAATTCCATATAAGAGAATTTCAGAGTATTCAGAACTCGAACGAAGTCCGGGGGAGATGCTTCTCGGGAATGGCGGTAGTAGAGAGGTCTGCTATCCGCCTCAAATAAGTTCCACGTGGAAATCGGGGAAACACTTTATGTCGTCGACAGAAAGCCCTGGCGCGAGTGGCTGGAGGCTAACTTCGACACGGCCAGAAAGCGCCCGGAGATATTCGAAAGCCGTTTGAAAAACTTCCTCAAAGCCACCGATAAGGGCCGGCAAATTGGCTACGGCGGCATAGACAAATACTTTTAGGAAGACCCCGGCCTGTCCCGCCTGATAGCCTCGAAACTGAAAAAATCCGGAGGCGCCAAATGGTAATCATGCCATTTGGGTTCATCTGAAATAACGGATTTTTTCCATTTTTCCTTATTGACAGGCCCTGGCAGAGGCCACTTATTGCGACTGAGACTCAAAAACAATAAACCTGAGCAGTGGAACTGAACCGGAATATGAATAGAGAAAGAAAGTCGTCAGGATTAATGCAACCGTGGGGTGCATTTACCATTTTTGCACTATTTCAAACGGCCGCGTTGGGACAGGAGGATAATGATGGAGTCCTCAGGGTATTGGAGGAGTTCGAGGTGATCGGAGCGGTGGAGTCCGTATATGGATTACCCGGATCGGGAACTTACCTGGGGATCGATAAGATTGAAGATCTCGGACTGGACGATATCAATCGCATCCTTCGGACGGTTCCGGGCGTCTACCGACGCGAGGAGGATGGCTATGGCCTCTTTCCCAATCTCAGCCTGAGAGGAGTCGATACAACCCGAAATGCCAAAATAACGGTGATGGAGGATGGCGTCCCAACCGCTCCTGCCATCTACTCGGCCCCATCGGCCTACTATACGCCAACGGCGGGCAGAATGGCTGGAATAGAAGTCCTGAAGGGATCCAGCCAAATCAAATGGGGACCCCATACAACCGGAGGGGCAATCAACTACCTGTCAACCCCGGTGCCGAGGAGTGGATCCAGTGGAATGCTCCGTGCTTCCTATGGCAGCGAAAATGAAATAAGGACAACTGCACGGTTAGGCCGGGTCATTCAACTGAATTCAGGGGACTTCGGATACCTTTTGGAGGTATTCCACCGGCAGAACGACGGCTTCAAGACGATTGACGGGGCCGGCGATTTCCCCGGTTCGGGTCAAACCGGGTTCAACCGCACCGATTACATGGTCAAGGCGAATTGGGAGCCGGACTGGGAACGCTATCAGTTCTTTGAAATAAAAGTCGGCTACTCGGATCTCCAAGCGGACGAAACCTACCTTGGATTAGCCTCCGAGGACTTCGAGGAGGATCCTTTTCGGCGCTACGCTGCCTCCCGCAACGACCGCATCGACACGCGGCATACCCGGTTGCACCTTCGTCATTTTCTCCAACTCGGCGAGCGGGGTAATCTGTCATCGACGGTTTACTACCAGAATTTCCACAGGAATTGGAACAAGCTCCACGATATTCGGGATATCGATACCGATGGGAACGGCATACCGCAAGGGGATGAACCGGATGGAAGCAGGGTGGGGGAGAACCTGTCTCGAGCCCTTGCCGGAGCCCGGGATGGAATGGCCTTGGAAGTGCTCAAGGGCAATCGTGCAGGTAAATTAAGGGTGCGAGCCAACAATCGCGGCTACTACATGGCTGGAGTCCAAACCAACCTCGACTACTCCTTGGAATTGGGAGATGTCACCCAATTTATGGATGCAGGGATCAGATTCCACAAAGACCGCATCCGTCGGTTTCAGTGGCACAATCTCTTCATTCAGGACAGTAATGGAAGCTGGATTGATTCGATCAGGAGCCCGAACGGTTCCGACGGAAATCGCCGGCAGGTGACCGAGGCCTTTTCCGTCTATTTCAGCGACGAAATCCGAGGCCATTCCTGGTCGATCGGACCAGGAGTTCGCCTTGAGAATCTTGACTTCGAGTATGAGGATTTCACCACCGACGGCAGCAATATTCCCTTTCGAGGAGGCGCGAGCGACCTTACTGTGGTTGCTCCCGGGGTTGGTGGAACCTTTCAGCCGAAGGATGAAGTGATCGTATTTGGCGGATACCATAGAGGGATATCGACGCCTTCTCCACGCAATCACACCCGAAGCGGAATCAAGGAAGAAACGAGCGATGCCTTTGAATTGGGCGCTCGTTTTGATGATCGAAAGGGTCTCTTTGGGGAAGTCGTCTTGTTCCACACCGCTTTCAACGATCTCATCGTAGTGGACACTCTCGGGGGGGCCGGTAGCGGTAATTCCGAAAACGTGGGTTCGGTGGACTCGACCGGCGTCGAACTGCTCATAGGCTACGACCCTGGTGTCGATAACGACTGGAATGTCAGGAATCCCTATTCAATCTCGCTGACTTATACCGACGCGGTTCTGGCTGGAGACGCAAATTCGGAAGATGAGGAATCCATCTTCGCGGGAGGAAAAGACGGTAACTCTGTTCCCTACATCCCGGAATGGCAGTTGAATCTCTCTGCCGGCCTCGAAACTGAAAAGTGGCGAGCCTATATCAACGCCTCCTACGTCGATTCCACCTTTACGTCAGCGACCAATTCTGCCGTTGAAGTCAATTCCAACACCGGTAACGGGGACGCGCGCTTCGGAAAGACTGACAGCCGTTTCGTGGTGGATGTCAGTCTTTATCACGAGTTGGCCGAACACCTTGAGATCTTCGGAACCATAACCAACCTGTTCGACGACCATTACATCGCCTCGCGTCATCCCCACGGTCCCCGCCCGGGCGCACCCAGGCTGTTCAGCCTCGGAGTTCAATCCAGGTTCTAGCCCGCATATCTCACAAATTTTCTACTGCGCTCCGGAATCCCGGCACTGGTGCGGACTTCGCTGGATTCGCGACTTTGCAGGGTGTCGACCCAGCTTCATCCGCGCCTCTGCCCGAAACCCGCACCAGCACTCGATCTCCGTTCCCTCGCGACGAATTTTGTGAGATATCCGGGCTAGCCCGGAAATTTTCCCGGCAAATCACTCTCCCCGTCTTTGCGTTGCTGCGCGTTCTTTGCGAGAGTCCATTCCAAATCCTGCCCTCACCCTGCCGGGAGATCAGGCGAGATCGAAGCGATCGAGATTCATCACCTTGTCCCACGCCTCCACGAAGTCGCGCACAAACTTTTGCTGCCCATCGTCGCACCCGTAGACCTCCGCAATGGATCGAAGCTCCGAGTTTGAGCCGAAGACGAGGTCCACCCTGGTGGCGTTCCACTTGATTTCCCCGGTCTGGCAATCGCGTCCCTCGAACACGTCCTCTGATGTGGAGGATGGGTTCCACTCGGTGCTCATATCGAGAAGATTCACGAAAAAGTCATTGGTCAATGTCCCTGGCCGATCGGTCAATACTCCGTGCCGGGATTGCCCGGTGTTCGCATCCAGAACCCGCATGCCGCCGATTAGCGCCGTCATCTTGGGAGCGGTCAGCGTCAGCATGCATGCTCGTTCCACCAGCAGATCCTCCGGCGTGCCTTCCTGGCCCGCCTGCAGGTAGTTGCGGAACCCGTCCGCAGTGGGTTCGAGCACGGCAAAAGACGCTTCATCGGTCCACTCCTGCGACGCGTCGGTTCGCCCGGGTGAAAAGGGAACCTGCAGATCGAGACCGGCTCTCCGTGCGGCCCGTTCCACCCCTGCGCACCCCGCCAGGACGATAAGATCGGCCAAAGAGATCCTCTTCCCCCCTGTCTGAGAGCTGTTGAACCCGGTCCGGATTTCCTCCAGCGTCTCCAGCGCCTGGTTGAGCCGGGCCGGGTCGTTTACTTCCCAGTCCTTCTGCGGGGCCAGGCGGATGCGCCCACCGTTCGCTCCGCCGCGTTTGTCCGTGCCGCGGAAGGATGAAGCCGCCGCCCAGGCGGTCGAGACCAGTTGGGAAACGGACAAGTCCGAGGCCAGGACCTTCGCCTTGAGGTCGGCCATTTCCTTCTCTCCGACCAACTCGTGATCGACCTCCGGGACGGGGTCTTGCCACAGAAGCGGTTCGGTGGGAACCAAGGGGCCGACATACCGGCTGCGGGGACCCATGTCGCGGTGGAGCAGCTTGAACCACGCCTTGGCGAAGGCGTCCTCGAGATCCGCCGGGTTTTCCAGGAAGCGCTTTGCGATCGGCGCATACTCGGGGTCCTCCCTCAGTGAGAGATCCGTGGTAAGCATCATGGGGGCGTGCTTCTTCCCCGGATCGTGCGCGTCCGGAACGGTGGCTGCTTCAGGTGCATTCTTTGGAGCATACTGGCATTTGCCGGCCGGACTCTTAGTCAACTCCCAATCGTATTTGTGGAGATTTTCCATGAAATTGTTGTCCCATTTCACTGGGTTATCGGTCCAGGCGCCTTCCAAGCCGCTGGTGAAGGTATCGTTGCCTTTGCCGCTTCCGAAGCTGTTCTTCCAACCCAGGCCTTGCTCCTCCATGCTGGCTCCCTCCGGTTCGGGACCGACATTATCCTCCGGAGCGGCGCCATGCGCTTTTCCGAAGGTGTGTCCGCCGGCAATTAGCGCAACCGTTTCCTCGTCATTCATCGCCATGCGTTTGAACGTATTGCGAATGTATTTGGGTTGACGTAAATCAGGCCCATGTGGTCGGCCCCGTAGGGTCCCTGGATTTCTCCCTCGTCGTCGTGGCGCTCGTCTCCAAGCCACGTGCTCTCAGCCCCCCAGTCCGTCTCGTCAGCCTCCCAGACGTCGGGGCGGCCGAAGGCGAAACCGAAGGTCTTGAACCCCATCGACTCCAGGGCGCAGTTGCCCGCGAAAATGAGGAGGTCGGCCCAGGAGAGCTTTTGGCCGTACTTCTGCTTGACCGGCCAGAGCAAGCGGCGCGCCTTGTCCAGGCTCGCGTTGTCGGGCCAACTGTTGAGGGGCGCAAAGCGCTGGTGACCGGCGCCCCCGCCACCCCGGCCGTCACTGATGCGGTAGGTGCCTGCGGCGTGCCATGTCATGCGGATGAAGAGTGGCCCATAGTGGCCATAGTCTGCGGGCCACCAGTCTTGCGAGGTCGTCATCACCTCTTCGATGTCCTTCTTCAGCGCGTTTACGTCGAGGGTCTTGACCGCATCGGCGTAGTCGAATTCCTCACCCATCGGGTCGGACAGGGAAGAATTCCGGCGAAGAATCTTCAGGTTCAACTGATCTGGCCACCAGTCCTGGTTCGAAGTCATTTTTTTCTCCTTTAATGTGTTCTGATTATGGCGCAACCATCTGGAATCGTTGCAAGCCTTTGGATAAAGAGGAGTAAATAAAGGGTCTCTCTCCTTCTCAGGCAAGGGGAATTTGCCTCGCCCGTCGGCGGTATGCGCATTCCAAATCACGTCCATCCTGTCTATCCATGTTCAATTCCTAACCCTCCCTCCCTTTGTGGTTAATCCCTCCAATTTCAATGTCCGGGCAGCACGACGCAGGCCTCGGCCCCACCGGGAATCAGTCGGGAATCGATTCTTTGGTCCAGGGTTGCGAAAAAAGCCTTTCTTTTGACCGCCAGCGCCAGCAGGTATAGATCCGTGAGGTGTTTTGAACCCGGAAGTTTTGGAATAGCCTTCCTATCGAGCAAGGAGAGATCATTGCTCCAAAACTGGTGCCCCGGATAATTGACCAGCGATTTCAGCACCATACGCGCTTCCTCGATCTCCCTCTCGAATCCGGGGTAAGCGGCGTGACCCAAAATGCGAACAAAGCCATTTTCCGTAATTGGGCAAGTGGCCCATGCCTGGCGAGCCGGTGAGAAAAACCAACTCCGCGTCCGCTCGTGGTGCGCGTGGCCGGGATCTACCAGAGCCAGCAATACATTGATATCCAGCAAGTGCATGTTGGAGTCAGATACCCAACTCTTCCATCAGTTCGTAGACCATTTCGTTGGTTACCCTGGAATCCCGCTTCTTCTTCAAAAGGGGCAGCCCGTGTTCGTCGATGGAGAATGAGTCCCGTTTGTCTTGCGACCGTAAATCCCCTTCTATTTCCCTCTTCAATGCGTGTTCCACCATAGCCTTCAGGGTGGTGCGCCGCCGCGCCGCCGTTGCCTTGGCTTCAGCCAACAGTTCATCGGGAAGATCAATCGTAGTTTTCATGATATGGGTGATAATATGGTTATATTGCTATCAAGCAAGTAAATTTTTGGAGCATCCAATTCCAAATCCTGTCCATCCTGTACAACTTGTCCTGCGCTGAACCGTGGGAGCCTTTACGAAGCATGGTAGCCTCTTGACCTGCGCTGTGCCGTGCGAAGCCTTTAGGCGAAGCATGGTAGCGTTGCGAAGCACGGTTTGGGCGAAGCTGCGCCTATCCATTCCTCATGTGTAGAACCACTCTTTGACGGGCTTCGCCAGAAACCTCTCGATGTCGATGCCGTCACTCCCCACCAGTAGTTTGCGCGTTGGCCGAAAGGCTTTGGAAAAAGCAGCCATGCCGGCCAGTGTGTCGGTGGTGCGTCCACTTTTTACTTCGATGGCGAGCAGGCTGTTGCCGGCCTCTACCACGAAATCCACCTCGCGGTTGCGCTCGCGCCAGTAATGGACTTCACAGTCACCCATGGCGGCGGCGTTGGCCAGATGGGCGCCGACGGCCGACTCTACCAGCCGTCCCCAAACCGCCCGATCCTTGTAGGCCTGCCTGAAAGTCATACCTGCCTGGGCCGTTATTAAAGCATTGTTGAAGACCTGGAGCTTGGGGCTGGACGCCCGCCGCCGCACTACGCCCCCGGCGTATTTTTGCAAGCCGGTAACCAGTCCGGCGCCGGACAGGAGTTCCAGATAATGGGCCAAGGTCGTCGTATTGCCGGCGTCGTGGAGTTGACCGAGCATCTTGGTGTAGGAAAGAATTTGTCCGGAGTAGAGGCATCCGAGTTCGAGCAACCTGCGTAGCAATGCCGGCTTGTCCACGCGGGAGAGGAGCAGCACGTCGCGGGAGATGATGGGTTCGATGAGGGAGTCCCGGATGTAGCGAGCCCAACGTCCCGGTTGCCGGATGAGCGGGGCTGCGCCGGGATACGCGCCATAGAAAATGTACTGCTCCAATGACCAGCCGAAGGCTTCTCGCATTTCCGCAAAGCTCCAGTGCGGCAAACGAACCATTTCGAAACGTCCGGCCAAGCTCTCACCCAGGCCGCGCTGGACGAGAAGCGGCGCCGAACCGAGCAAAACCACCTTCAGCGTCCGGCCAAGGCGAGTATCGGCATCCCACAGACGCTTGACCGTCTCCGACCAGCCTGTAACCTTCTGCACCTCGTCGAGAACGAGAAGGGCCCCGTCTCTCCCCGCTGCATCCGCCAGGCTTCGCGCAGCCTCCCATTGCTGCTCAATCCACTGAACGTCGCGCAAAGTCGGTTCGTCCGCACTGGCATGCCGGGTAGGCAAGCCGGAATGGCTTGCCGTCTGCCCCACCAAGGTCGTTTTGCCGACCTGCCGGGAACCGGCCACCACTTGGATAAAACGGCGGGGTTCCAGCAAGCGACTGGCCAACTCATGCATCTGCGGGCGAGAAAAACTCAACGAATTACTCATTATACTGAGTAATTTTACTCAGACTTGTGAGTAGTCAAGCCCGAATACATCCTTCAAGTCCCATCTATCCTGCCTGTCCATTTTCAATTCCCGATAACCCTTTCGGCATTCTTGCTTATTGACCCTGTCGGCTGCCTCAATAGCATCGCCTTATTGCTGCCTGCGAAACCAGGTTAACTGTAGTCCATTAACAAATGAAATGTTTTTCAGCTCTCCTGATATCGTTTATTCCATTTATCTTAAACGCGAGAACGCCCAGCATCATTCTTTATGAGCAGCGAGATGTGGTAGGGAACATAAAAACCCAGCATATGCGCGAGGCCATTCTTACTTACAACCTGTTGTTAAATACGGCCGAGCTACATATCCACCAGCCTGGAGGTGCAATTGGCAATACAGCAGATTTACATCAGGACGGGCACAAGAAAGCCGTTTTCGACTCGGAAGGAAACATTGTAAACGACGGAACCAATGACGGCTCCTACAACTTCGCTCTTCCGACCCAAGAACCCATTATGCATTTCGTTTTGGATATACTTCCCTGGTTGATTTATGGAAATTCAGGAGGAGATCCGACAACTCCTGCTGAACGATTGGAAGCCTATGTAAATGATCTGGAATCCGGACTGATGAAAATGCGCGGATCGAAGATGCGCAATTTGGATATGGAAAGTTTAGAGAGAACAGAATTGGAAGGGATCGGAGTTTTCCTCAGTGCTATCGGTAGTGCGGGATTTAAAAAAATCGGCGATTTTCTTAAGGAAAATCAACCGACCTCAGAAGATTTGGACGCAATAACAACAGAATTATATCAAGGGCTGTTGGACGTGATCACCGGAAATAATCCCAAGGCTTCCGATTCGGGAAAGTGAATGCCGATCAAGTTCCTGCTCCCGCAAAACATCACTTTTCCACGACTTGACCCCGGCTGGCGCCCTTACCGGAGCCACTTGGCGAATCCCGCTATTCTCAAAGCCGGTTCTTCGGCTATTTGCATTTGGCGCCGTAAAGCATTTCTCATTCTTTCACGGGTTTCCAGATAAGCGGGATCCTGGTAGAAATTGAGTAACTCGTCCGGATCTTTTTCCAAATCGAAAAGCCAGGGTTTGTCCTTATCCGAAATCACCAATTTATATCCCTCTGTAACCGCTGCCACCCAGGCGGGATGCAACGTGGTGGCGCGAATGTAGGCGATCTGTTCACCATGGATATTCATGTTACCATTTTGAAAATGATGGGAGAGGTCTTTTCCCTGACCGATTGGCAGCCCATTCTCAATACCCATCAGAGATAATATGGTGGGAGAAAAATCCACGGAGGTCATGACGGAGTGAATGACCTTACCGGCCCTGACCTGTTTGGGGTGCTTTAGGAGGAAGGCAACCTTGGCTGAGGTTTCATAGGGAACTCCCTTGTTATGGCGACGATGTTCACCCATCAAATCTCCATGGTCAGAAGTAAATACTACGATGGTATTCTCTTCCAGATTCAGCCGCTTCAACTCGCGCGAAAGCTTTCCCATATTGTCGTCAATACATTCCACCATGCCAAAGATGGCCGCCATTTGATTCTGGTTTAATTCGAGGTTGCTGATGTAATTATTCCCGGTAACGCCACTCCAGACCGGCGCTTCATCGACCTTCTTGAACATGGTTTTCGGCGCCTGAAACTTCATAGGCCTGTATTTATCCCAATAGGGATCACGCACCCGGTTGGGACCATGCGGATCGGGAATACTCAGCATCACGCAAAATGGCTGATCCTTGTTTTCACGAATAAAATCCAGGCTTCGATCCATCAGGAAATCCGTGGCATAGGATTTTTCATCAGCTTGGTTCAAATCGTAGGCAGGAATTCCATTGCGCCCGATTTTAGCGTCCACCCGTGGTCCGTCATCCGTGTCCTTCAGTTTCTTATAGTGACCCCGGTTAAACATGTAACGGTTGTCCTGCCAGCCAAACTTCCGTTCCGGGGCCCACTGCGGTTTCCCAATCCCGTCCAGGTGCCATTTACCGAAGTAACCAGTGGAGTAACCCTTGCTTCCAAGAACCTCCGCAAAAGTCACCATGTGATCGTGCATGGGCCTGTCATTCGTTGGCGTCCCGGTCAGGTGCGGCATAAGGCCAGTCAGAAAGGCAGCACGGGAAGGCGAGCAAACGGGAGAAGAAACATAAAAGTTGGTCAGTAACGCTCCTTCGGCCGCCAGGGCATCCAGGTAGGGCGTGTCAACCTTTACGCCCTTCCCCCATACAAAAGCCTGATCTTCGGCCAATTGATCCCGATAACATCCGAGAGTCCGAAAATTGTGCTCGTCCGTCATGACGATTACCAAATTCGGCTGTTCCACCGCTACCGTCGGAAATGCGGCGTAAATTAAAACAAAAGAAGTAAGAATAATTCGCACCATGATTTTAGTTCGGATCAGTGAGAGGCGGCAGGTAATAGCTGGGCCGACAGCAGGACGTCAGTTAGGGTGACGACGAGGGTTTGTCCTACGCCGTGGTGTCTTTCAATTTTCTGGCGCGTTTCAGAAACTTGTATATCCCCGTACTCCCGCCAGCAAGAAAAAACCCGGTTAGGACCATTGATAAAATTTCCGGTTCGTTTTTTCTGAGGATGGTCGCAATAACGTCCACTTTAAGTTGAAAGGCGATTACCAGGGAGACGATCACAGAGATCCAAGGCTTCAGGTCCAGATAGTCGCCGCCTACCTGCTCTTCGAGATATTTTTCAAGTCGACGCCAGAGTTTCGAATCGAATATCTGGTAGAGGGCCCTCTCCACTGCCAAGGCCAGCAAAGTGAACATCCCCAGGATGCCAATTAAATTCTCCCAATAGTGTTCACTGATTTCGATCATTTATTCTCCCTTTGTCCTCTCACCTAGCGAAGCTGTCAACGGCGGATGATAACTGAACATCTCGGATAAGGAAGAGGATCAGCGGACGGAAAGGCTACAGTCACCCCCTCGTTCATCGGTGGGCGGCTACCCACTGAATGACATTGGACTGACCTTCGAGGAAGCCGAGCGAGGCCAGGAATTTATCTGCTGCGGTCAAGGTTGCGACAAACAATTCCTTGTCCGGAGTCTTATCCCGGTTCCAATTGAAGAATCCATGAGGGGCGCCGGGATAAACATGCAGTTCGGATTGGATCCCCAGTTCCCGCAACTGCTGCTGGTAGGCCTCCGCCGTTGCAACCGGCACGAGATCGTCCTTATCCCCTAGAAAGACAATGGTCGAAGGATGATCCTCATTGATGTTATGCATGGGTGAGAAGACCTCCCAATATTCTTTCACCCGGTCGTAGCCATACCCATCGGGTCCGTTGTCATAGACGGGATTGAATAGAACCAAGGCATTGGGAACGCAACTGACGTTGAGATTCTCGCCGGCATCGAATTGGTCCAGGGTAGCGATTGCCGCCGCTACATGCCCCCCGGCGGATCCTCCGCCGGCGGCAATACGATTGGGATCGATTCCCAGTTTCCCGGCATGTTGCCGCACATGACGCATGGCCGCCTTGCCATCTTCCACGCATTGGTAGGGCACGACTCCATGGCTACTCCTGGTGCGGTAATCGGAGCAGATGGCGACCATTCCCCGGGAAGCCAAGTACTTGGCCTGGATATAAAATTGGGCCGCATTTCCTCCATTCCAGCCGCCCCCGAAATAAAGGACAATGGCAGGATAGGGTTTGCCGGTATCGTAGCCTTCCGGATAAAACAGGTGCAACTTCAGGTCAGTCACTTTTCCGGGCACCGTTTTAAAGACTATCGTTTCATCCGGGCTGAAACCTCCACCTTGCGCATCGGTGATGGCAGCCCGGATTAACGGCGGCAGGAAGCCTATGGAAAATAAGAATATGAGGATCTTTTTCACTACATCACTTTTTACTTGGTAGCTCCGCCCAAGGCGAGCAGATTTGGCAAGCCACCTTCAAGCCCGCATGTCTCACAAATCTTCTACTACGCTCCGGAATACCGGCACTGGCGCGGACTTCGTTGGATTTGCGTCTTTGCAGGGTGTCGACCCAGCATCACCCGCAAATCTGCACAAAACCAGCGCCAGCACTCGGTTTCCGTTCGCTCGCTACGAATTTTGTGAGACATGCGGGCTAACGTAAAATCCATTCCATTGCCTCCTCCGTAAGCGAGGAAGCCCACTTCCATTAGTGGTCCCGAAGGATTCATCAACGACCTGATTCAACTCACTGATCTCGATGGGGACGGCGACCTCGATGTCGTCACGGTGGAAGAAAAGGGTCCCTATCTGGCCGCAGGTTACAAGGGCGAGGAATTGGGAGTCATCTGGTACGAGAATCCGGTCCGTTGAGGCGGAAAGGAGGGCAATATTCTTCTTTTCCCCACCCTTACTTGCGCCTAAGGTGAGCACAATTTTTACTCACCTGATTTGGCCCATTCATGAAAGTTCTATCCTCTTTTTTACTCTCCGCAGGTCTGGCAATCCTGGCCCTTGGCTTGGCCGGTTGCGGAGGCGGTTCTGATTCCGGGGGTGGCGACGATGCTCGTTACGCTTACGTTACCAACGGGGTCGATCCGTTCTGGACCATAGCGGCGAGCGGGGTCAGAGCGGCCGCCGCCGACCTCCAGGTCCACGCCGATGTATTGATGCCCGCGGCGGGAGCGGTGGAGCAGAAGAGCATGTTGGAAGATTTGATGACGCGCGGGACCACGGGAATAGCAGTCAGCCCCATCGACTCGGCAAACCAGACGGATTTCCTCAATCAGGTGGCGGAACAAACCATTTTGATCACCCAAGATTCCGATGCTCCGGACTCCAATCGACTCATCAATATCGGGATGGACAACTACGATGCGGGCAGAGAATGCGGCAAGTTGGTCAAGGAGGCCTTGCCGGATGGAGGATCCATCATGATTCTGGTCGGAAGGATGGAACAAGACAACGCTCGCCGACGCCGCCAGGGGGTGATCGACGAAGTGCTGGATCGCTCCCACGACCCGAATCGTTTCGATCCACCCGGAAGTCAAATCGCCGGAGAAAAATTTACCATTCTGGGAACCTTGACCGACCAGTTCGATCGCGCCAAAGCCAAAGCCAACGCCGAGGACACCCTGGCACGGAATCCGGATATCTCCGGAATGGTGGGATTGTTTGCCTACAATCCACCATTGATTCTGGAAGCGCTGGAACAGGCGGGCCGACTCAAAGAGGTGAAAGTGATCGCTTTTGATGAAGCAGATCGCACCTTGCAAGGCATCGTCGACGGAGAAGTGTATGGAACCGTGGTGCAGAATCCTTTTTTTTATGGCTACAGGTCGATTGAGGTATTGAAGGCCATCCACGAAGGACGGGAAACGGGAGCCGATGAAAACGGGTTTATCAATATCGAGGCCCGCAAAATAAGAAAGGATAACGTGGAGGAGTTTTGGGCCGATTTGAAAAAGAAGCTGGGCAAACAGTGAAGGCGGTGTCCCCGGAGCCACTCCTGGAAGTCCGTGCCATGGGGAAAAGTTTTCCCGGTGTGCGGGCTCTCAACGATGTGAGCCTGAAGTTGGAAAAAGGTGAGGTGCTGGCCGTTCTGGGAGAAAACGGAGCTGGGAAGAGTACCCTCATGAAAATCCTGGCAGGGGTGCAGCCAGCGGATGAAGGCCAGATCCTCATGGCGGGAAAGCCGGTGGAAATCGCCGGGGTGAACGATGCGCTGGAGCAGGGGATCGCCCTCATTCACCAGGAACTCAACATGGCGACCAATCTCAGCGTCGCAGCCAATATTTTTCTTGGCCGGGAGCCGCGCAAGCGGGGATTGATCGACGAAGCGGCCATACTGGAGAAATCGAAAAAATACCTGGAGATGGTAGGTTTGGAGGTCGATCCGCAGGAAATTCTAGGAACCCTTGCCATAGGCCGCCAGCAGTTGGTGGAAATAGCCAAAGCGCTCTCCGTTAAAGCACGCGTGCTCATCATGGACGAACCTACTTCCAGTTTGTCCCAAAGAGAGACGGACACCCTCTTCGGAGTGATCAGGGATTTGCGTGGCCGAGGGGTGAGCATCATCTATATTTCCCATCGGCTTGGAGAAGCCAAGGAACTGGCCGATCGCGTCATGGTCCTGCGAGACGGGGAAAATGCCGGCGACCTGGCCAAAGATGAGATCAACCACGACGCCATGGTCCGGCTCATGGTCGGGCGGGAAATCTCCGAGTTCTACAGCCGAACCATTCACGAGCCGGGAGAGGTGGCGCTGGAAGTTCGCCGTTTGCGCACTTCAGCCCATCCGGAACATGAATTGAACTTTTCGCTTCGGGCGGGGGAAGTGGTCGGTATGGCCGGTTTGGTGGGAGCGGGACGCACTGAACTGCTGGCGGCGCTTTTTGGGGTTGCTCCGCTTAGAGGGGGTGAAATTTCCCTTTGTGGCGCCAAAGCCGATTTGCAATCGCCCGAGGATGCCATTCGAGGCGGGTTGGCCTTGGTTCCGGAAGATCGCAAGCTGCAAGGGTTGATTCTGGAGATGACCGTTCGCCAGAATCTGGGCTTGGCCATCCTGAAGCAGGAGAGTTCCTACGGCCTTTTTCTCAACGAGGTGCGGGAAGGTGAAATCAGTCGGAAAATGATGGCACAGATGCAGATTAAAACCCCGAGTTCCCGCCAGGTGGTCCGCTATCTTTCCGGTGGAAACCAGCAAAAAGTGGTATTGGGTAAATGGCTCGCCCTGGAACCGCGGGTTCTGCTGCTCGATGAACCGACTCGTGGGATTGACGTTGGAGCAAAACAGGAGATCTATGGATTGATGGAGGATCTGGCCGCACGCGGGGTTGCCATACTGTTTGTTTCCAGCGAAATGGAAGAGGTTTTGAGAATGTCCGATCGGGTATTGGTTATGCACGAAGGTCGGTTGACGGGGGAATTGCCCAGAGACCGGCTCAGCGAAGAAGCCGTCATGCAACTCGCCATCGGCAATACCATAGCCGCTTAGCTACACCTATTTCCATCCATTATGAAGCTTACGACATTCGGGGATATTTTCCCCAAACTATCCGGAGCGCAGGGCGAAGGGGTGAAGCGTATTTTTGGTATATTTCTTTTGCTCTTGGTGGTTTACGTGGCGACCGCCATCCTCAATCCGAATTTCCTTGGTCCCTACAACCAGGAGAATCTGATTCGCCGTACCTCGCTCTTTGGAATCCTGGGAATCGGGGTGGCCCTGGTCATTATCACCGGTGGCATCGATTTGTCCCTGGGCTCGGTGGTATGCCTGGTAGGGGTTGGCGTGCCCTGGCTGATCATGGATAAGGGATGGGCCCCTTGGCTGGCTTTGACCATGGCCTTGGTCGTGCCCTTGCTCATCGGGCTCTGTCACGGTTTGCTGGTGACGAAGTTGAAACTTCAACCGTTTATCGTGACCCTTTGCGGCCTGCTCATTTATCGAGGGGTTACCCGAGGTTTTACAGGGGATCAAACGGCGGGGTTCGGCAGTGAACTGAAAGGGCTGCGGTGGATCGCAAATGGGGAAATACCCTTATTTCCGGGGTTCGGAATTCCCTTCCCGGCCATTATTCTCATTGTGATTGCCCTCCTGGCAGGGATTTTTCTCAACCGCACCATCTATGGCCGCTATCTGCTGGCGTTGGGAAATAACGAGGAAGCAGCCAGGTTCAGTGGGATCAATACCGACAGAATGATCACCCTGGCCTATGTCATTAGCTCCGGTCTGGCAGGGCTTGCCGGGTTGCTCTTCGTCCTGGATCTGAACTTGGCCCAGCCGGTCGATTTTGGAAATTTCTACGAATTATACGCCATCGCCGCCGCTGTGTTGGGCGGATGCAGTCTCCGGGGAGGATCGGGAACCATCGTTGGGGTTATCATCGGAACTGCCCTGCTCAGGGTATTGCGTAATATGATGAATATGGCCTTTCTCGGATTCCAGAGGGCGGAATTCGCCGTGATCGGAGCGGTCATTTTAGGCGGGGTGATCGCGGACGAATTGGCGAAACGCGCCGTGGCCAGAAAGCTCAGCGCTCAGAAGGACCGGGACCGTGGGTCGAAGTTGGAAAGGCTTCCGCCCGACTGAGATTCCTTACCTTTCGCGCCCAATGCATTATTGAGTATTGGAAATATTTTGTCAATTTTCCCGGATACATGACCGTCCTTTTCAGCAGATTACTCGCCGTTTCAGTTCTCATTTTGCTTTTGGCCTTATCGCTGTTCGATGGGACCTCCCTGAATTTCGCCTCCAAGTGGATTCCTTTTTTGGGCCGGTTTCACCCGGTATTGCTGCACCTCCCCATAGGATTGTTCGCCGCGGTGGTCTTGCTTGAACTCTTCGTCCTGGTTCGTCCGGTCGCGCGCATTCCGGAAAAAATACATATTCTTCTTACCGCCTGCTTTTACACCACCGCGCTTTCCGCAGTTTTCGGTGTATTCCTGTCCTGGGAGGGCGGTTACGAAACCGATGCCTTGAATTTCCACAAATGGGGAGGAGTGGTCACTACCATTCTCATTTTCTTCCTGGACCTGTCCTTGAAAACCCGCAGAACCGGGGTGGAGCAGTTGCCCACGGTTTATTTGGGCGGGTTGGTCGCCACCATTCTCGTCATGACCATAACGGGCCATATGGGCGGATCGATAACCCACGGTTCCGGGTTTTTGACTGAACATTTGCCTTTTGCCAAGGACGAGCCCGAAGAGATGACCCCATCGGGCAATGCCGTATTTGAAACCCACATACAACCCCTGTTAAAGGATTACTGCCTGGATTGCCATAACCCGGAAAAGGTCAAGGGGGAATTGCGCATGGACAACTACGAAATGCTATTGGCGGGAGGTTTGAATGGTCCGGTCCTGGTGGCGGGCAACAGTGATGAAAGCGCCATGATTCATCGTCTGCAGTTACCGATAGAGGAGGAAGAACACATGCCTCCCCAGGGAAAGCCCCAGCCAACCGAGGAGGTCATCGAGCTGTTGTCGTGGTGGATCGACCAGGGAGCCAGCGCAACTGCCCTGTTGGATGAAATGGAAGTTCCCCCGGAAATTGCCCTACATTTTCTGGAACATGAGGTTCTGGAGTTCAGATCGCGGGAAGAAATGGATGAAATGCTCCATTTGTTCCCGGAGCCCGAGGGAATAGATGTTTATTTTCTGGCCCAGAAGGATCCTCGGATCGGGGTCCGGGCCAACAAGGGCGTGGATGAAAGCGTAGAGGTCCTGTTGGCTTTGAAGGAAAACCTGGTCGAGCTCAATTTGGCCAACTCCCAAATAACGGATCGCGCTGTGGAAGCGGTTGGACAAATGACCAACCTCACCCATCTGCATTTGCAGAATACAGCCGTGACCGACAGCGGTCTGGAGCATTTGGCAAATCTATACCAACTCGAGTACCTCAACCTCTACAACACGGCCATTACCGACAACGCCCTCCAGGTGTTGCGCCGACTGAAGGCCCTGAAAAATGTCTATCTTTGGCAGACTGAAGTTTCCGAGGAAGGGGTGGCTGGTTTGCATAACTCCCTCTATCGCGCTGTGGAAGCGGATCGTTTGCAAAGGCAAATCGAGGAAATACGCCGGGAACGCGACCGCTTGCGAGTGGAAATCGTTTCGGCATTTGATATCGAATTGCAGGCCCCGAAAGAAGAGGCGGTTTCCTCGACCATGAGCATTTCGGATGTGATGACCGAATTTCACGAGGGCAAGACCTCCATCGCCAATCAGGCCAAGGCGGGGGAGGCAGAAGTCGATGACCTGCAGAGGATGTTGAAAAAATACCAGGCCCTGGTCGAATTGAGCCCGCCCCAGGGCCCGCTCGAAAGTTGGAAAGAAAAAACAACCAAACTGGTCGAAGCCACCCAGGGCCTCATTGCGGGCGAGGAGGGGGCGATCGAGAGTTACCGACTGGCGGTGGACTGCAAAGCCTGTCACTCCGTGCACCGCGAGGACTGAGCTTATCCCCCGGACGGGGCTCGCGGGAAATGCGGGCTATGGCGGAACGTTTGCCGGTTACCAGGGCGCTTTGTCAATTCCCAGTTTCTCAAGGACCTTGGGAGGAGGGCCGTCGAAGGCGGGGAGGGCCACGTTGCCAACGTATCCGACATCCTTTGCGCCGATATCAGTGGTGTAGTAACCACCCAGGGTGAGGTTGCGAAATTTGGAAAAGAATCGGGCGCCATCTTCCAACTCCGGGGGAGCCTCCGGGGCGTAGCAAATGTCGTCGCATATGGCGGTGGCTTGCTCCTCTGTCAGACGGTGGAAATCCATATTGAAACGGCGTTTCGATTCGCGGTCGAACCAGACCAGTCCCTCGATGATCATTTCCCGGTCTTCTCGATGACTGGGGTAGGGAGCGCTAATCCATTCGTCGATAAAATCGTGCACATGGACTTCGGTGGCGCTGGGTGAGGATGGGCTGGTGCGGGGCAGAATGATGTCGGCCAGCTTGGCCGTGGCGCGCAATTGTTGCGGAGTCATGGTGCGCTCCCAGGGGACTTCTCCCGCCAAAAGGTTTGGATCGGTTCCGTATCCCTCCAATGTGGTCTGGTGGGTCGAGGCAGCAGAGTTCTCATGCAGGTAATGAACCGCGACCGAGGCGGCGAGCATCCATTTCATAGCTGCGCGGCGATCCATTCGTTGGCGTGGAAAAGGGGGGTTCATCAAATATTTCCTTTTCTCATTTCTTCCATCATGTAGTCGGCCGAGCGCCAAGCCAGTGCCATAATGGTAAGGGTTGGATTCTTGTCCGCATTGGAGCAAAAGGGAGCTCCATCGGTGAGGAACATATTGGCTACGTCCCAGGTTTGAGAATAGGAGTTGGTCACCGAGGTTTTGCGGTCCTCCCCCATTATGGCCCCGCCTACCTCGTGGATAATCTCCCCTGGTTTGTAAATCGCCTTTTTCCCGGTAGGATCGACTTCACTGATGACGGTTCCGCCCTGTTCAATGATCAACTCGGCAAAGGTTTCATGCATGTGGGCGGCCTGACGGAGTTCCGCCTCAGCCCACTTCCAATGGAATTTAAGGACGGGGATTCCCCACCTGTCTTCAACCTCCGGGTCAATGGTGACGAAGCAGTTCTCGTTGGGAATCATTTCGCCCCGTCCGGAGTAACTGACAAAAGAACCGAAATAGCGGCGGGCGTCTTCCTTGAGCCGTTTGCCGTAGCTTCCCCGAGTAAAATGCTCCAGGTTATGAAAGGTATGGACGCCCGGCGCCTCCCGGGTTCCGCCGGTTTCGATGTGGTATCCTCGGGGAAAGTCGAGATTGCCTGCCGCTTGTTCCTTGTAGAGCCACCAGGGCGCGTATACGTGGGCGCCTCCCGCGCCATCTTCGTTATGTGGGGGCAGGTCTTCCAGGGCGGGTATCTGTCCGCTGACCGAAGCGCCGGTCGTATCCATAATGTACTTTCCCAGCAGGCCCGAGGAATTGCCCATGCCCTCAGGATGGTGGGGACTTTTGGAATTGAGCATCAGGCGCACCGTTTCCATCGCGCTGGCCGCCAGGACCACGATGCGGCCCTTCACGCTGTAATCCCGGCCCGTTGATTTATCGACGAAATTTATGCCGGTGGCCTTACCGTAGCGGTCGATGTCCACCATCCGGGCCATGGCATTGGTGATGATGTCGAGGTTGCCCGTGGCCAGGGCGGGAGGAAGGTGCACGGTGGTGGATTGATAATTGGCTTTGATGGAGCAACCGCGAATGCAGTCCGTCGCCCAGAAGCAGGCCAGGCGCCGATCCATCTCCCGAGCCAGGATCTGCTGGGCCTTGGGATTGCTCGGGTGTAGCCACTTGGGAATTTTATCGGATCTGAGACGTTCGCTCAATACCGCCCGATGAATCGGCACTATGGGAATGCCCAGTTTTTTAGCATGCTTTCGGGCAAAGATTTCCGCTGCCCGCGCCTTGGGTGGAGCCAGCAACACGCCCTCGGGAGAATTGGGGGTATTTTCCAGACCTTCATTGCTGCCATAAACGCCGATGAGGGACTCCACCTTATCGTAGTAAGGGGCTACGTCCTGGTAGGAAATCGGCCAGTCGAAACCCAGTCCATCCCTTGAATACGGTTTGAAATCGTAGGGCCCGTTGCGCAGGGAGATGCGGCCCCAATGATTGGTGCGTCCTCCCAGCATGCGCGCGCGCCACCAACGGAAGGTGTCTTCGGGTCGATCCTGGGCGTTGGTGTAGGGTTCACCCGGCATCTCCCATCCTCCGTCCACGGTGGCATCGTAAAATCCAAAAGCCTTATCCGGCGTTCGAGCTCCTCGAAGCGGGGCCCGTTCATTGGTGTGGAACATGGGCGTCTCGCTAACCGGATCGTAGTTGCGGCCGGCCTCCAGCATGAGGACCTTGACCCCTTCCATGGCCAGGGTATAGGCTGTCTGGCCGCCGGCAGCGCCGGAGCCGACTATGATGACATCGTAGTCGGGCTTGGTTTTGCCTGCGTTGATATGCGGCATTGGGGCGGACGAATCGGAAGCTGTCAGGCGGGTCCCAATTCAGCTTCAAGGAAGGTTCCCGCGTCGAAGATCGACGTAACGGCTCTGGCGAACCCGGCCCATATCGACGGAGTAATCCTGGTTTTCCAGGAGTTGTTCCTCGGTCGGGGTGGCGGAGAGCACACCGCTGGCCGGCACTTCCATGCGGGCGATCCAGACGATTGCGTTGAGAACCACCTTGCGGAAGTTGTCGTCCTGCCAATTGTCGTGAAAATGCCCCCCGGTAAATCCGAAACCCCGGCTGCCGTTGGCATTTTCGGATACCCACATCAAGTGTTGTGGATCGCGGCGTTTTACCGCGGCGCGGGCGTCGGGAGTGGAATTGTGGTGGTGATCTTTTTCCGGAATGACATCCGTAGGCGGGACCGCCGTGAGAATGGGAGTCACCCCTTGCATGCGTTCGCGGAAGCGCATGTTGAAGTACCATTCGTCGTGAATGCGGAAGGGTTGAACCCCATTGGCCACGGGATGATCGGGCAGGGTTTTGAAATCTGCCAGCCAATGCGGGTTGACCGATTTCCCCAGTTGAAAGTATCCCCCCATCCAGCGAAGAAAGGCTTCACCCGGCTCGCCCTCGATGGTTTCCACTGCGTAGTGCAGGCAACCCACACCGACCCCCTTTTCGGAAAGGGCATCGATGGTGTCGAGATGGCCGTTGGCCAAGTGTCTCTTCCCTCCATCACAATAGATGACCACCGCGTCGACGCCTGCAAGCCAACCGTCATCGGATGGCCAGCCCGGGTTTTCCTTGTCGTAAAATACCGCCGCGTCGATCCTGAGGCCACTTTCCCTGAGGGCTTTGGCCAACAGGCGGGAGCCGGCGTGGTGTTCGTGGTTATTGAAACCGTGGCTCATTTTCCCCGCAACGAAAAGAACCTTGGCCATTCCGCCGGAGGCAGCTCCGGAAGGGGCGCAAAAGACCAGGAACAAGGGGATGGACAACAAAAGAGTGAGAAAGGGGCGGGACATGGGTGTTGGTGGAATGGAATCAATAACCTGAACGTGTGGATGAGAGTTGCTGATCCGCCAAAGGACTACGGCGTGGCAGGTCCGCTTTCGCCGCGAGGCAGATTACGGCATGATAAGGATGCTACGTTGCCGAGGCCTCGCGGTGCAAGGAAAAGCGGTGCTTCCGCCTTCGCCAAAGGACTACGGCGTGACAGGTCCGCCTTCGCCGCTTGGCCTGCCACGGCGTGGCGAGGTGGCAAAATAGGGGTCAACGGGGAGTAGTTGGAAGAAATTGGCAGGCTTATTGCTGTTATGAGGGAAGGTTTTTAGGCTTGAACCGGAGCCCAAAAACGCTTGAATCGCTAAACTCATTTCATGGAACTTCGGGAAATTTCGACCCTTCTGAGACCGAAATGCGTAGCCATCGGGCCCTCGGTTGACTGGCAGTTTGGCGAGGCCGGAGGGGAAACCCGGGGGTCGGGTAAAATATAGTGATTTTTATGATGAACGCCACCAAGGATAATCCGGGCTTATACCGCCCCGAGTTCGAACGGGACAGTTGTGGTATTGGTTTTGTGGCCAATCTGAAGGGTAGAAAGTCTCACCAGATTGTCAGGAACGCCCTGTCCATGCTCTGCAATATGGATCACCGCGGAGGCACCGGCTACGATGTGGCCAGCGGTGATGGCGCCGGTATTCTGATTCAGCTTCCCCATGAATTTCTGGCCCATGCCTGTGCAGGACTGGGCATTACCTTGCCGCCCTTGGGCGGGTACGGGGTGGGGATGGTCTTCTTTCCGGCTGAGGCCAGGCTCCGGGAGGCCTGTAGAGACCTGCTGACCCAAAATATTCGCCGTCTCGGCCTTTCCCTCCTGGGCTATCGCAGGGTTCCCAAGGACAACAGCATGCTCGGTCAGGCTGCCTTGGATACGGAACCGCAGATCGAGCAGGTATTCGTGAGCAAGCCCAAGGAATTGAGTAACGACGAATTCGAACGGAAGCTCTACGTTTTGCGGAACTATACCATCCACACCGCGCACGACTCCATCGATGGGGCCATGGAAGATTTCTACATCATTTCGATGTCTTCCCGCAATATCACCTACAAGGGCCAGTTTACCACTTATCAGGTCGACCAGTATTACCTGGACTTGCAGGATGAGCGCATCGTGTCGGCAATCGCGATGTTTCATTCGCGTTTCTCTACCAATACATTCCCGTCCTGGAAATTGGCCCAGCCCTTTCGCTATCTTTCCCACAACGGTGAGATCAACACGGTGATGGGGAACATCAATTGGATGCGGGCCCGTGAGGCCATCCTGGAGAGTATTCATTTTTCCCCGGAAGAGCTGAAAATGTTGCACCCGGTAAGCGACCGGGCCATGTCGGACTCGGCCAACCTCGACATGGTCATTGAGTTGCTCGTATTGAGTGGCCGCCCCTTGGCCCAGGTAATGATGATGGTCATCCCGGAAGCTTGGCAGACGCAAGAGGACATGGATCCGGTAAAACGGGCCTTTTACGAGTATTACTCCTGCATCATGGAGCCCTGGGATGGTCCGGCCTCGATTTCCTTTACCGATGGCAGGGTAGTCGGCGCTACCTTGGACCGCAATGGTCTGCGCCCATCGCGTTACCTCGTGACCGATGATGACATGGTAGTCATGGGTTCTGAAACCGGTTCGCTGGAAATCGATCCGGCCCGGGTAGTGCGGAAGGGTCGCCTGCAGCCCGGAAAAATCTTCATAGTCGACCTGGATCAGGGGCGGATCATATCCGACGAGGAAGTGAAGGCCGAAATTTGTTCGCGCAAACCTTACGGCGAATGGCTGTCCCGGCATAAGATCTCCTTGGAGGAGTTACCTTTGCCCCGGAAGGAGCACCGTCAGTCCAAGGAAAGGTCGGTGGGAAAGCGGCAGAAGGCATTTGGGTATACCCAGGAGGATCTCAATATGATCCTCAAGCAGATGGTGGAGACCGGGAAGGAACCCCTGGGGTCGATGGGGGCGGATAATCCGCTGGCCATCCTTTCCGACCGGCCGCAGCAATTGTCCAATTATTTCAAGCAACTTTTTGCCCAGGTGACCAATCCGCCGATCGATCCGATTCGGGAGGAGATGGTCATGTCCCTGCAAGTCTACGTGGGAGGATCGCTCAACCTTCTGGATGAGACACCCCGGCATTGCCACAAAGTGGAGATCAAACAGCCACTGCTTTCCTATGAGGAGATGCAGAAGATCCGTTATATCGATCACGATCATTTTCAGTCCAAGAGTATTGAGTGCACCTTCCGGGCCCTTGAAAAGCCCGGCGTCCTGAAAGCGGCCCTGGACCGTATCTGCCGTTATGCCAAGGACGCGGTACTGGATGGCTTTTCCATCATCATATTGACCGATAGGGGAATGGACACCGACCACGCGGCCATCCCATCACTGTTGGCCACCGGGGCGGTGCATCATTACCTTATCCGCCAAGGCCTACGGGCCAAGGCCGATATCATAGTGGAGGCGGGCGACATCCGGGAAACGCACCACTATGCCACCGTGCTCGGATATGGCGCCTCCGCCATTCACCCCTATCTGGCCTTGGAGACGATCGACGATTTGAGGGAGCATGGTATCGTAGATCCCCTGCAAAGTTATGAGGAGGCCTTCTACAAATACAAAAAAGCCATTAACAACGGTCTTCTCAAAATCTTTTCCAAAATGGGCATTTCTACCCTGCAATCCTACCAGGGCGCCCAAATCTTTGAAGCGCTGGGAATCAGCAGCGCGGTCATAGAGGAGTATTTCACCGGCACCGTGAGCCGTGTCGAGGGCATGGGCCTGGATGAGATTGCCCGTGAAGCCCTCACCCGCCACCGCGCCGGTTTCCCCTTGGAGGACAATCTGGTCGGAAGTGAGATGCTCGATTCCGGGGGCGATTATGCCTGGCGGCTCGATGGTGAGCGCCACCTGTTCAATCCGACCACCATCCGCCTGTTGCAACACTCCACCGCGACCAACGACCGCGAACAATTCGACCAATACGCCCGCTGCGTGGACGATCAGGTTCGCGATGCCTTCACCTTGCGCGGGTTGATGGAATTCAATCCGGATCGTCCATCCATTCCGATAGAGGAGGTTGAACCGGCGGAAAACATCTTCAAGCGATTCGCCACCGGGGCCATGTCTTTCGGATCCATCTCCTGGGAGGCGCATACTACCCTGGCCAAAGCCATGAACCGCATAGGGGGGAAGAGCAACAGCGGGGAAGGCGGGGAGGATCCCATACGCTACATTCCGGACGAAAATGGCGACCTCATGATGTCGCGCATAAAGCAGGTAGCATCGGGACGTTTCGGGGTGACGTCCTTCTATCTGGCCAATGCGGATGAATTGCAAATCAAGATGGCGCAGGGGGCCAAGCCCGGTGAGGGCGGGCAATTGCCCGGCCACAAGGTGGATGCCTGGATCGGCAGGGTTCGCTCTTCCACCCCGGGTGTCGGACTCATTTCCCCGCCGCCGCACCACGATATTTATTCCATCGAGGATTTGGCCCAATTGATATTCGACCTCAAAAACTCCAATCGCAAAGCCCGCATCAATGTCAAGTTGGTGTCGGAAGCGGGAGTGGGCACCATCGCTGCCGGTGTTTGTAAGGGTTATGCCGACGTGGTGTTGATCAGCGGGCACGATGGTGGAACCGGGGCATCCCCCTGGAGTTCCATCAAACATGCGGGATTACCTTGGGAACTCGGGCTTTCCGAGACCCATCAGACCTTGGTCCGCAATCGGTTGAGAAGCCGGATTGTGGTCCAGACCGACGGGCAATTGAAGACCCCGCGGGATTTGGCTGTGGCTTCCCTGTTGGGGGCGGACGAATGGGGTGTCGCCTCCGCCGCATTGGTGGTCGAGGGGTGCATCATGATGCGCAAGTGTCATATGAACACCTGCCCGGTTGGTATTGCCACCCAGAACCGGGAGTTGCGGAAGCGTTTCCACGGAAAAGTGGAGCACGTCATCAATTTCTTCACTTTCCTGACCGAAGGAGTGCGTGCAATCATGGCTGAACTGGGATTCCGCACAGTCGATGAGATGGTGGGCCAGAGCCAATGCCTGAAGTTTCGCGACGATATCGACCATTGGAAATACCGTAATCTCGACCTGTCTCCCATCCTTTACCGGGAGTCGGAGCGGGAAGGGGACGGCCTCTATCAAAGCGTCGAGCAGAAGCACCTCATCGACGACATCCTGGACCGTAAGCTGATAAAGGACGCAACCCCGGCCCTGGAGGATGCCCGGCCGGTGAAGTTGAGTTATAAGATCGTGAACACCGACCGAACCGTGGGGGCCATGCTTTCGAACGAGATTTCCAAACGTTTCAAGGGCGAGGGACTTCCCCCTGGCACCATTGATGTGAAGTTCAGGGGATCGGCCGGGCAAAGTTTTGGTTGTTTCGCGGCCAAGGGCCTTCGCATGCGGCTGGAGGGAGACTCCAACGACTATTTTGGCAAAGGGCTGTCTGGTGGAACCCTCGTCATTTACCCGGACCGGAAAGCGCCCTTCCGGGCCCGCAAAAACATAATCATCGGAAACGTGGCTTTCTTTGGGGCCACGGGCGGAGAAGCTTACATTCGCGGAAGAGCGGGAGAACGCTTTTGCGTGCGCAATTCCGGGGTAACCGCCGTGGT
>JAABVD010000249.1 GCA_014529615.1 Opitutia bacterium
ATCCACTCCAATTCCGGCCAGTGAGCAGGACCTTCGTTTTCCTGCGGAGCGCCCGGAGCGCTTCGGCCCTCCTTAACGTATTTGGTCAACAAGGCCTTCAGTTCTTCTGCGCGCTCCGGGTATTGGGATACCAGATTGTTTCTTTCTCCCGGATCTTGGTCTAGGTTGTAGAGCTGGAAGCGTAAAAGGCCTTTCATTTCCTCTTCGGTGGATGGAAAAGCCCAACCCCCGGAACCCGGCCAAAGAATTAACTTCCAATCGCCCCGCCTGATGGCAAAGCGCCCGCTACTGGAATGGTGAACCGTCGCCTCCCGCAAGGGCTTTGAATAATTCTCCCCGATAAGGACGGGCAGAAAACTGTAACTGTCTTCAGCCGAATCGTCGCTCAGTTCGACTCCGAGAATTTCCGCTGCCGTGGCCAGGAAATCCGTGGTGCAGATGACTTCATCAGACCGACTACCTTTTCTTATTTTCCCCGGCCAACTGGCAATAAAAGGCACCCGGTGCCCGCCCTCGAATATATCAAACTTCTTTCCCCGAAAAATATAGCTGCCGTTGTGGCCCGCTAAGGGTAGCTCGTCATCGTCAAAATCGGCACGTGGTGATTGCCCATTGTCGCTGGTGAAAAATATAATTGTATTCTTCAGACCCTGTTTTTCTCTTATCGCATCCAAAATGCGGCCCAACTCATGGTCCACCTGAAGCACAAAATCCCCATAGGCGTTAACCTTGCTTTTCCCGACCCATTCCGTGGTCGGAATGATGGGGGCATGGGGCGCCGTTAAGGCGACATATAGGAAAAAAGGTTCTTTCTTCCCCGCTCGCTCACCGATGTAACCAATGGATCGATCCGTTATTTCGGCCAATACTTCAACGTGATTAAAATCCTCCGCTTGGGGACCTTTTCGCCAGAAGGCTTTTTCGTCATAATTTACCGACCACTCATGCGGAATCGCTGTTGCCCTACTGTTTTCCACCCACACATAAGGCGGTGAGGAAAGTGAGGCGGCGGTAGCAAAGGAGTAAGTAAATCCGTGAGCCCCCGGACCATTCCGAATGGCTTTGGAGAAATCAATGACCGGCCTCACCTTGTCATCGAAGGTTTCGGTTTCAGAGCCGACAAGGCGCCAATCCCATCCCAGGTGCCACTTTCCAATCATTGCGGTGTGGTAGCCCTGATCTTTAAACAGCTCAGCAAGGGTGGTGCGTTCCTTTTCAATTAAGGGAGGTGAATAACCATCCCCTCCTCCACTTTTGCGGGTCGACCTCCAGTTGTATCGACCCGTCATTATGCTGTACCGGGTGGGAGTACAAATGGCCGCACTGGTATGCGCATCGTTAAAACGAATTCCTTCAGCAGCCAGTCGATCGATATTAGGGGTCTTCCAGGCAGAATTCTCGTTATAGGCGGAAACGTCTCCTATCCCCAGATCGTCCGCCAGAACGATCACTACATTGGGTTTTTCGGCCTTGGAAATCTGAAAAAAAAGTGCGGCCCAGCCAAGCAGTAATGGGAACTTTTTCAAGGCAGCCATAATTGCGGGCCAAGTTGGAATAAGCGAAATTCCGAGCGTTTGTTTTGAAATCATTTCGATAATGCCAGAACATGGTTCATCCACTGCCAGGTCCGGGAGCGATACGCGCTCGGCAGCAAAGGCCACCTATCGGTATGGGCGGTCTTGGCCAGAGGATGAGGGAAGGATCCGAATATCTCCAGTGTGTCGATATTGCTGACGGTAAAGTTGTCCGCGGCGGATAAAACGGACCGGATAAATGCCTCGCTACCGTAGCGGTCTCCGTTTTGGCTTACGAGATAAGGCCGACCTCTCACGCGCTTCAAGCGAACCGCGGCCCCTGCCCGATAGGTTTCCAGGGGTGTCCCCCAAGTCGTGTTTTTCCACTCTTTGATACCGTCAAAATGATCGTGGCTGATAAAGGCGGTCCATAGTCCGGCGATTTCATCATCATGGAGACCCAGGTAATTTACCCCGATGGCTCCCCGAGAAAAACCACAAAGAAAAACAAGCTTCGAATCCCCATTATACGCTTCGATGATACGTGGCACATTCACCTTGGCGTACTCCACCGTGGCCCATTCGTCACCCCACCAGGTGATCTGGTTGCGCTGGTGATTTTCACTGATGTAAGGCAGGGACACCCAAATGAACTTACCTCCGGACAGGCCGTAGCCAAGCCCGGCATCCTCCACCTGGCCGGTCGAACCCGACCGGGGGAAAAAATTGCCTGTATATTCAAAGATGATGGGAAGCGGATCACCATCCGGCTTCCAATTCCCGGGCAGGTACAAGGTATGAAAGACTTCCGTACCGGCATACTCGGGTGGGGTCAGGCGAACCCGTTTGCCGGCGGCCGGCTCCCCTTGGGAGAGTTTTGGGATTACCAACTGTTCCCCAGCGTCGATATCCAATTGAAGGCCTGAGACTTGCGGCCCAATCGACAATGCCAGAATGATGGTTGACTTTTGGAGCAACAATTGAACCGACATGATTTCCTACTTTAACAAGATCACACTGCCATCCGAATCATGGTGAGTGGATGAGCGAAGGCGCACATCCACCATCCTGCCCACCTTTCGCAGGGTAAAACCCGAATAATAATGACTGTCGACCAACACGATTTTGGGCGATTCCGGAACGCCTTTGCTGTTTAAATTGATATCCGAAAGTACCAATTTAAAGGCCTCTCTTCCCACTACTTCATGGCGATGATCAACACCGGAAGCATCCGGTGGTCCTTTGGCTGTATCGAGAGTGGCGAACCCCAGGTCCGACGGGATTTCGTAACCCAGGTCAACCAGGAGCTCATAAACCATGCCGTCTCCAATCACGACGTCCGGATCGTATTCTCGCATCCACTTTTCCAGGTTAACGGAGTTGATCTCGCTCTTGGGCAAAATAGGAATGCGTCGAGATTTTTGGATCAGAGTGGAGTAGTATAGAAATGAGGAGGCAAAAAGCTTATGGCCAATTCCGCCCCGGGGGTAGGTCATGGCAAAGCCAATTCGCTTGTACCCAAGACTGCAGGTCTGCTCGATGAGTTCGTCCATCATCTGCAGGTAATTTGAACAGGCCCGGTTGACCATCGGATCGATGATGCTATAGCCCGCTGTGGAAATGCAGAAGGCATCCACATCCAGGTCAAGGGTGCCTACTCCACTTACCCAAGGCATGGCGATGATTCCCCGCATTCCTCGAGAAACAAGGATGTTCCTCAAGCGCTTCGGACTCGCTTTCAGTTCGGGAAGATAAAATACATCCAGATCGTATCCGCTCTCGCGGGCCTGGGCCGCCAGTCCCTCCATCAACTTGCCTATCACCGGATAGGAAGCTTGCTTGGCTTTGGTGATTTCCGGAACCAGCACAGCGAGTTTGGAAAACTTGCGATCCGAGCGGTTGGTGCGCAAGTGCTCCATCAATTCCGAGATCCGCCCATCCCTTACATATCCCAGGCGTTGGGCAATTTCATTGATCTCGGCCCGCTTATTTTTCGAAACTTTTGGACTGTTCCTGAATGCCAGAGAAACAGCCGATACCGATACGCCTGCTTCCTTGGCGATGTCCCGCATACTACATCTGTAAGCCGGTTTGCTCAAATCTAATGGGATGTTTTGGAGCTTGCTCCAGGGTTTGATTAAACAGTTCAGCCTAGTGGACAAAACCCCGGAAGGTCAACAGTTGACATTCGGTTTAAACCGTAGGAGCGTCGAGGAAAAGCGGCAGGCAACCTGCCATGAAGAGGTAATGGCGGACAGGAATGTCCGCCCTCCGTTATGCTTCCAGCCTTTCGATCAGGATCAAGATCACGATTGAGGCCCATCCATCACTCCACCCTTGAGGGGGAGTCGGCAAGACAAGGGCGCCAGCCCGCAGTCGCGCCGGTGGGGGGCGGGCGCCAGCCCTTCATCCGTCCCCATTTCTCTTTGCGCCTTTTGCGCTTTTTGTGGTTAATCCCTCTCCCTTCCCCCATTCCTAACTCCTAATTCGCGCCCTTGGGCGCTCTTCCCACCGTGCGCCTTGAAGAATTCCCCGATCCGGTTGATGGCGGCATGAACTTCCGGGATTCCAGGCACGAGATGGTCGCTGTTATGCCAGGCATGAGGAACATGGTCGTAGGCCTCAAACTCCACCGGCACCCCGGCCCGACGCGCTTTTGAGGCGTAGGCCTCGGCATCCCCATACATGGTTTCCAGTTTCCCGACCTGGACCAGCATGGGAGGCAATCCGGAGAGGTCGGTAAACACCGGGGAAGCCAGCGGATGCTTTGGATCAGCGCCGTCCAGGTATTGTTTGGCCATTCGGTCCAGGTGGTTCTTGGAAATGGAACAGTCTGCGTCAGCGTTGGTGCGGTAGGTAGAGGCGCTCTGAGTCAGATCGGTCCAGGGCGATATGAACACCGCCGCGGCCGGTTGGCTGAGGCCGGTTTGTTTGAGTTTTGTCAACAGAGAGGCGGTCAATCCTCCTCCCGCCGAGCTCCCCCCGCCTACGATTCGTTTCGGGGGGATTCCCTGCTTCAGGAGCCATTGGTAGGCCGTAAAGGTATCGTCGATGGCTGCAGGAAAGGTATGCTCGGGGGCCAACCGGTAATCAACGGTAAAACAGCGGCAGCCACAAGCCGCGCTCAGATTGGAAGCGATCCTCCGGCTGGCTGGTCCCGAACTCCGGCAAAAGCCACCGCCATGCAGAAAGAGGAAAATACTCTCCGATCCAGGAGTTCCGTAAACCACCCACTCTCCGTAAACACCGTCCGCATCGGCAGACGCGACCTTCGTCCCATCTCGCGGTTCAAAACCGCCATCGGAACGCTTACCGCGTAATGCTTCAATGGATTTTTTGGAGGTGGGTTTTGTGGCCCACCTGAGCGCGATAAGGGCTTTTAGTTGTTCACTGGGCATGGAATGGGGAATTAAACATTAGAAATTGTGGAGGCTGGAGGAAGTTGTAGGAGCAGTTATACGCCGCAATTGCTTCGGGCTTTTCGATCAAGATTGAGGACTATCCGGGCACATCCATCACTCCCCTCTTGAGGGGGAATCGGCAAGACAAGGGCGCCAGTCCGCAGTCGCGCCGGTGGGGGGCGGGCCCCAGCTGTTACTCCGTGGTTCATTCCCTTCCTCACCCCTTTATGCCTTTCTCCCGGATTAACTGTTGGGTTTCGTAAATAGTACCGGCATTTTTCTTCCTCGGCCAAGGGATGCGCACCGGAACTTCGGTTACTCGCGGTTGACAGGTCGGCTCACCGCGCAAAAAACGCTTCCGGTAAGTATCCCAATCGATTCCACTCAATGGCCAGGCATCGCCTGAGCAGTATTGAAACAACAGTAACCGCCGAGGATGGGGCGACCTGTTGGGAAGGGACCCATGCAAGGTCCGAACATGATGAATGGAAATACCACCAGCTTTGACTTCAAGCTTTTCGGCAGCGGTATCATCGAAGCTTTCCTCCGTGACCCCACCGGCAAAAACTCCGTCCAAATGATGATTGAGAATCGGTCCCTTGTGCGAACCCGGAATGACGAGAAGGCAGCCATTTTCTTCCGTCATGTCATCGATACAAACCCCGACGGCCAGAAGGTCGTCATTGGTAAATGGATACCAGGCCCAATCCTGATGCCACTCCACCGGGCTGCCAAACCCTCCGGATTTCATGTTCAGCTTATTCCCGTTGGTCCAAATGGACGATCCAATCAGCTGTGAAACAATATTGAGAATCCTGTCGTGCTTGAGCGTATCCCGATAGACCTCGTGCAATTCAACCGGGTTTTTGAGTCGGCGCAATTTGGGCTCCTCGGCCCCATGTCCCGGTTCCAAATCGAAGACATCGTCGCTTTCGGTGACCAGGCGCGATTCCTCCACGAACTGATCCGTCACCCGTCGAAGCGCTTCAACCTCTACTGCGCTCAATACGTTATCCACCCCAATGTAACCATAGCGGTGGTAGGTATCTATCTGTTCCAAACTCAACATAGAAGGTCCGATTGATAAATTTATGGAAATTTCCGGGTTAGAAAACCCAAATTTCACATCTCCCGTCCCTATTGCGAAATCCGGGATTTGAATCTTCATTTTGAGCAAGTCGTAGGAGCGGCTTTACGCCGCGATTGCTTCGAAGCTGTTTTGTGGGATCGCGGCATATAGTCGCTCCTACGACTTGCGAGAGTCTATTTCTGGATGCTGGATGCTCGATGCTCGATGCTGGTTCGTGACCTTGGCTCCTCTTTGTTTTTTGTGGCTAATTTTCCAATCCGTGCCCATCCATGGTTAATGTCTCCCCATTCCTAATTCCTAATTCCTAATTCCTAATTCCTAATTCCTAATTCGCGCCCTGGGCGCTTCCCCCGCTTTTCGCCGCAGGCTACTCCACAACGACCTGCACCGAGGACGAGCAATTGTTGGTGG
>JAABVD010000250.1 GCA_014529615.1 Opitutia bacterium
ACAAAGGCACAAAGGCACAAAGGCACAAAGGCACAAAGGCACACAATATCTTAACGAATTTGGCGATCTTTGCGAGAGCTAATCCAGAAGAAAGTTTTAACCACGGATGGGGAGAAGATTCCCTCACGACGAATTTTGTGAGAAATGCGGGCTAACCAAGCGCCATCGGCTCAATCCTTGAACTGGCCCACCAGTTTAGTCACCGTCTGTTTGGCGTCGCCGTAGAGCATGCGGGTGTTTTCCCGGAAGAAAAGCTGGTTGACCAACCCGGAGAATCCCGGGCCTTGGCCCCGTTTGAGGGCGAACACCGTCTTGGCCTCGTGAACATTGATGATGGGCATTCCGTAGATGGGGCTTTGGGGATCTTCCATGGCGGCCGGGTTCACCACATCGTTGGCCCCGATTACGATAGCCACGTCCACAGTGGACATGACGGGGTTGACGTCATCCATCTCCGATAGTTGCTCGTAGGCCACGTCGGCTTCGGCCAGGAGCACATTCATATGTCCGGGCATTCTCCCGGCTACGGGATGGATGACATACCGTACCTCGGCTCCGTTTTCCTCCAGAATATCTCCCAGTTCCTTGACCGCGTGTTGGGCCTGGGCCACCGCCATGCCGTAACCCGGTACGAAAATCACGTTGCCGGCCGCCTCCAACACGTAGAAGGCGTCCTCTACGCTGAGGGGTTTCATTTCCCCGTCCTGTCCGGATCCGGTTTTTTCAGCGGTGGCGCCGAAACCGCTGAGCAACACGTTGGCCAGGGTCCGGTTCATAGCCTTGCACATGATAATGGTCAAAATCAACCCGCTGGCTCCCACCAGACAGCCTGCCACTATGAGCACGTTGTTGCGGATGACGAACCCCGCCGCGCAGGCGGCCAAACCCGAACAACTGTTCAGGAGGGAAATGACCACCGGCATGTCCCCGCCCCCGATGGGCATCACACCAAAGATGCCCAATAGCAGGGAAAACAGGATCAATCCCAGAAAAACCGCGTAGGCCTCCTCCCCGGCCAGGCCGGAGGCGTAGAGGAATCCGGCGATGAGGATTCCCGCCAACAACAACAGGTTGACGGCTTTCTGTCCGCTGAAAACGGTGGCCTTGCCACTGATCTTTCCGGAAAGTTTTCCCCAGGCATAGACGCTGCCGGAAAAAGTGATTCCCCCGAC
Organism: Opitutia bacterium; assembly: GCA_014529615.1. Taxonomy (GTDB): domain Bacteria; phylum Verrucomicrobiota; class Verrucomicrobiia; order Opitutales; family UBA2995; genus JAABVD01. Next base: position 1,173 of record JAABVD010000250.1, read on the forward strand.
AAACACGGCCAAAAAAATGACGGAAGCGGTGAAGTGGTCCATGGCCGCCGGGATGGACCCATCGACCCGGCCCCCTCCGGCATCGACGAATTTCTGGTATTCGGCCCAGCCCACCAGGAGGCTGGCCAGCCCGCCGAAACCGTTGAAGAGGGCCACCATTTCGGGCATTCTCGTCATCCGGACCCATTTCGCGGCAAAAAATCCAATCAAGCCGCCGGCCAGGATTCCCGCCGCAATCCACATCCAGCTTCCCAAAACCTGTTTATCGATCAGGGTGACGGTGATGGCGATCAACATGCCGACGGAGGAGACCAGGTTTCCCCGGCGAGCCGTATGGGCCGAGCCCAGCATCCTGATGCCAAAAATGAACAGAATGGCGGAGGCGATGTAGAAGAAATTGATCAAGCCGGGAGTCTGCACCTTTACCGGTCTCCTTTCTTCCTGAACATGCCCAGCATGCGGTCGGTCACCTTGTAACCCCCCACCACGTTGATGGAAGCCAGCACCAGGGCGGCAAACCCGAGGACCATGGCCCCGCTTCCCTCCGGATTGTGCAGGGTAGCGATCAAGGCGCCTACGATGGTAATGCCCGAGATGGCATTGGAACCGGACATCAGGGGAGTGTGCAGTTGAGAGGGAACTTTGGAGATCAGTTCGAACCCGAGAAAGGCGGCCAAAGTAAAAATGAACAATAACAGGATGATATCCATGGTTGGCAGGGGTTACCTTTGAGCGAGTCTTTCCTTGAAAGTGGGGTGAATGATTTGGCCGCCGTGGGTGAGCAGACAACCCTGTAAGATGACATCTTCCATATCCAGGTGGAGCGACTTCGATTCCTCGTCCCAGAAATGTTCCAACAGGTTTGCGATGTTCGAGGCGTAGACCTGGGAGGCGTGGAAGGGAACCTCGGCTTCGAGCAAACCGTGTCCCACGATGATCACCCCGTTTTCCAAAACCACCTCCCGGTCGGGCAGGGTGCCCTCCACGTTTCCGCCATTCGCCGCCGCCAGATCGACGATTACGCTGCCCGGTTTCATCCCGGAAATCATTTCCCTGGTCACCAGGGTCGGGGCCTTGCGGCCGAACAGCTTGGCCGTGGTGATGACCAGATCCGAGTTGGCGCAAACCTTGGCCATACCCCGGCGTTGCAAGGCGATTTGTTCAGCCGTGAGTTCCTCGGCGTATCCCTGGTCGGTCTGGGTCGTTTCTCCCAGATCGATTTTGACAAACTTCGCCCCCAGGGATTTGACCTGTTCTTCTACCACGGGCCGGGTATCGAACGCTTCCACCCGGGCGCCCAGCCGCTTGGCCGTGGCTATGGCCTGCAGGCCGGCCACCCCGACGCCGATGACAAAGACCCGGCAAGGGGAGATGGTGCCGGCCGGAGTCATCATCATGGGTAGCGCCTTGTTGAGGCGATTCGCCCCTGTGATAACGGCCTGGTAACCGGCCAGATTCATTTGCGAACTGAGCACGTCCATCTTTTGGGCCAGGGTGGTGCGGGGAATCATTTCCATGGAAATGGCGCTGACCCCGGCCCGGGCCAATGCATGCAGAAGATCGGTGCGGAAAAACGGGTCCAGAAAACCGACAAACAAGCTGCCCGGTTTAAATCGGGCCACGGTTTGGGCATCGGGGATATCCAGACCCAGGATCAGGTCGGCGCTGGTCAGGGCGGCATCGTCGGGTCGAAGGTTTACTCCTTTTTCAGCGTAGAGTCGGTCCGGATAACCGCTCTTTTCCCCAAGACCTTCTTCCGCCGAGAGGTTTATTCCCAGGCCTATGAGTTTCTCCGCGGAATCGGGGGTAAGGGCGGTTCGGCTTTCCCGGGGATCGTTCGCTTTGGCTACAAAACCTTCCATGGTTGGGAATTACACTTGATGGGGAAGAATCAACATCAAAGGGGCTCATAGTTGTTTCCTCCGGGGTTCATGAAAAGGAGAAAGATCGATAAAGATTGAAGTTCTGCCCATCTTTGCCCTTAGTTCATGCCTGAATTAGATCCAGCTTGAGAATTTTGACTGACCGCTTTTTACATTTTTTAATTTAGCCAGCTTCGATAATTCATGAACGCTTCATTTCGGGCTCATCCTTCCTTCCGCGATTCGAGAGCAAAAAGCCGCCGCGGCTTCACCCTTTTGGAAATCCTCCTGGTTTTGGCCCTTTTGGCCGGCCTGATCGTCCTGGCCGTCAACAACGTGGATAAAATCCTGCAGGGCGGGCAGGAAGACACGGTGCAAATCTACGTCAACGATACTTTGAAGGCGGCCCTGTTCCGTTACCGCATCGACAATGGCCGCTACCCCACAACCGAGGAGGGCCTGGATGCATTGCTGAACCGACCCGGGGAAGCTCCCAACTGGAATGGCCCTTATGTGAGCAACCTTCCTGCCGATCCCTGGGGGCAGGACTATCGCTACCAGTTTCCCGGGAAAAATAATACTGATAAATACGACCTTTTTTCCCTCGGGAGCGACGGAGTGGAAAGCGCCGACGATATCGGCAACTGGTAAATCCCGCAAGACCCGATGCCTGTGAGAACCGCAGGAGGATTCACCCTTCTCGAGGTGTTATTGGTCCTTGTCCTGATCAGTGGAGCAACGGTTCTCTTTGTCCTGAACGCGGATAAGGTTATTGAACCCAGGCCCATGGCAGAGTTTGAGAAAGCTTTCCAAAGGGCCCAAAGCGAAGGCCGGTGGAGGGCGGTGGAAGACCGTAAAACCTACCGGCTGGTCTGGG
>JAABVD010000251.1 GCA_014529615.1 Opitutia bacterium
TACCCCAGCGTGCGCTGCGCGACGCTGGGCTCCGGAGTTTAACGCCGTTGGCGTAAAAGCCAGATGTTTGTATCGGTTGATCGGGCCAATAAAAAGGCTAATTTACATCCTCCGTTCCGGTCTACAATGCACCACGAGGTAGTCCCACTGCAAAGTTCACTTAAAGGAGGCCACACTAGAATGAACTGCAAAGCAGTTCCACTCCAAAGCCCAGTGTCACGTAGCGCACACTGGGTTGAAATAAACAAAAAATAATGAACCCCAACGGGGTTCCACACCGAATCTCACAAAATGCGTAGCGAGCGAAAGGAGATCGAATGCTGGTGAGAAACGTCTGTCCTACAGCTGACATACTAAGCACAATTCGGGTACAGGCATAAAGAGAGGAGCTCCGTAGAGCTCTCCTTTTCTGCATGAGTTAAAAAGCGTAAGTGGCCCCCAGGACAATTTTTCTTCCGGTACTCAGGAATTCGTCAAACTTCTCCTTGCCGCCGGGGTTGGGAGCGCCGACATCTACCGCATAATAGACGTAGCTCGTCTCCTCGTTTATATTGAGAGCATCGAGCGTGACCTTGAAATTATTATTGATCCTATACGCGAGACGTCCGTCCAATTGACCAAAATCGTCCTGAAGCCTGGGAGTGTTTTGGTGGTGAACCGAATTAAGCAGGTAATTTTCGCGGAAATTGTAGGCTAATCTCCCGGAAAACGGGCCCTTTTCGTAGAAGACTCCTAAATTATAGGAGTTTTTGGACATCCCTTCCAAGGGCAACTGAACAAAGGCGCTGTCCGGAAAAGTTCCATCTTCGAGCCGCAAGTCGGCATCGGCGAAGATCAGGTTGCGAGGTCCCTCGCCGCTCTTGGTATAGGTGTAATTCACATTGACTCCGAGCCCATCCAAGGGGGCGGGCAGATTCGTGAAAACATGTTGGAATCCCACTTCAAAACCTTCGACGGTATCCCCGGCAAGATTCTCCGGGCGAGTCAGTGAGACTTCTTCACCGAGTGGAATATTAGCGCCAGGTAGCAATTCCTCTGTGAATGGCACCGCCCGGGCCACACTGGAAACGAAACTTTCCACGTCCTTATAGAAGAAAGCCAGGGAAAGCAGGGTAGATTCGTCCGGATACCATTCAAATGAGAGGTCAAACTGATCAGCGCGGTAGGGATCGAGGTAGGGATTCCCATCATTGATGCTAACGGGAACGCGCTCCAAATTCGCGTTGCGTCTCACATTCATACTTGAAAGTCTGGGCCGGGTCATTACCTTGGCCCCGGCGAGACGCAAAACCACGTCCCGGTGTGGATTGGCCACGATTGTGAAACTGGGCAGAACATCGTCGTAGCCGCGATTGACGCTTACCGGCTGGGTCGTTCCACCAGCGCTTTCAGAACCGGATGAAACCAAGCTGGTATCGGTGTAGCGAACTCCGAGATTTCCGCTGACGGGCATGGCGCCCAGTGATCCCGAGAAATTCAGTTTCAAATATCCGGCCAACACTTCCTCTTGTATATCATATAGCTGCAGCGGATTCCCAGGATAGTCTTGCCAATTCTCGGTGTCGTACTCATAACCCCTTTCGGCCATGAACGCGAGGGTTCTTGCCTGATCCACGACCATCCATTCCCGCGTTATGTTAGCTCCGGATGCCGCAAGGAAGTTGTCGATGGGAAAGGGCGTCAAAAGCTCATTCGTAACCGTCGGTCTATCGGCGGCGGGTATTCCAAGCTGCGGAAAACCATAACGGTTTGGAATGCCGACATTACGATCGGAAAGACGCGCCCCGAACTCCAATTCGGAGAAGAATCCATCCCCCAAAAGATAGTCAAAATCAACGGCAAGCGCCGATTCGGAACTTTCGGTCCAAGCGCGATTCAACTGGAGATGGCGGATCACGTACAGATCCGGACTCGTCTCATCGATTCCAGGCGAATAAGTCAATTCCAGGTCGGGAACACTTCCCGGGCCTCTGGGAAAACTATACACCGCGTGCGGAAATTCCGAGGGCAGGAAGCGGATGTTCACCAGGTTATTCGGATTGTTATCGGTATCGCTTGAAGTGTAACTGGCGTCGAAGTCCACCGACCACCGATCATTGGGTTTCCAATTTATATCGACACCGAAGCCCGTGTTGTCCGATACACGGTAAGAGTAGGTCTGGATCGGCACGGCCTGGTTGGTTTGACCATCAAACGCAATACCGGTGCCATTTTCGTTGAAGGTGTAATCGTCCAAAATATCCGGGAATGCTCCGGTCCGATTCGGAGTATTGACGTTAAAGGCATTGTTTTCCAACTCAGTGGTGTATTCATTTTTGTTGGCGGTAAAGGTAATCAACAGGTCTTCGCTGGGCAGGTACTGGAACGCTCCCGTAAAACCAATGCGCTCGCGGTCCTGCAGCCCGGATTGATGCAAAAAGAATCGAGGCGTGAAGAGATCGGGACCGCCCGCAATGGCATTCCTTACCCAACCATTATTTCCAAAACGGTCGGTTCGTTGCTGAAAGTCTTCATAGGAAAACGAAAACAGGAGACCCGTTTTTCCCTCGTTGAACTGTTGGCTGAACAATCCCGAATATTTGGGACTGTAATCCCCCGTCAAATTCAAATGGGAGGTTTGGGCCGTCAACCTCCCCACCCTTTCTTCTCTGAAATCGAGCGGCTTCGGCGTGTTGATCTCAATTATAGCGCCAATTCCACCTTCAATGAGATCGGCGGACTGTGATTTGATGACCCTGAGTCCTGAGACCAGGTCAGCGGATAGCGTGGAGAAATCAAAGGCCCTTTCGAACCCCCCCGAACTGGCAGTCCGGCCGTCGATCGTAACCAGATTCAAGTTCGGTTCCACCCCGCGAATGGATACGTAAGTGCCTTCCCCATTCGTGCGTTGAATTTGAACGCCGGTAAGCCTCTGTAGCGCTTCCGCAACATTTTCATCGGGAAATTTTCCGATATCTTCGGATACGATGAGGTCGGTGACTTCCACCGTCTCTCGTTTGATTTCGATGGATTTCCGAAGGCTTTCAGCATAGCCTTGGACCACAAAGGAATCGAGTTCGAAAGTTTCGCCAATCGTTTCTTCCTCCTCGGATTCCTGGGCGGTGACGAGTCCTTGCCCACCCGCCATGACGAGCGCCAGCACGGCAGCCAGTGTTTTAAACCAATTGTTCCTCTTTGCATTCATTGTTCAGTGTCCTCCCTATTTGAGATTCAGGTGTGTCGTTGTTTTCAGCTTAATTATGCCAGGTATCGGAAAACCTCGGATCATCTACATGAATGATTTGTAGGATTTCCGAACTTAACCCTCCACCCATAGCTCCTGGAAGTAAAAAGAAATGTCCCGTAAACTATTACATTTGCATGAATAGAGCCTCCATTCTGTGGTATGTCTAAAAATAATTAGTCAACCCTGAAAAAGTCATCATCGTTTACGATGGCTGGATGGCTCCTCTGGATTTGCTCTCGCCAAGCCGCAAAGACCGCTAAGAAATAGATGAGAAATCTATTAACATCGCCGCTTCGCGAAGAGGAATTGGGAGAGGGGAATGGAACATGGATGCACAGGATGGACAGGATGGGAAAGCGCCCTTGGGCGCCTCTCCTCTCCTTTTGAGTCTTTTGTGCTTTTTGTGGTTAATCTCCCTCTCCTCCTCTGTGCTCTCTGTGTCCTCTGTGGTTAATTTTCCCTGCCTTTCCCATTCCTAATTCGCGCCCTTGGGCGCTTTCCCCTCTCTCTGAACTCTGAACTCTGCACACTGAACTCTTCTCCCTCGTTCATTCATGGGCGATTCGAATTGAGTACTATTTCGTCCCTTGAAGCGAAACTGGGCCCATCTACCCAAGGAAAGGCGATCTAAATGGTTAAGGGATTATCGGGCAGGCGAGTGGTGTTGGTAAGTAGCATGGTAT
>JAABVD010000252.1:0-1198 GCA_014529615.1 Opitutia bacterium
CCGATGGCATGTTTGCGGAATTCAATGGCCTCGACAACAATGTTGTGGGAGGCAAAATATGGAATGTGGATGCCGAGGTTCCGGGTTTTGTCGGAGCCGAAGCCGATCCGAGTCCCTGGGCTGGCGATGAAGGCAACAAGGCCTTGCATGTGGAACACCCAAATACGGCCGGGGGCATGTCAACCGCCTTCGTTCTACTTCCTGAGGATATCGCGGACGGCTCGGTGGCCACCCTCTACTTCCGCTGGTGGATGAACAAGAACGGCGGTCATGAGGCCGGAATCTTCATGGCCAGCCGGGAAGAGTTCCTGAAATTTCGACCTCCCTATAATGTTGGTGAAACTCCCGCGGATAGGAATAACACGATTAGACACGGGTATGGTGACCACCAGACCTGGTGGCGTATTGCTGGAGAGTTTTCCATTTCCGACTTCGGTTACAGCTCACCGGGTGAAGTTCAAAGGAATGCCCCGCCTGTGAATACCGATGAATACCTTGGCCCGGAGGATAGCGGCAAGCAATTCCTGGGCGCTATCCCTGAACAGCAACAGTACCAGCCCGGCGTATGGATGGAAATGTGGGTCATTTACGATACGGACAATGACATCCGAATGGAATACCAGAGACAAAACGATGGCGTACAGAAGCAAAACCACTGGGCCATCATCGACGCCGACGGTAATGTTGAAAAAGTCATTGACCACATGCCCAACAGCAAGGGTATCACCGATGCGGACTATCCCGGCTTCTACTTGGTCAACTGGGTCCGGCCCAATCCGAATTATGACACCCAGGTATACATGGATGACGTCTGGATTGACTATACCGGTATTAACCTTTCCACCCCTCCCCACGGGAAGTCCCGTAGCGCGGTTGAAATAGATACCACGCCTCGCGCCGCGGCTGTATCCGCTGGGTCCGGAACCATTACCATGACAATGGCTCCTCCAGCCGAGGCCGAAGTAGGTGCGGGGGTCTACCTGGCTGACGGAACTGGCTTGGGCACCATTGCCTCCATTTCTGGCAATACGCTTACCTTGGGAGCTCCGCTGCCAGCGTCAGTTACCGTTCCAAGTAATTCGGCTCTGACCTTTGGAGACCCCGTCGACACAACCGCGGGCAAGTTCATCAATATCTCGACCCGCGCCATGGTGGGAACGGGCGATGACGTCATGATTGGCGGTTTCATCATCGGAGA
>JAABVD010000252.1:1376-5271 GCA_014529615.1 Opitutia bacterium
CCGGGCAACTATACCGCCAAGGTGGAAGGAAAGGATGGAACGACCGGAGTTGCGCTTGTCGAGGTGTATCAGATCGACTGAACGTCCTCGCTCTCTCGCAACATAAACGACAATTAACTTTTTATAGCTGGGCAGGTGATATTCCTGCCCAGCTATATTTTTGTAATTTGACGGTTGATCGTCACCCCGGCTGGAAAGGCGCTCGCTGTGCTTTTCCACCTGCGTACCGGGAGAATTGACCCCGCTCCCCTCTAACGAAGAAAGGAGTAGTGAAGAATAAGACTTGGCTTGCCATCGGGAAGATTATCGTTGTCGGCTCCTACTTGGCTGGTTCGCCCTCGCTGATCGGACAAAATACTTCCCAAAACGGTTTTCTCGGTTCCTATTTCAACTCATTGGATTTCTCGCAACGCGTTCTTGTCCGGGTTGATTCTGAAGTCGATTTTAACTGGCAAGCCCAATCACCCGGGCAAGGGGTGAACGAGGATGGCTTTTCCGTTATTTGGCAAGGCGCCCTAACGCCTGAATTTTCAGAGGAATACACTTTTCTGATAAACAGTGACGGACTCGTAAACCTATGGATCGACGATGTGTTGTTAGTGGATGGGTCACGCTCTCCCACATCAAGAACTCACTCCGGAAAGATCCTTTTGTCCAGTGGACAATCATACCTGCTGAGATTGAACTATACCCACGCATCCGGGGATGCATTTGCCAGACTGTTTTGGACGAGCAGCTCCCGCAAATTGGAAATCATTCCCAAGGAGAGAGTTACCCTACAATCGGCAGACATAAATTTTCCTCCAATAGTCCAGGTTCCCGCAGTGCAAAACGTCAGCCCGCCATCCATGGAGCTCCTGCTTGCCGGAAATGTGGAAGACGATGATTTTTCAGGCCGAGGACAAATTGGCCGGGACTACGGCAGAGTTACATGGAGCCAATCAAGTGGACCTGGAGAGGTACAATTCGAAGACGCATCCAACCTGGTGACCCGCGTGATTTTTCCGCTTGTGGGAGAGTATGTCCTCAATCTGGAAGCGGTTGACGACGCCGGACAGTCCAGCAACGCGAATATGGTAGTGATGGTGGATCACCCTCCATGGCCGATGCATCATATCGACAACTTTTCCTGGAACCATAATTCGCTAAGTCCGGGTGACGTCAACGGCGATGGTTTTAATGACTATTCGGTCATGCATGAAGGGCCCGACACCTATACTGTTGTCTTTCATCCGGGAAGGGAGGGAAATAATAAAGCCCTGTGGCCCATTACCCAAATAGGGCGAGGTGGCAATCCGGAGTATTCCTACATCGCAGATTTCGACGGCGATGGTAATATGGATGTCGTTGCAGGCGGTGGCGCGGATGGAAGTCAACCCCCTGGAGTCAAGGTGTTTTGGGGGCCGGACCCCGCTTTATCAATGGACGGCAGGGCTTGGACGGACAGCGGCGTTTTTCCCCAGAATGCCAATCGAGGGCACATTCTCTTTATGGAAGCCCACGATGTGAACGTCGACGGCCTACCTGATATTGTTGTAGGAGGACGCCTGCAGAACAATCCCCGTATTTGGGCGGGCCTTTACTGGTTGGAGGCTCCTCAGGATCCTCAAGTTCGACGCCAACCTTCTGCCTGGGCATTTCATTATATCGACGACGCATTGATGAGCGGCCACGGATTCGTCTTCACTGACATCGATCAGGATGGCGATAACGACTTCGTAGTGGCAAACGCTGATTGGAACACACCTGAAACGGAAGAAAGGGTCCTCTGGTATGAGAATCCAGGAAATGGAACGGCGGCTCAGTTGGACCCATGGCCAAGGCACGTTATCTACCGAGGCGATGAGTTTTTTGCCAAGCCACAAGTGGGGGTGGGTGATTTGAATGGAGATGGTCTCATTGACCTTTGTGTTCAAGTGGAACGTGAGATTTACTATTTCAGGAAAACAGGGCTCAATCCTGTAACTTGGGATCGTATGGCAATCCCCAAACCTGCCTATACCCAATGGTTAAATCGGCCCACAAAGATTGCCGACCTTAATGGAGACGGTCAGTTGGACATTGTGGGGATGCTAATCCATAATTTCGGAGATTTGCCTGAAGGAATGGCCTCTGTTTTCTGGATGGAGTATACCGGAGATGAACCGAGAGCGGACAATTGGGTCACTCACGTAATCAAATGGTCAAATGGAAGCCAAACAGGAAGAAACTTTCGGGGGGAGAAATGGGATCATTTGCGGTTCCTCGACATGGACCGTGACGGAGATTTGGACATAATTGGCAACTGTGAGGAACACTATGATTCGGTACGTCGTACCCAGGTCGGTGTCGTTTGGTTCGAAAACCGACTCAATGAACCGGCTTATACCTTTACCGAAGATAGTAACGGCCTCACTGTTATCGAAGCCGAAAACTATTCAAGTTTGAGTGATGGGGATTGGTTTATTCATACGGATCATGAGGGTTATTTTGGAGACGGTTACCTGGTTGAGTTTCACTCGGAGGATCAGCCGGACCAGGATTGGAATCAGAGTGGAGGGGTTAGCTACGAAGTTAACCTCGTGGGAGGAGAATACGCAATTTGGGTCCGTCGCGGAGTGCCTTCGAATTGGGGAAGACGCGGAAGTGAGAAATCCAATTCCGTTTGGCTCGGAATTAATGGACGTCTGATTGGTGAGTCCTTCTTCGACGACAGTCCGGAAGGTTTTGATGGTTGGACCTGGGTGAATCAATTGGAAGACGGATCTCCACTTACGGTGTCTCTACCCGAGGGCCGCCACTTCCTGAACCTGCAGGGCCGTGAAGGTGGATATGCCATTGATCAGATTGTCATTGCTCAGGTGGGCGCCATATTCAATAGAGACGACACTTACGATTGGGGCAGACGATACGCAGCCGTCAAAGTCGGCACACTCGTCGCTCCGGACAATGTTTTCGTTAATAACACCGAGGTTCCCTTGTTCATCGAGCTCGGAAGCATTCCCATCCCCACTGACGAGAAAACCTATGTTCGGGATGTGGATATCTTTGTCGGGCAAAGCGGTGTGCCTATGAATGCGGACGGCACGCCGATGGACCCGGCTGCTACCGTGGAGGGACTTACCACCACGACCGATAATGGGGTCAACAACAATTCGATTACCGGCATAGACAGTTGGAATATCAACAATGGCGCTGGACGCAATGCTACATCGCCGGAATGGGAAACCCGAATGTTTGGCGGTTTGGAGACCTTTGTGAGCACCAATGGCGATGGTGTCGATTTTATCATGATCGAACAGGGCGGAAATGACGATTTGTGGGTACAACCGGTATTTCCGGATGGAACAACCGGCCAATATGTCAAGCTGGCGGCCGGAGACGGAGTGGAGTGGGGTGACACCGGTCTGGTTACCCTGGACGGCGCCCCCGGCGTTGGCCAAAAGATCGTCGGTCTTGGTTGGAAGGTTGAAGACCTGCTGGATGCGGAGGGCAATAACTTGGCTCCGGACACCGAAATTTTGGGTTTGCGTTTCAATGACCCCGCTCAGGGGGATGATCCCGCCCTTGATCCATTGTTGGTCGTCGCAGTTATTATTGGTGCGGATTCTACACCGCGTGCAGTCGGTGAAATGGCTGGATCCGACACCATAACTTTGGCAGTTGATCCTACTGCCGATATTACAGTGGGCAAGTTGGTCCAGCTTGAGGATGGAACGACAGTGGGCAAAATTGCATCCATTGCCGGTCGGGTGCTTACCTTGGAAGCTCCGCTGACAGTCCCAATTCCAGGTGATGCGCCTCTAACCTTTGTTGAACCCGTCGATACTCCCGCGAGCAAGTTCATCAATATCTCGACCCGCGCCATGGTGGGAACGGGCGATGACGTCATGATTGGCGGTTTCATCATCGGAGA
>JAABVD010000013.1 GCA_014529615.1 Opitutia bacterium
CGTGGGCGATGATCTTTCCGACCCCTCCGTAACCGGCCGTCACGCCAACCTGTCAACGTCCGTCCGGTAAAGGGATTTTTTGCATTACCATGAGCTCGATAATTGAACAAATCGAACGGGAAATCGCCAAACTCGAAACTGCCACGACCCGGAAAAACAGGGGGACCATTTTGTCGGTGGGGGACGGAGTGGCCAAAATCGACGGCCTCTCCAAGGTCATGTACAACGAAATGATCGAATTTCCCGGAGGCCTCACCGGAATCGCCCTGAATTTGGAGGAGGAAGCAGTGGGATGTGTCGTCCTGGGTGACACCAGTAACCTCAAAGAGGGGGATGAAGTCAATACGACCGGCCGGCTGCTTTCCGTTCCCGTAGGCCGCGAATTGCTCGGTCGCGTGGTGGATGCTTTGGGCCAACCGGTCGACGGAAAGGGTCCTGTGGAGGCGAGAGAGTTTTTCCCGGTGGAGAAAATTGCCCCGGGAATCATCCCGCGCAAATCGGTAGACCAGCCCCTGCAAACGGGGATTATGGCAATCGACGCGATGATTCCCATTGGCCGTGGCCAGCGCGAACTCATTATCGGGGATCGCCAGACGGGCAAAACGACTATCGCCATCGATACCATCCTCAACCAAGCCCAGATCAACAACCAGGCCAAAAAGGCCGATGGCGCCTTTCCCGAGGATTTCCGCCCCGTATACAGCATCTACGTAGCGGTCGGGCAAAAGAACTCCAACATCGCCCGAACCATTGGCGCCTTCGAGGCCCATGGCGCCATGGAATACACCATTGTGGTGGCGGCCCCGGCGGCGGATAATCCGGCCAACCAGTACCTGGCTCCTTATGCCGGTTGCGCCATGGGCGAATGGTTTATGCAGAATGGGATGGATGCCGTCATCATTTACGATGATTTGTCCAAACAGGCCGTGGCCTACCGGCAGATGTCCCTCGTGCTCAAGCGCCCATCCGGCCGGGAAGCTTACCCCGGGGACGTTTTCTATTTACACTCCCGGTTATTGGAAAGGGCCGCCCGCATGAACGAGGAAAACGGAAACGGATCCCTCACGGCCCTGCCCATTATTGAAACCCAGGCGGGCGACGTGGCCGCATATATTCCCACCAACGTGATCTCGATCACGGATGGTCAGATTTTTTTGGAAACGGACTTGTTCAACCAGGGGATCCGGCCGGCCATTTCGGTTGGGCTTTCCGTATCCCGCGTCGGTTCAGCGGCCCAGATCAAGGCCATCAAACAAGTTGCGGGAACGGTGAAACTGGAACTGGCCCAGTTCCGGGAACTCCAGGCATTCGCTCAGTTCGGGTCGGATTTGGACGCCAAGACCAAGGCCCAGCTCGACCGGGGTTCCCGTATCGTCGAACTCTTCAAGCAGCCGGCATTTTCACCTAAAGCGGCGGAGGTGCAGGTAGCGCTCATGTGGGCCGTTCAAAATGGATATTTTGACGACATAGCTGTGACCGGGGTGACGCAGGCCATTGGCGCGCTGGAAGAGATCCTTTTGACCAAGCGGGAAGGGTTGCTGGCAAAAATCCGGTCCGAAAAACAGATCACGGACGTTATCGCGGCAGAACTCAAGGAGGCGGTCGAGTCCTGGAAATCCGGTTATGCCGGATAAGGGGTAGCCATGGCCAATCTGCACGACATAAGACGCCGCATAAAATCGGTAAAGAACACGGCCCAGATCACCCGGGCCATGCAACTGGTGGCCGCTTCCAAAATGAAACGGGCCCAGGATGCGGCCCTGGCCAGCTTGCCCTACGCGGAATTGTTGGCCCGAATTCTCGCTCCCATCTCCAAGGGGGTGGTAAATTTCAGCCATCCCTTTTTGGAGGCAGGCCGCTCGAACAAGCGGTGCATCATTTTGTTGAGCACCGATCGAGGGCTTTGCGGCGCCCTCAACGCCAATCTGTTTCGGGTGCTTCCCGACAGGGCCCAGGAGGTAAAGTACATCACCGTGGGCCGAAAAGCGGCTCAATTCATCAGCCGCACACAGCGGATTCTGGTGGCCGACTTCATTCTCCCCGACGCTTTCAAGATCTCCGAGGCGCGCAAGGTCATTGATTTTGCCATCCAGGCCTTCGAGGACGGATCCATCGGTTCCGTCGATGTCCTGTATCCGCGATTTGTCAACACTCTCAGGCAGGTCCCCGAGCTGGTCCCGCTTCTGCCCCTGGCGGGCATCTCCAAGGTGTTGGAATCCTTGGGCGTTGAGAAGGAAACCCAGGATGACCGGGAATTGAACTTCGAGCCTTCGGCCGAGGTAATTCTGACCAATTTGCTCCCCCTCTATGTGCGCCGTCAGTTCTATGCCATGGTTCGCACCGCGAAAGCCTCGGAACACAGCGCCCGTATGGTGGCCATGAAAACGGCCACTGATAACGCAAATAATCTGGCCGACAGCCTCACCCTGGACTACAACAAAGCCAGGCAGGCGGCTATCACTCAGGAAATCCTCGAAATCGCCGCCGCCACCGCAGCAAATGAAAACTAACCTATCTCAAAAATCCGGAAAAATTTTGCAGGTAATCGGCGCAGTAGTCGACGTTCAGTTCGAGCCTGGAAACATTCCCGAAATCTACCAGGCCCTCGAAGTCGAGTTTCAGGTGCAGGGCAACGACGTCACCCTGACCCTGGAGGTGCAGCAACATTTGGGAAATGCCATTGTTCGCACCGTTGCCATGTCCTCGACGGAAGGTCTTGTCCGCGGCATGGAAGTGCTGGATACCGGGACGCCGATATCCGTTCCTGTCGGCAAAGGGGTGCTGGGTCGCATTTTTGATGTGACGGGAAACCCCGTCGATGAGCGCGGTGAAGCGCAATACGAGAAGCGTTATCCAATTCACCGGCCAGCCCCCGCCTTGGTGGACCAAAGTGTGGAAGCGGAAATGTTGGAGACCGGCATCAAGGTGATCGACCTGATATGCCCTTTCATCAAAGGCGGAAAGGTAGGCGCCTTTGGCGGGGCCGGGGTGGGCAAGACGGTGGTCATCATGGAACTCATCAACAACATCGCCAAGGCTTACGGGGGATATTCCATCTTTTGCGGGGTGGGGGAGCGCTCGCGCGAAGGCAATGATCTTTACCATGAAATGTCGGAAGCAGGGGTGATCGATCGGGAAAATATCGAGAACTCCAAAGTGGCCCTCTGTTACGGCCAAATGAACGAACCGCCCGGGGCGCGCATGCGGGTCGGGTTGTCCGGGCTGTCCATGGCCGAATATTTCCGCGATGAAGAAAACCTCGATGTTCTCCTTTTCATCGACAACATATTCCGCTTTTCCCAAGCCGGGTCGGAAGTATCCGCCCTGTTGGGGCGTTCACCCTCGGCGGTGGGGTACCAGCCGACCCTGGCGCAGGAGATGGGCATTCTTCAGGAACGCATTACCTCTACCAAGAATGGTTCCATAACCTCTTTCCAGGCGGTCTACGTTCCCGCAGACGATTTGACCGATCCCGCTCCTGCCAACACCTTTGCCCACCTCGACTCCACCATCGTTTTGGAACGCCGGATCGCGGAACTGGGCATTTATCCCGCTGTGGATCCCCTGGGGTCCGTTTCCACCGCGCTGGTCCCAGCGGTTGTGGGAGAAGCCCATTTTGAAGTGGCGCGCGGGGTGCAAAAAGTGCTGCAACGGTACAAGGACCTCCAGGATATCATCGCCATTCTCGGCCTCGACGAATTGAGCCCCGAGGATAAACAAGCCGTCTACCGGGCCCGGAAAATCCAGAAGTACCTGTCACAACCGTTCCACGTGGCCGAAGTCTTTACGGGATTTGCCGGAACCTATGTGTCCATCGAGGAGACGATAAAAGGTTTCAAAATGATTCTCGATGGGGAGTTGGATTACATCAATGAGAATGATTTCGCCTACAAGGGTTCCATCGATGAAGTGATCGCCACGGCGGAGGGCGAATAATACCTGTTCGGATTCCAATTTGGCCTTAAGGGGCAATGACATTAAAACTCGAAATCGTAACCCCCGAGGAAAAGGTCTACAGCGAGGATGTGGATACCGTGGTGCTGCCCACTACCACCGGTGAAATTGGAATCCTGCCGGGGCACATCCCGTTGATTACCGAAATCAAAGAAGGCGAACTCGGAGTTATCAGGATGGGGCAACTCGATCTATTGGCCGTGGACCAGGGTTTCGCGGAAATTTTCGGCGATACCGTATCGGTAATTACCGAAGCGGCCATCGACATCGAGGATATCGATCTGGACTCGGCCGAAGCGGCACAACGCCGGGCCGAGGAAGCTTTGCGCAAGGCCAAAGAGGAAAATTTGCATCCCGATGAAGTCGAAGCCCTGGAGGCAAAAATCCGCTTTGCCTTGGTTCAACAATTGGCCAAGAAAAAAGGCAAATGACGCCGCAGCCTCGGGTCAGTTTTATCGCGGGCTAACAAATCAACTGCCGGAAGTCATCGAACTGGCCTTGGAACCCATGGGGAATACCCTTGGTCACCACCGCCACCGCATCGTGGGAATGCAATGATTCCAGGTGGGCAATGGAAACCTGAAAGTCGAGGATTTGCTCTTCAGCATCCAATTCCTCGAACAATAGGCGAGCAGCGTCCTCCACAAATTTTACATAAGCTCCATTGAGCTCGGCGAACGCCTGCTCGTCTTCACGGCGCACGATCACTTGGGTTTCCGTCATCAAAGCGTTGGCACAATGATCCACCAGATCCTCGTTCGTCATTTCGGAGGACTCGTCCAACTCTACCAGGACACGTGCCTTGCTCCTTTGAGAATGGGGTATGGAATAGACATTCCGGGCTTCCCGAGCGTGTTCCGACAACATTTCCGAGCAAGGGCAGGTGGATGAATAAACAAAATCCAACTGGATGTAGCGATGCAATTCCCCGGCGTTTTTCAGCGCCCCTTCCCACATCACCTGGTAGTACTGGTACCCCTGCATGTTGCTGCGCAGGCTGGTCTGGGCAATCGGGTAGTTGAAAAACAACTTCAGGCGGGCCTCCTCGCTCTCCAGCCGTTCGAGGTAGGTATTGAGAATTTTTTCTATCTCCTCCCAGGTGAATACATCGTCCTTGAACTGGTAGAACACCCTGAGGATGCGCGACATATTGATCCCCTTGTTATCCTTATCCAGGGAAACCGTCCCGGTAACCGATGTCTCCAGGGAAACCACCTGCCCGGTCCTGGTTTTAAATTTCAAGGGCAGTTTGAAATTGGATATTCCCACCTGGTTGATCGCCACCCTGGCGCCGGAAATGTGATCGGCATGTGCATTCTGCATATCGGGAAGCGCCTGAAGATAAGCCTCACCCGGTTGAAAGGACCCGTCGTAATCACGGCTCGGCTTCGATAGCGAACCTGGATTTGGGGCGGTCGTGAGCGGGTCATCCATGGGTTTCGATACGTGGTGGCAAAGAATAGCCGGGTTGGTGCGGGTGTACGGAATCGACCCGACGTAGCCAGCTTGGAAGGCTGGAGTTCTACCACTGAACTACACCCGCTTGAAGTCGGCAATTTGGCTTAATAATCCCTTCTTGATCAAGCACTTTTTCGAGTTTTCTGGAAAGCGTAAAACGGCGGGAACACGCGCATCCCCCATATCTCCCCCCCGGCAATATGTTCCCTTTTTTAGCTTTTCAACCCCTGGAGGATTCTCCAAGTTAGTGCGAATTTTGCCATTCCCACCGAGCGGAACCCCATATGCCGAAGCGAACCGATTTAGAATCTATCCTGATCCTTGGCTCCGGACCCATCGTAATCGGACAGGCATGCGAATTCGACTATAGCGGCACCCAGGCCTGTAAAGCGCTGCGGGAAGAAGGCTACAAGGTCATTCTGGTCAATAGCAATCCGGCCACTATCATGACCGATCCGGAATTCTCCGATGCCACTTATATTGAACCACTTACGGTCGATATGGTAAGCAGGATAATCGAACGGGAAAAGCCGGATGCGCTGTTGCCCACCCTGGGAGGGCAAACCGCGCTCAACCTCTCCCTCGATCTCTGCAACAACGGTGTCCTGAAGGAATGCGGCGTGGAATTGATCGGCGCCAAATCCGAGGCCATTGAAAAAGGTGAAGATCGGCTACTCTTCAAAAAAGCCATGATAAAGATTGGCCTGGATGTTCCAAAATCCCGCGTGGTCTACTCCCTGGAAGAAGCCCGGGAAGCTGCCCCCAAAATCGGGTCCTTCCCCTTGATCATCCGGCCGGGATTCACCCTGGGCGGATCCGGAGGGGGAATTGCCTATAACAGGGAGGAATTTGAGGCCATAGCCGCCAACGGGCTCGAATTGTCCCCGGTAACCGAAGTGCTCATCGAGGAATGCCTGCTGGGGTGGAAGGAATACGAGATGGAAGTGATGCGGGATTACAAGGACCAATGCGTCGTCATTTGTTCCATCGAAAACCTCGACCCGATGGGAGTCCATACCGGAGACTCCATTACCGTTGCTCCGGCCATGACCCTGAGCGACAAGGAGTACCAGCTCATGCGGGATGCATCCTTCGCCTGTATTCGCGAAATCGGGGTGGAAACAGGTGGCAGCAATATACAGTTTGCCGTCGATCCGCAAACCGGACGGCTCGTCGTGATCGAGATGAATCCCCGCGTATCCCGCAGCTCCGCTCTGGCCTCCAAGGCGACGGGATTCCCCATAGCAAAGTTCGCCGCCAAACTGGCTGTCGGCTACAGCCTGGATGAAATTCGCAACGATATCACCAGGGAAACCCCGGCGAGTTTTGAGCCCACCATCGACTACGTGGTGACCAAGGCTCCCCGCTTCACCTTTGAAAAATTCGTCGGGACGGATTCCACCCTCACTTCTTCCATGAAAAGCGTGGGTGAGGCCATGGCTATTGGGCGGACCTTCAAGGAATCGCTCCAAAAAGCGCTTCGTTCCCTGGAAATCGGGGCCCATGGCCTGGGAGGGGGAGGCAAGTTTGGTGATGCTTCCCCCATGGATGCCGAGGAAATCCGGGGTCGGCTGGCCAATCCCAAAGCGGAACGGATCTTTTTCGTGAGGTATGCCCTTCTGGCCGGGTTTTCCGAGGAGGAGATTTTTGAACTAACCGCCATCGACCCCTGGTTTATTCGGCAGATAGCGGACATCGTGAAGCTGGAGCTACGCATCGGGGGTGAAACACTGGAAACCGTCGGGGCGGGGTTGTTGCGCCAAGCCAAGGAGGCGGGATTTTCCGACGTGCAACTGGGACATATTTTGGGCTGCAGCCGCGGAGCGATCAAGCGGAGGCGGGAAAGGGTCGGAATTCGCACCCGGTTTCGCCTGGTGGATACTTGCGCGGCGGAGTTTGAAGCCTTCACCCCCTATTATTACTCCTCCTACGGGGATGAAAACGAAGTCATAAAATCGGACACCCCCAAGATCATGATTATTGGCGGGGGGCCAAACCGCATCGGCCAGGGGATTGAATTTGATTATTGCTGCGTCCACGCATCCTATGCCTTGCAGGAAGCCGGTTACGAAACGGTCATGGTCAACTCCAATCCGGAGACCGTATCCACCGACTACGATACCTCGGATCGATTGTACTTTGAACCCCTGACCCTGGAAGATGTCCTGGAAGTCTACCAACAGGAAAACTGTCAGGGGGCCATTGTGCAATTCGGGGGGCAGACCCCGCTCAACCTCGCGGTCGATCTCAAAGCCAACGGAGTCAACATCATAGGCACCTCTCCGGAAAGCATCGAGGCGGCTGAGGACCGAAAACTGTTTGCAGCTATCCTGGACAAGGTCGGTTTGAAACAGCCGGTTAACCGAACCGCCATGAATCCGAATGAGGCTTACCGCATGGCGGAGGAAATCGGGTTTCCCATCTTGTTGCGCCCCTCATTTGTTTTGGGTGGACGAGGCATGTTTGTGGTGGGCTCCATGCGGGAGCTGGAACAAGTCGTTTCAGAAGCCTTTGAGGTCGTGCCCGACAAAGCGGTTTTGATCGACCAATTTTTACAGGACGCCATCGAGGTGGATGTCGATTGTATCTCCGATGGGGAAACCATACTGGTCGGGGGCATTCTCGAGCACATCGAGTTTGCCGGTGTCCACAGTGGCGATGCTGGAATGGTGATGCCTCCTTACACCTTGACCGACAACATGATCGATCAGGTCAAACAGGCCACTTATGCCCTGGCCAAGGAGCTGGAGGTTGTCGGATTGATGAATGCTCAATACCTCATCAAGGGCGATGAGTTATTTATTATCGAGGTCAATCCCCGGGCGTCCCGAACCATTCCCTTCGTCTCAAAGGCCATAGGCATTCCCCTGGCCAAACTTGCCGCCAAGGCCATGGCAGGATCCAAACTGAAGGACCTGGGGTTCAGCGAGGAGGTCAATCCCAAACACTGGTGCATTAAGGAATCGGTATTCCCCTTCAAACGGTTTCCCGGTGCCAAGGTGGCCCTGACCCCGGAAATGCGCAGCACCGGAGAGGTCATGGGATTGGACTTCAACTATGGGCTCGCTTATGCCAAGGCTCAAATGGCCGCCCAACCACCGCTTCCCACTTCGGGAAATGCCTTCATAAGCGTCAAGGATTCCGATAAACCAAAGGTCATCGATATAGCCCGCGGCATGGCCGGTTGCGGATTCACCATCTACTCCACTCCGGGAACGGCCAAGGTGTTGAGGGAAAGCGGAGTCCGGGTCCACCAGCTTTCCAAAATCGATCAAGGGCGTCCCACTGTTGTGGATATGATCAAGAATGGAGAAATGAATTTGGTAATCAACACCCCCAGTGCGGGAATGATCCCGCGTCGGGATGAGAACATCATTCGAATGGAGGCCATCAATCGGAACGTGGGTATTATTACCACCATATCCGCAGCCCAGACCTCGGTCAAAGCGATCCAGGCATTGCATTCCAATGAACTCGATGTTAAGCCCCTCCAGGACTATTATAAAGACGGCCTAAACCATTCTGACCTGTGAAGCGACCCAAAGACACCATTATAGCCCTCCTGCACGGGCCCGACAAAAGGGGCCTCGTTGCCCGGGTCTCCGGTTGGATTTTTGAACGAGGCGGCAAAATTATCGATGCCGATCAACACTACGACAGGGTAGAAGAGATATTTTTCCAGCGCATTGAATGGGCCCCATCCGACGAGGTGTCCGATTGCCGGGAAGAGACGGAGGAATTCATTAAATTTGCCGGAGAACTCAATATGCAGGTGGTTTGCAGGATTTCTTCGGCCAAGCAAAGGGTTGCGATCTTTGTTTCCCGCTACGATCATTGCTTTCACGAATTGTTTCTGGGTCAGAACTCGGGGGAACTGCCCTGTGAAATAGCCTGTGTGATATCTAACCATCCGGACTTGATGGAAGCCACCGAAGGCCACGGGGTGGCTTTCTACCACATCCCGGTTACCCCGGAAACCCGTCGGAAAGCGGAGCAACGACAATTGGAAATCCTGTGGGAATACGGAGTGGAATTGGTCGTGATGGCCCGCTATATGCAAATCCTGAGCGAGACATTTCTGAAAGAGTTCGGCAGCCCGGTCATAAACATTCACCATTCCTTTCTGCCCGCTTTTGCCGGCGGGAACCCCTATCGAAAGGCTTATCAGCGCGGCGTAAAATTGATTGGGGCCACGGCGCATTACGCCACTGCCATTCTGGATGACGGCCCCATTATCCAACAAGACGTGCATCGGGTTTCCCACCGTCGCACCGTAAAAGATCTCATCGTGCTTGGCCGCATGCTCGAGCGACGGGTATTGTTGCAGGCGGTGCGGTGGCATCTCGAGCATCGTATTCTCGTTTACGGGAGGAAAACCGTCGTTTTCGATTAAAGGGGGAGTCTCGCCCAGTCCTTTGGTTATGGGGTTGACTCGCCGGAGGTTTCCCCAAATCTCAATCCGTTTTTCAATTTGATGGCCCCAACTCCCAGATCCTCTAAACGGCTCAGGAAAAAGCAGACCCAATCCCAGAAGTTGGATGAGGCACTGGCCACATCCGATCTGGATGACCAGTTGGTCGTTTTCTGGAACCGCTATAAAAACCAGGTGGTTTTGGTAGTGTTGGTTGCCCTGGCCACCATTGTCGGGATTCAAGGAGAGAAGTGGTGGAGCGCAAAATCACTGAGCGATCGCAGCACCGCCTATTCCACCGCCACAACCGAGGTGGAGAAGGAGGCCTTTGCCGACAAAAATGCCAAGCACAATATCGGTGGAGCAGCCTATCTGGAACTGGCCGACATGGCTTACTCCAATGAGGATTTCTCTAAAGCGGGGGATCTTTACGAGAAAGCCTTGCGGGCTCTGGATCTCATTCCCCTCGAGCAACGGGCGCACTTGGGGCTGGCTCTGGCTACCCTGCAGGCTGGAAATACCGAGGACGGTTTGGAGCGCTTGCTAGCCGTGGCAAATCACGGTGATTACCTGGATATGGCCAAAGCCGAGGCCCTCTATCACCTCTCCGTGATAGAGTGGGAAAGGGCAAACTATCCCGTCATGCTGGATTACCACGACCAAATCGATGAATTGGTCAACCCGGGGCTTTGGCAATCCAAGGCGCAATCCCTGCAGCGGTCTGTGCCCGAGTTGAAGGCCTTGGTGGAAGAGCGTTTGAACGAAGAACCGGGCGCAGATAATTTGGACCCGGGATTGGAGAACTAACCGTCCGCCCGGGCCTCCACCTCTCCCTCCAAGTGGTCGATCAGGGTATTGGCCGATTGTACCGTGGCTATCATGATGTTGTTCAGGCGGTTGCGCATGATGAAATAACATACCATTGCGGGAATTCCAATGACCAGGCCGGTGGCCGTGGTGATGAGCGCTTCCCCGATATTGCCAGCGAACAATTCCGGCCTCCCCATCCCGCTACGGGAGATGGTTTGGAAGGCTCCAATCATACCGCTCACCGTCCCGAGCAACCCGATCATGGGCGCCACCGCCGCAATGACGTTCAGGTAAACGATCCACTGGCTCACGGCATTCTCTTCCCCTTCCAAGGCTTCGCCCAGGCTGGCTTCCACCTTGTTCCTGTTTCCCTCGGGTTCGCTCTCCCGAACCCGGCTCAATGCCATCCCCATTGCCCGCGAAAGCACAGAAGGGGCCTGGTTCAGTTGGTTCAGGGCCGATTGAATATTTTTCCCCGAGAGGGCTCGTGCCACCGAATTGAAGGCCGCCTCGGGGATAAATCTCTTGCGGACGGTTTCCCGGTAGCAATGAATGGCCAGGAAAATCAGAGCCACGGAACAGAGTCCCAGAGGATACATGGCCCAGCCCCCTTGCTTGATCATTCCCCACAAGCTCAAGGATGTTTCGGACACGGGCTCGGTTTGCCCCAGCAATAGAGTGGGGAGAAGCGAGCTTACAACACAGGCGGTCAGGGGCGAAAGGATCATGGCGTTTCGGAGATTTCAGTTTTTGCGGTTATCTTCCTTACAGATTCCAAGGGTAAATTTAAATCCATTTCCGGTCTACCTTGAGGAATTTCCAAGGTGGGCTCGGAGGAGGATGGTGCGAGGGCTTGATCCTGTTCCCCCAGCATCTCCTCCATGGAGGTCCGGAGGGCGGCCTTTTCCTCTGGCCAGGGGAGTTTTCGTCCCAGAAATTCGCGGTATGCCCTGAGCGCCTTCTTCGGATTGCCTTCCGACAGCCAGGATTGGATGACCACGGGGTAGCATTGTTCCAGATAGGGTTTGGGATATTGGCTGCTGAAGGTGATGGGCAGAAGGCTGATCCACCGCGCAGCCTTCCAATCTTCCGTGGCCAAGCGTGCTTCTCCCAGGATCCACCAGCCCAGGGCCGAGTCTTCAGCGGGATTGTGATTTTCACACCAACGTTTGGCCAGTATTTCGGTTTCCTCCCATCGTTCCAGTTTGAAAAAGGATCTCAACATGAGTTGATTGGCCTTGGAGTGCATCCGTTCCTCGGCAAAATCCACCCCCAACAGGGTGCCGGCCACCCCCACAGCCTCTATAAAACGGCCCGTCTGAAAATAAGCTTCTCCCAGGGCCAGGCTCGGTTCCGCCAGGGATTCCAGCGGGTACAATCGGAAAAAAGGGCTGCGTTGCCGATGAACCGGTTTCAGAACCTCCACCGCGGCCTCATATTGCCCATGGGAAAGCGCTTCCAATCCCTCTTCAATCTGTTCCGCATCAAAAAAGTCAATGGATTGGATCTTATCTTTCCGGAAGAGGTAGGAAACTGTTCCTGCCCCTGCCGCAACCTCGAGCCGGATGGCGGCAGGGTCCACTACCGTCATATCCCCCTCGAATTGACGCCCGTCGGTATTGGTGAGCGTTCCGGTAGCCGCCCTGAGCAGCGATGAGGGATTGGGTATCACCAAAGTCCCCAGCAAGGCCAGGGATACGGTGAAGGCGTCAGTTTTCATGGGTTTCCTTTTCCTCCGCAGGGGAGGCGTCCGGTTCTTTGGGGAGCAAGCTCACGAGGTGTTCCAAGCGGTTTTCGGCCAATCCCCACTCCGGTAGCCCTTTCAGTTTTTCCTGGGACAACAATTCCCTCAGGGTTGCGGCGGCCTCGGGCAAACGACCGACCGCCTCAAAGAGTTTTGCGCTTTTCCAATAGGCCGAAGACACCAAGTCCGGATAAGCCCGATACATGTTGTAAATGCGTTGATAATAGGCAATGGCCTTTTCCATGGCGCCCGACCGGGTGTGGGATTCCGCAATTCCCTGCAGCGCCCGGGCGTGGGGTCGACCCCTGGCCGACTTGAGCCGCAGGAGCTTCTCGTAGGCGGCAATGGATTCCTCGAATAATTCCATCCGGGAAAGCGTCCGCCCCAAGAGGAGTTGGGTTTCGCTCATGCGGGGATGGAGGGGAATCTGCTCGTTTGAGGCGTGGAGCCATTCACTGGCCGAGGCATAATCCCCCGCCGCAAAATCCAGTCTGGCCAGTCCGAGGTAAGCCATGGAGCGGCTGGGGGAGGAGGGGAATCCATCCAGCAGTTGCTCCAACCATGGGCGGGCCCGTTCATCCCCTGCAGTCAGAAGAGCCAATCCCATGCGGCCGAGGGTTGTCGCATCCATATTCTCCAGGGGAACGCTGTCAGCCAGGGCCATGTAGGAGTATTCACTCGTTTCGGGCTTCCCCACATGTTCAATAAAAAACAGAACCAACCTGGCGTAATAAGTGAATTGGTCGTTCTGTTGGGCAATTTCAATCTCTCGCAGGATCCAGGAGGAAAAGTCCTCGGCTGTTGCCAGCGGGCTCCGGAGTTCGGAGCTTCCGTTAAGGGCGTGGCCGACCTGATTGGATTTCAAATCCTGTAAGGCCCTGAGAATACGCTCCATCTCCGCCGAATGAATATCGTCTCCATAAGTTGCGAGGGCCCGCTCATAAATGGGAAAGGCCTGGTCCGATGCGCCTCGTTGCTGGTTGGCCCAAGCCAGCCAAAAGAGCGCTTCGCTCAACCGCGCTCGCGGGGCTTCATCATTCTGCAGGAAGGCGTCGTAGTGGGAAACCATGCCGGCGTAATCCTGCAAAGCTCGCAAGATTTTCCCGGCCTGGAACACACTGTACAAATAGAGGCGCCCAACTTCCGCAGAAATGCCCGAAAAAGTGTTCAAAGCCTCCTCCAGCTCTCCTTTCCCCATCAGTATGTCCCCCTTCAGAACCCTGGCTTCACCGACCCGGAAATGCCGGGGGAACTCCCCGAGGTAGCGGTTTATGGTTGCCAGGGCCTCGTCATACCGGCGCCAGGCGTAGTGGGTGGAGGCCAATCGGTATTGGATTTCCGGATATAACGGATGGTTTCGAGCGGTGCCGGACAAGGTCGTCAACCGATCTGTGCAAGTGGCGTAGTTCTTTTCAAAAAAGTAGGTCAACCCATCCCAGAGACCGGCATTTACCCTCAAGGACCCCTGGGGAAATCGCGACAAATAAGCGGCAAAATCCTGGCGGGCGGGCGGATAGTCCTCGGAGAGGACCAGGACAAATCCACGGGTGAACAACCAGCGGGGAAAGAGGGCGTGGTCGGGAAACCCATCCACCAAATCCGTCAAAACCTCAAAACTTTCCCGGTAGCGCCTCTGTTCCAGATGAGCGCTGGCAATGAGGTAGAGAGCCTGTGGAGCCAGATCGGAATTGGGGTAGCGGTTTACGAAATTCCGGGCCAGGGTGAGAGCTTCTTCCCATTCCTCCATCTGATGAGCTGCGAGCACCCAACGATAATGGGCTTCTTCCCGGACCTCCTCGGGATAGGCCCCGTTCAAGGCAATGTGCTCAAAAACCAGCCAAGCCTTGTGAAGCTGTGCATCCAGTAAGAGGCATTGGCCATAACGCAAGTAGAAGTCGGGGGTATAATCTGCGGCGTCTTCCAGGGCCCGCAACTGTTGTTCCAGCCGATGCTGCAATTGGGTGAAATATTGCTGGCCATGAGTGTCGTTCCTCACCGTCCTGCGAGCCCTTCGGAAGCTCAGGCTTTGCTTCAATTCTTCGATCCGCTCCCGCTGAACCTGAACCAGGACCTTTTTGGGCGGAACCAGTTGAAAGAGCTTGAGAGCGTCACCGATGCGCTGCTCCGCCAAGGCGTGTTCAGCAGTCCGGAGCGCGGAAAAAGTGAGCTGGGCCAGTTCGGGCATGGTTGAAACGGACCAGTCGGTTTGAAGGATCAACCCGGTAGCTTGATCCTTTCGGCCATTTTGCAGACAAGCCTCGACCGCTTTCAACTGCCCTTGCAATTTCAAGGATCGAGGGAGGGCAGAGCGGTATAGTTGCCCCAATCCTTCCAGCCCCTCATCGAGGAGGCCTTCCTGGAAGTGGAGGTCGGCCCGCTCCAGATAGGCAAATCCGGCTTCCAGCGTGCCCGCGACCTGCTGCAAATATGCATCCAGCGCCTTGCGTGCCTTCTCCAGGTTCAGATTCTGTTTATAGGCCTGGGCCAGGCTGTAGAGCAGGGATGGTTTCTCCTTGAACAAGGAGGGGAATTGTCTCCGGGCTCGTTCGAGGGTATCGATGGCCTCGGGCGATTTGCCGGCGGCCAATTCCGCCATTCCTTTGACGGGAAGCACGTGTCTTTGGATTTCCTCCTCCAGGTATTCCGCCTCGTTCCCGAAAATTTCCTCCAAACTTTCAAAGAGGGCCGCCGCTTTTTCCAAATCCCCCTCACCTGCGGCCAACAGGCACATGCCCAAGGCGTCCCGAAAGGTCAACCCATCCAGGCTCTCCTGAGCTTTCGTCCCCGCCTTTATTCCGGCCAATAGCAGTATCAGCAGGATGAAATACCGCAATTTGCTCCCTCGAATTGAAGAACTGGCACGCAAGAGAAAGGAAATTAATTCGGGCGGATGATTTGACAATCCCTTCTTGGCCTTTTCCTTTCATGGGGCGCCCGCATTGCTCCCCCAAGGAAATAAACCGATTGACAATGATAGGGAACGGCGTGTCATAACGCCCTCCGGAAGATCGGGGTGTAGTTCAGCCTGGCTAGAGCGCCTGCTTTGGGAGCAGGAAGTCGGCGGTTCAAATCCGCCCACCCCGACCATTGCTTGAGGGGTAAAAGCTTTCTGGAAGAGATGGTTTGGGGACTCCGAATTTGACTCTCGCAAGGCGCAAAACGGAGGGCGGGTTTTCCTACCTGCCATTTTGCCCGCATGTCTCACAAATCTTCCACTGCGCTCCGGAATCCAGGCACTGGTGCGGACTTCGTTGGATTCGCCTGCCCGTGCGCCACACAGATGCAGGCGACTTTGCAGCTTCGCCAAAAAGCTAAGGCAGGACAGGTTCGGCTACGCCGGAAAAGGATTTGGAGCAGAGTTTAACCACAAAAAGCTCAAAAGACTCAAAAAAGGGAGAGGAGAGACTTGGGAATTAGCGATTAACCATAGAACGCAGAGCCTTGGCCTCAGGCCACCTCGACCTTGGATTCGCATCTGACTGGGAAATTGACAGAATTAGCGATGAAGCAGCGCTGGTGGGCTTTCTCATGCAGATTCCTGGCCAATCGTTGATCCCCGCCCTCCTCGATGCTTACAGCCGGCCTGAGGACGACCTCGGAGAATTGACCGCCGCCTCCACCGGTCTCAACCATCGTTCCCATCGCGTCATCCGAATACGCTGTCACCACGATCCCGGCATTGGCACACAGATGCAGGTACCAGAGCATATGGCAGGCGGACAGGGAAGCCACGAGAAGCTCCTCAGGATTGTAGCGAGACCTGTCTCCCCGAAAGGCCGGATCCGAGGACCCTGAGATGACCGGCCTATCTCCAACCTTGATATCGTGGTTCCTTTCATAGCCCCGGTAACTGCTCGTCCCTTCGCCCCTATTCCCAGTCCACCGCAATTGAACTGCGTAACCGTGTTCCCGAGAAGTAGTCATATTCGCGAATAATTTACTACAATTGAGGGGGAGAAAAGAGTCCATTCTGAAGGATCCCAAGTTAAGGACTATTCGAATGAATGACTACCTCGGAAAAGAAAGGGTTCATTTGGGGGTTATGGTCCGGTCTTGTTAGATGGGCCATAATCGCATCGAGAAAGAAACCAAGCCCAGATTGTCCGGAATATGTCGATATAGTGGTTGAGGGAACGGGAAAAAAAATTGTGGAGCGGTAAACCAATCCATTTGATTGGTTTACCGGCTTGAATGAGGGAACCTTTCCCTCCTTAATGGGGAAATGGATACCTTGGAAAAATATTTTCCGATCCTTGCTCTCATTGCATTGGTTTTTGGGTTGGCTGGTTTGATATTTGGAATTGTCGCTTTCAAGAAGACTTCCCAACTTTTCGCCTTGTCCGAGGTCCAGGAGGCCACTTCCGGAAATAGCGAAAAAATCAGCGGCCTGCAGGAGCAGATCCGGAGCCTGGAAAGTAGATACACCGGCCTGGCCAATTTGCAGAACGCGGTCGATCAAACCCGCCGTGGGGCGCAAACATTGAGCGGTCAATTGTCCGAAGTGCGCACCCAGGTCGGCTCTGATGCGGTGAAAATTCCCGACCTGGAAGCCAAGTTGGACGTGGAGGATGAGGTTGCCGAAGGGCCCTCCTCCTCACCTGTTACTTTCGCCACCCCCGCTCCCGCCGCCTCCCAAAACCTTGACTCCGGCCTTCTCACCCCCGCCGAGGATAGTTCGGGAAGGATGCAATACACCATTCGCAGGGGAGATACTCCGAGCACAGTCGCACGCAAATTGGGCATCAGCCTGGATTCCCTTATGCGGGCGAATCCGGGGATTGAGCCCCGTTATTTGCGGATTGGACAGAAATTGAACATTCCCGACACAAAACCCTGATTTCCCTCCCGGGGCCTTCCCCTACGGAAATCCCCCCGTCTTGTCATGAAACGACTGTTGGTTCCCGGCGTGCTTTGCCTGCTTGTCTTTGCCGCGCTCTCCATACCCAAGTTTCAATTGGCCCTGGCATTTTTTGAGGATGCGGGGTGGAGGTATGCCAAGCCTCTCTTCGTCCGGTTGGTGATCGATTTTCTTTTTGGCTGGGTTGTGGCCCTGGTGGTCTGGCTGCAACTGGATAAGCGCCCCTGGGTGTCCGCTTCGGCCTTTTGCCTTTCCACCCTGATTGTTTCCTGTTTCTGGATAACATCGATTCAGAATGCCCCCCGATCCTTTCGCCAGGACGCTTCCTATCTCTACCGATTTATCGAGGCCAAGCCGCTAAGGGTAGTTCGACGAGTAGAGCCATTAAAATTACCTCCGTCTACGCCGGTCAATTCACCGACGCCAAAGGAAGAGCCCGGTGCGCCGTCGGAACCCGAAGTCAAGGACCCCGAGGAGGAAATTGAAGAAACCTTCTACACGCTGATGCGGGCTCTGAAGAAGCGAGATGCCGCAACCGTACTCCCACTTGCCGATGAGCGGACCTGGGGCTATTTTTCCGAGCTCAAGGACCTGGCTCTGACGGCGGACCGGGAGGCGCTGGAAAAACTGAAACCCATCGACCGCTTCCAGGTCCTGGCCCTGAGGCACATCAAGGCACCTCGGGATATCGCCCGGATCACCCGGGCAAATCTATTCATGGAGGCCGTGGTTCAGGGTTGGTTTTACGTGGGGGATAAACCCGATGTGCGCATCGATTTCGTGGATTTGCTGCCAGGAGGCAACCAAGCCATGGCCGACATCATCGTCAACAGCGTGATCCCCGATGAGCGACTGGAATTTTACCATCAAGGTGGATCCTGGAAAATGAACTTGCTCACCTAGCTCCCTCACCAGGAAGAAAAACTCATGGCCACATTGCGGGACAACCAGCAAACCGAACAGGAATTTTTCCTCGATTTTCTCGAGCGGGAAACCGGAAAAACCCCTTCCCCCGACATTTGGAATCCGGTCGAGAACGAACCCGAGCAAGGTTGAGCCACCCACTGATAACGGACGGGGGAATCTACCCTTGAGCTGTCGGGAAGGGATGATCTAGGTTCTCCGGAATGGAATTGGAACTTGTTTGGGATGCCCGGGCCGAAACCGGGGAAGGCCCCATTTGGTGGGAGGATCGTCTTTATTGGGTAGATATACCCGCGGGAAGGTTGCATGCTTACCTGCCGAAAACCGACGAGCGGCTGACGACTATTCTGGCCCATCAAATAGGTACGGTAGTTCCCAGGGCCTCGGGCGGGCTGGTTTTGGCGCTGGATAATGGATTTGCTTTATTCGATCCGATAACGGAAAAGCTGACGCCTTTGCCCAACCCCCCGGCGGAAGTTCTGGCCGGTCGTTTCAACGATGGGAAGTGCGATCCCCGCGGAAGGTTCTGGGCCGGAACCATGGCCCAAATTGATGGAGTGGGGAGGGGCAGTCTCAAACGCTTCGACACCGATTTTCTCTGCGATGAAATGCAGACCGATATACGGTGCTCTAACGGGATAGCCTGGAGCCTGGATGAAACCCGCATGTACTACATCGATACGAACAAGAACAACGTCATGGAGTTTCCCTACCAGGTCGAAACCGGCGCCATCGCAGGTGGCCGGGTCCTGATTTCCAAGCAACTCGATCGCAGTGAAGGCGCTTTCGATGGCATGACCATGGACGATCTCGGCCGGTTATGGATCGGATTGTGGCAGGGTTGCTCGGTGGTGTGTTATGACCCGGATCGGGATGAAATAGTGGATGTCATCGAGGTTCCGGCAAAAAATGTAACGGCTTGCTGGTTTGGCGGTGATGACTTGCAGGATCTCTACATCACCACTGCCACTGAGGACATGACCGAGGAAGATCACCGAACCTATCCTCATGCCGGGGGATTGTTCCGCTGTCGGCCGGGAGCGACCGGGTTGCCGGGGGTCAGTTTCGATTCCCCTCGATATGCTGTTTGAGTCGGATCAGGGGTATGTCTTTCTCCTTTGAGATCTTTAACAGGTCGTCGTACTCGGCTTTGATGCGGGACTTTCCCGATGGCGTGGTGACGCGTTTTGCCCGGATGGGCCCGTGGGTGGTTTCCAAGACTACGGTCCGGCGGGCGAGTTCCTCCCGTTGGACCGGGAAATAGCGAACACCGATAGTGGTGGTATTTTCCAGAATGTAATGGCACACAGCCTGGAGGTTTTCCTCGGTAGCGAGAGAGGACAGATTCAGGCCGGGCCGGCCCTTCTTCATGGTGACCGGGGCCAGGGTGAAATCGATGGCGCCGGCCCTGGCCAACCCCTTCTGAAAGGCCTCGCCCAGTAGTTCGGGCGAACAATCATCGAGGTCGGTTTGGATGAGGTAAAGGGAGGATTGGGAGATCGACCTCACCTCGCTGCCCAGGGACAGGCGCACGACATTGGGGCCGACAAAATTCCTTTGGCCGGGGCCGTAGGCGGTTTTGTGCAACTGCAAGGAAGGAGAGGAAAAGGAGGGATTGAGATACCGCAGTATGGCCGCTCCGGTAGGGGTGACGCGTTCGCCTTCCTCTTTGCCTTTATAGACCGGCATTCCTTCCAGCAGCAGGGCTGTAGCCGGAGCCGGAATGGGAAGGAGCCCGTGTCGCGTTTTCACCATTCCGAACCCGGTGCAAATGGGATTGGAGTAGGTTTTTTCAATTTGCAGGCGGTCCAGCAGCAGGGCGCAGCCCACAATATCGATAATGGAATCCACACCGCTGATTTCGTGGAAATGGATTTTTTCCACGGGGATGTTGTGGACGGTTGATTCCGCTTCGCCGATGCTCTGAAAGATTTCCACGGCAATTTTCTTGGCCCCGGGCGGGATATGCCCCCGGTCGATCAGTTGGACAATATCGCTCAAGTGGCGGCCGTGGGGATGGTTGTGGGCGTGACCATGGTCGTGGTCCCCCGCTTGGCCATGGTCGTGGGCGTGATGGTGGGCCTTTTCCGGATTGAGATCCAGGACGTTTACATGGCGGCAGACAATACCGTTTTTTTCCACCTCTCCGACCTCCACTTTTCCATCGGGAAGGTGAAGTTTGTCCGGTAAGGCCTCAATCGTGTCGTAGGCGTCGGCCAGTCCGCACAAAGCGCTCAGGAACATATCCCCGGCAACTCCGGAAAAGGGTTCCACGTATAGAATCTTCATGGGTTATGCTTCAGGAGTTGGATGATGCGGTATGCCGCCATGGCCGCCCCGTAGCCATTGTCGATATTGGTCACGGTGATCCCATTGGCGCAACTCGACAACATGGCATGGAGGGCCGATTGCCCGCCTTCGGCCACCCCGTAACCGATGCTGGTCGGTACCGCGATGATCGGTTGGCTGAGAAGGCCGCCAACCACGCTGGGCAGAGCCCCTTCAAATCCCGCAACCACGATGAGAACGGAGAACTTTTTGAGGTCATCCAGCCGGTTGAGCAGGCGGTGCAGGCCCGCCACCCCCACGTCGTTGAGGCAAACCGCCGCTTCCTCCAGCAAGTTCAGGGTGTAGAGGGCTTCGTTGACGGCGAACTGGTCGGAGCTGCCGGCGCTGATGATAGCCACCTTGGCATCCGCTTCAGGCAAATCGTTTCGCTTCAGTAGAAAGGCTCCGGATAGCGGATCGAAAAAGCTGCCGGGGAATTCATTCAGGAGGGCTTCTCCTTTTTCGGGCTGAAGGCGGGAAGCCAGGGCATTGCGATTTTCTTGCTGGTAGTCGCGCAGTATTTGCCCGAGCAAAGCCACGGATTTGGATTTTCCGTAAATGACCTCGGGGAAACCGAGCCGGTTTTCCCGATCCATATCCAGGATATAATCATCCATGGGTGGCAATGGCGCGGTTCAGTTTGCCGCTGACCAACCCTTCCGCATCGATGGTAGCCGTATCGAACCCGAGTTTCCCCATTTCTTTTTTCAGGTGGGGTTTACAGTCCAGGAGTCTTTCCACCTCGGCTGTGGGGACCTCGATCCGCGCCTCCTTGCCGAAATGCCGAACGCGGACCTCGGAAAAGCCGAGTTGATTGAGCAGGGTCTCCGCTTTTTCAATCTGCCACAACTTTTTTTTGGTCACTTCCCGGCCATAAGGAATGCGGGAGCTGAGGCAGGGGCTGGCCGGTTTGTCCCAGAGAGGAAGCCCAAAATGTTTGGCCAGGAGCCGGACCTCCTTTTTCCCGATCCCGCAATCGGAAAGCGGTGAATGGATCCCGTGATTTTTTGCCGCCTGCAGACCGGGACGATAGTCCCCATGGTCCTCCAGATTGGTGCCATTGAGAACAAGGTAGCCCGGGTATTCCTGCCGGATTTCTGCCAACATTCGGTAGAGGGTGTCCTTGCAATAGAAGCAGCGGTTGGCTGGATTCCGGGCGTAATCGGGGTTTTCCAGCTCACCGGTCCGGATGACCCTCAATCGTATGCCAAACCTGCGGCAGAATTGCCTGGCTTGATGTAAATCCCTCCGTTTCAGGCTGGGCGAATCAGCTATTACCCCGATGCCCTTGTCCCCGAGGAATTGGCTGGACAGGTATAACACCAAGGCGGAATCCACCCCTCCGGAAAAGGCGGTGAGGCTTCCCTCAACCGGCAAAAACCAAGCTTCCAGCCTCTCGATGAGATTATCGGCCATCCCTGAATTGGTACTCCGGACCCTTTGTTTTTCAAGCATTATCGACCATCCCCAATAGTCAGCCCAGGGGCAGTAAGAGTTGTCTTTGTTCCGCCTTTGGCTCAAATCTGTCC
>JAABVD010000253.1 GCA_014529615.1 Opitutia bacterium
GTAAGAAGCATGCTATGAATTTCATCTTTTGTCGCGTGCCCAATCGCTTTGCGCGAGTGAAGTAATCCTGCCAATTCTCCGTCCTCTTCCCCATCCAAGTCTATGATACCGATCCGCTCACACCCCTCATAACCGATTTCGACCAGCTTCTGCCGTACCAAGGACGCCTCAAAGGAAAGCAGTAAATCAGGATTTTCCCGCTCTATCCAACCGGCAAATCTCTCTCTCTCCCTACCCCCGGAAAAGTCCCCCGAGAACACAAAGGTCGAGACTGGATTCAGGTCCGATCTCTCCGATTTGATCATGGCCAGATAACGGGGCCATGTATCCCCGGAGTAGCGGTCGACCAGTTCCGACATGACCAGACCCGGACGCCGGTAGCGTGAGGCTACTATGTGCGCCAGCACGAGATGGATACCCTGGTAAAGATCGGTACACACCGTTGATAATCTCAAATCAACGGGTGGCCGGTTAAGCCTGACGACCGCAAATTCCTCCCATGGAAAATTGATTTCTTCAGCGGGCGGTTCCGATGGTAAGACGATAAGGCCTCTTATCCTTTTGTGATGTAAGGTCCTTACGGTTCCTTTGTAGTCCGATTCCCCGGCTGGCAGATGTACAAACTCTATCTTATAACCCAATTCATACGCTCGCGTTTTAAGAGATTCTATGAGCTCGATTCTTCGAGGTAACCCCTCCGTTTCCTTCCAAGACAAGTCCGGGGAAATAAGACCAAGTGTTTCCAGATACCGTGCGGATCTCAGACCCTTACGGTGTTGAACTAAGGCCGACAACGCTGGGTCGGGCGCATACCCAAGATCGCGAGCAACCTTCTTGATCTGCTCACGAGTTGCTGGAGCGACTTCTGAGCGATTGCGCAACGCTCGGGAAACCGTTGCGATGGTGCAACCGCATATTTCGGCAATATCCCGAAGGGTGATCCTGGTTTGCATAAAATAAGCATGGTCATAAATCCCGCGATTTCCACTCAGAAATATTTTTCCAGCAAAGGCGTGTTCACTTGGTCGGAGGCCGGAAACAAACCCTTGCTTACCTGGCAAAACGGCCAGACTTTACAATCCCGAAACCCGGAGAATTGAAAAAACACAATTCGCATTGGATCTCGTTACTATGGCCACACCACCCCAATCAGGTCTCACCCTGTTTAAGAAGCTCCGATACGGAACGGGTCAAGTAGCGGAAAGTTTCGGACTGAACGGCATTAAACAAATCGGAAACCTCTACTACGTCGTATTACTTGGCCTGAATCCCCTCTGGGTGGGATCTGCTCTGGCCATCATTCGCCTCTGGGACGCCATGCTCGATCCCGTTCTCGGACATATTTCAGATCGTTGGACTGGGCCGCACGGGCGAAGGAAACCCTTTCTCATAACTGGAGTTCTGATCATGGCCGGAATATTCCCGGTATTCTGGATCGCCCAAAAGGAATGGGGAACACGGGTCAACATGATATTTTTTATTACTGTATTGCTGGTGTTTACTTGTGGCTATGCATGCTTCAGCGTGGCATACCAGGCTCTGGGAATCGAGCTGACCAGGAACCATCACGAACGCACTAGCGTCCAAGCCTTCAAAACCCCTTTTGGTCAGTTATCCAACCTGGTATTGTGGTGGACCCTTCCTCTGGCTTTTACTCCACTGTTCCCCAATGAATACGAAGGCATGTTATGGATTGGATCGGGAGTCGGGCTCTTGATCCTGACTGGCGGATTGATGCCAGCGCTAATCAAGGAGCAGGCCATTGATCTCCATGCCAATGCCGAGCGAATGGCCCGCAATCCATTATCCAACTGGCGCACCGCAATTTCCAACCGGCCGTTCCTGTTGTTGCTGGGCGCCATGGGGGGAACATTCCTCGGAGTAAACCTGACTTTCGGCATCAACAACCTATTGAACGTATACTATGTGCATGGTGGCAACGTCCCGGCAAGTATGATCATCATCGGAACAGGGGGAACCCTCTGGACGATTTCCAGTCTTGGCGCCGCTTGCTACATACCGCTCCTATCAAAGCGCTTTGGCAAAAAACAGACTCTGGCCGCCTGCATCCTGGCCATAGCATCCGGGTCCTTGCTCTACCTATGGGTGTTTCATCCGGACTATCCCTTCCTGCCACTACTTCCCGTCCTTGTTATCAATCCGGGTGTAACCGGTCTTTGGATACTGAGTTCATCCATGTTGGCTGATGTTTGCGATGACGACCGCCTGCGGCACGGTGAATACCGCGAAGCCACATTTTCCGCCGTTTACGCGTTGATCAAAAAATTGGCCCTATCTGCAAGTTTTGCCATCTCCGGATTGCTCACCGCGTGGTCCGGCTTTAAGGTGGAACTAGCCGCAAATCAGGCGCCCGGTGTGTTCGATGCCATGATGGCTGTGCTTGCCCTTACCCCGCTCCTGGCCTTGGTACCTGCCTTTATCCTCCTGATCCGGTTCCCCATTACCGAATCCGTAGCTCAGGAAAACGCGAGAATGCTTAAAGCCAAAGGGGGCCAAGCTTAACCCGCATGCCTCACATGTTTGAAACGGTTGATCGGGACAATAGATGGGCGCATTTACATCCCCATAATCGTGATCTTGGTCGTGGTCCTGATCTTGATCTCTCTCCTTTTCCCCAATTCCTCATTCCTAATTCCTAATTCTTCTCCCCCGTCCCTCCACACTTGATCGTGAACTTGATCATGATAACGATCGAAAAATGCCAACTCCCGAATTATGAATGGTTCGATCAGGATTACGATCACGGTCGGGATCAGGCGCCTTGGGGACCACCTGAAAATGCTATTATTCGATTGCGGCCAGCGACCAATTGTTCATTTCTTTAGCATGATTACCAATCGAGAAATCCAAAAGATGCCGTTAAACGAAAAGCTTCGCGTCATGGAAGTCATTTGGGATGACCTCTGTCGGTCATCCAATAGGTTTGAGTCGCCAGAATGGCACCGTGAAGTTCTCCATGAAACAAAGAAGCGGGTCGAGAGTGGCCAGAAGGAGATGATGGATTGGGGAGAAGCGAAGGAAAGACTCAGGCAAGACAATAATGAAAGTTAAGATCCTTCTCTCAGGAATCAAAGACATTGAAGGAGGGAAAGAATTTTATGATTCCCAAGAGAAAGGAGTGGGAGATTATTTTTTATTTACTCGTTCGGATTGCAGCTAGTTTTATCGCCCAATAAATTCCAGTTAATTTAAGAAATCCTTACAGTCGAAGGTCACAGAATTTTCCCTTGAATAGATTGAAATCACTCCGCTCCCATAAACGGAAACCATAGATCTACAGTCGTGAAGCATTACTGATGGATGCCTTCGTACTTCATCATTTATGATTATGCTCATGTCGTTCAGGTTTACTGACACCCTGTCTCCATTGATGAGCTCTGCTACAATTTGTTGACCTGTTTTTTTCGGTTCCTTCAATGCAGCGATAAACGCTCTCTCACTTGGGAATGCATTCAGATCGGATACTTGTAAAACATGATAAGAATCCGGGAGTTCCATATGTGCACAGAGTCCCTTTCCAATTCGATATACATTCCAACCATTTTTTGGTATGGATTCAATTCCTCCATCTTCGAACAATGTGCCCTGACCAAGCATCCAGTTTTTATGCTGAACTACCCTACCACGCGCTTCATAACGTCGCTTATGAACAGGTTCATCCGGTAGAATCTTTTCGAGACGCAAACCCATGGAAGGGTCTGCTGAAAACAATACACTGTTATATCTTGATTGATGGTTCCAACCATCAGAATGAATTGAGCCCATAGATACAT
>JAABVD010000254.1 GCA_014529615.1 Opitutia bacterium
AAGCCGCTCCTACAACTTGAAACCAATACTTTAGAGCCTACAGGATAATCTTGGTGAGCTTTGCGAGAGGAAATTCCTAATCCTCTTGACCATGCAACCGATTACAAACAAATTTGCGGTCGGCTTGAACTGTCAGTATGAACGACCAAATCTTCTTAACAGGCCTGATTTGCCGTATATCCACCCTGTTAACCCTATGTAGCGCAACCGCTTACCAAGGGTATGCCCAAGAAGCTGACGACTCGGACGGGGAAATATTCGAGCTCAGCCCATTTTCGGTGACCACAGCCGACGACCGGGGCTACCTGTCAACCAACGCAGTCTCAGGGACTTCCCTGAACACCTCCATACGGGATCTGCCCATGAACCTGGAAGTCGTGAATCAGGAATTCCTGGAGGACCTGGGGGCATTGAACATGGACGAAGCCCTGAAATATTCGGCTGGTGTCGAAACAACGGCATTTCAACAGGATAGTTTTTCATCGGGAAATGCAACTAATTTTAGCGATTCCTCCCCCTCGGCCAACGTCCCGGTCCATCAGGGAAACGTCCTCACCATACGGGGATATCGTTCACCAAACCAGCAGCGTTTGGGATTTCGTATCGGCATGATCGTTCCCGAGTATCGTGTCGTGATAGGAGGCGGAACCAACACCGTTAATATGGAGAGAATGGAAGTGGTACGGGGTCCCAATTCCCTGCTCTACGGGGTCAATATGCTGACCGGGGTGGTTAACATCGTTCCCAAATCCCCATTATCAGAAAAACGAACTTCGATAGGATTCAACGTTGGGAGCAACAGCTTGATACGAGGCACTTTCGATACCACAGGGCCAATTTTGAGCGAAGATCACAAACTGGGCGAGTTGAATTATCGCGTCATTGCTTCCACTCGGAAAAATGATAATCTCAAGGAGTTCAGTAATTTTGACGGGTCCTACTACGCCGGGCAGTTGGATTACTGGACGAGGAACAAGAAGTTCAATCTTTTCCTGGAATACCAGTTGGCCGACAATACTTCCCGCGGAATTGGCAACAAGTGGTACTCGGCGCCCATTTCCCAGTACTTTCGCAATGAATTTGGCGAACCTGTAATCTGGACACGAAACTACGACCCAAACAGCCCCAATTATAAATTAATGGCAGAAGACGGGGCAATGCCTTACGAAATAAAGGACTACGGCTTCTACCAGAACATTTCCGGCCCTGACACCTGGCAAAAGTCAGAGGAGAAGAACATCCTGGCTTTGGTAAAGGTGAATCCCCTTGAAGGCTTA
Organism: Opitutia bacterium; assembly: GCA_014529615.1. GTDB lineage: Bacteria > Verrucomicrobiota > Verrucomicrobiia > Opitutales > UBA2995 > JAABVD01. The sequence goes on from JAABVD010000254.1 coordinate 1,278, forward strand.
CATTTGGAGGGGGGGGTCTATCTCTCCGAGAACAGTTCCGAAACACGTAACGTGGCCCTGATGAACTTCGCCCCGCACCACCGTGCAACAGGCGGTTATTTCTCCACCCGTTATGGTGAAGCCTTTCCGGAGTATGATCCCAATGACACCCTTACCCGGGAAACAGCCGATGCGATTCGTCTGAACGGCGACCCATTTTCCAAACATCTTCTGGACGGGCTTTATAACATAACCACCGACGATAACTTGTTAAACGGTGGCTTTGGATTTATGGACGTCGTTGCCATCGAGTCACCAGGAGACTCCTCACGCTATGAACCCGCCGGCAATAATGGAGCCCTTATCCAGCGCTACGGAGCACAATACGCTTGGTTTCAATGGCCGCAATCCTCCGAATCGACACAGGCTCGACTGCGTGCGGCATATGACTTCGATTCAGACTTTCTCAATTCCCACCATACCTTTGTCGCGGGCGCCAACTACATAAAGGATGAAATCAGTTTTGTGGAAGAACCGATGTATGACGACCTCGGATCCCAGGAAGCCTGGGGTGATTGGGACGGTGTCAGCGTCAACCCTACTGCTCCCCGATTTCATCAGGATGCAGTTTATTACCGCGATAGTGTTTTTAATCCGAATCCCATTCGGTTCACCCCTTTCACCGTCCTCGGTATCTCAGGCCGGCCCAGCAAAAACAAGCTCGGGCACGGTGTTGTAGATGAGGATGGCAACCGGCGGCAAATCAATTGGGTGACCCGGTCCGACCATAAGGACGTCACGTTGGAATTTCGCTCAGCCAACCTGATTTATCAGGGACGATTCTTCAAGGATCGCCTCCTTTTTTTTGGAGGAATTCGCTATGACGAATATGAAACCCAGGAAAGTGAAAAACTTCGGGTGGTGGATTGGACGGGTGTTACCGGGATTGCGCCTGGTAGACCACTCACACCAGGTATTTACCCCCTGACCACTCACATTATCGGTGATGGTTCCCAGCCCTATGTCCCTATTCCCGCGCTCGACATTCCAGCCGGGAGAACCTACACTGGAACGATCAACGATGCCGTGGCGGCGGATTTCGCGACCATCCAGGAAGTGTACCCGAATGGGACGCGCGAAAGTCAACCGAAACAAACCTTCACCACCCCGAGTTTCGGCCTTTCCTACCGGGTTATTGATCCCCTGACAGTATACTATACGCATTCCGAGGGCATCTTTCCCAATTCCGGACAAAGGGACGGCAACTATAGGGAAATCGACGCCGAGCAATCCAAGAGCGACGAACTCGGGGTCAAGTTTGACTTGTGGGATGGCAAGGTTTCAGGGACCATTTCCGCCTTCAAAATAAAAAGAGAGAACGCCACCTATCGTCTGGCGGTGGCGCCAAATCCAGCTGGCTGGCACGGGGGTCCGAATCATAGTGGCGACCCCAACATCCCAAGCTTCGATCCAGCTGAATTCGCTGGAATGTATGGAGTGCCAGAAGATGCTAAACCCATTCGTTCAAGCTCACCTGTAAAATGGAATGAGACAATCACCTATTCAGGTCGAAGAGTTCCGGATCATCTCTACGAGGTCCCCGCATTGGGCATTGGACTCAACAGTGTCTTTCTGAGTCAATATCTCGAGAAAGCCGGATACACGTTTGACCGAATCCGCAGTGTTAAACATCCGGTGACAGGTGAAAAATTCTCCAATTCGCCCAGTGGTTATCTTTCCGATTATAACGCGGGAGACTTGGGCGGAGGAGATTTTTTCACTCAGCACATCCGATTGGCCTACATCTTCGATTTGGATGTCCTTACAGCCCCTCCCCATGAAGATCCTGCCATTGAAGAATTAAGAAATGTTGTCCGCCAAGCTTTCCAGGATGCTTTTTCCAGCCAGGATGAGCGGCTTCCCAACAATATCGTATATACATCTCCTCCCACGCGATTGGCCAATATTCATAATCCAAGCCAAGCCCAGAACATACCTTTTGTGACCTATGAAGAAGAGGGAAAGGGAGTTGATGGCCAGATAATTTTCAGCCCCGCGAACAACTACCAGATCATCTTCAATTTCTCCCGTGTCGAGCGCGAGATCGTCGGGAACGGCTTCAATATGGTACGTCCCATCGACCAATGGGGGAATGACTGGGCCACGGGTTGGGATGTCTGGACGTGGGCCTTCAAGAGGCAGAATTTTACCGACCCCAAGGATCCCACAACCTTCACCGGCGAGGGCGTTAATGGTATCGATATATCCTTTGTGCCTCAGGACAATCTCGCTCTCTGGAACAAGTATAGCTTCACCGATGGCGCGTTGGACAATTTGGAAATTTTCGGGGGCGTCACCTGGGCGGATGAAGCCGTAACCTCCTCACCGCTCGGAGGGCAGAATGTGCGCGCCAATTACTTCCGCACTCCCTCCACCGCTGAACGATACGAGGTCGGGGCTGGATTGGGATACCGATTTGAATGGCGCGATGTCCGGTGGAATCTCCGCTT
>JAABVD010000255.1 GCA_014529615.1 Opitutia bacterium
AAATTCCTTCAAACAATACCGTAGCGATTTCAAGTTGTAGACGCGCCAATTAGGAATTAGGAGGGATTAACCACAAAAAGCACAAAAGACTCGGAGAAAGGCACAAAGGCACACAAAATCTTAACGAAATTGGCGATATTTCCGAGAGCTAATCCAGAAGAAAGTTTTAACCACGGATGGGGAGAAGAGTTCAGAGTTCAGAGTTCAAAGAGGGAAGAATAACGGAGGGCGGACATTCCTGTCCGCCATTTCAATCCCAGGAATCAGGAATTGGAAGATCACGATCAGGATCACGATCACGATCACGATTTTGGAACCAGCATCGAGCATCGAGCATCCAGCATCATGATTTGTGGAACGCCGTTGGCGTAATTTTCTAGAACTCGAAAGTATTGCTCAGGTAAACGGTGCGCGGATTCGGTATGCGAATTACAGAAACCTGACCGTCCGGATTCGTTTTTACCGGAATATCATCATCGTCTCCAAATGCGTTGCGGACATTCAACTGAATCGTCCAGTCGATCTTATCGGTCAGTTGTTTCTCGTAGGCCAACCAGAGGTCTCCACTGAACAATCCATCGTCGAAAAACGGTTGGTTAACGTCGGGAATCGGTACGCCTGTTTCGGGCTCGACCATAAATACGTAGCCCGTGGCAGCTTCGTCTTCCCAGCGGGTGGCGCCACCGACCGAGAAGCCACGAAAGGCGCCTTCCATAAAGCGGTATGTGGAAACAAAAGTGTAACGCCACGCCCGTTGTTCGTTTGAAACCGTATTGTCCAATGCGGCCGCTCCCCTGACTTCCGCTACACTTTCAGACAGCCAGATTTCGTCGATAGGTCGGGTTTGAACGGTACCGGTGGGATCCCTCCGCAATTCCCCGATTCGCGTGCTTTGCATACCGGCGGTAAATTCCTCTACGACCGCAGCCATTACCGAGGCTGTGTTACTTTGCACCGTTTCCTGCTGACTGATGTTTGCGAGGATGCGCCAGCCGGGTGTGGGATTTGCGATCAATTCCAGTTCAAAGCCCTCGGCGACCCGATCTTGGGTGGATCTCAGGTTGGGAATGCGATCCCATTCCAGCGTATCCCAAATCCCATCATTGAGTTCGTCATCCACGAAGCGGGGATTGGTAATCGCCCTAAAGGAGTCGGGAACGATACTCAACATGGTGTCGTAGAAGGATTGATAATCCTGAATGGGAAAGGACCCCGGATCTCCTTGAACCGTGACCAGTTGATTATCGAAGGTCCGTTCCAGATTCAGCTCGGCATCGCGATAGGCATTGATACGTCCATATGCTTCGTTGCCCACATTCACCATTGGACCTGCGTCGACGTCGTTGAGGGCGGTTTCAAACCAGTTGGCTTTCACAATAAACCGGTTTTCATTGAAACCGAACTGAATGCCATATTCCTCCGTAGTCCCGGTGGGCTGACCAATGGCCTGGCCCAGGGAGTTGTTGCGGAGCCCTACCGGATTGAAGTTTTCCGATTCCGCAATGTGCGCTTGAATGTCCATGCCGCCCGGCAGGTCTCCCAGGATATTTTCAGGTAACCTTGCTACTACGCTCCAGGTGGCCGTGTCTCCGGATTCGACCAGGCTTGGGCTTGTTGAAAGCCGGGTGAAATCGGGATTCCAGCGTCCGAGTTCTACCCGATCATCCATGCCGACCTCGGCTTCGGTTGCCCGTGCAAAATTCCTGGTATCATCTTCACGGTAACCGTAGAGCCCTACGATATGCTCATTCAACAAATAGGTCTGCCAAGCGATAGCTTTAGCCTCAAGTTCGGTTCGACCAATTCCTTCGGTGAACAGATAACGTTCTACTTGAACCGTACCTGTCTTCAATCGGCGTTCCGCGACGGATCTGTCTGCAGAACTGGTGTCCGTGTAGAGGACATGGTATTGATCCCCGGGCTGAGGCCGATCAATTTGAATCTGCTGAATCCGGACGTCGTCCATGGATTGCACGCCCAACAAGGAATCACTGGTGTAAACCACATAACTTGCGGTGCTACGGCCGCTGGTTAGATTGGGTCCTTGCAAGGCGGCCCGCACATTAAACTCATTGCTGACCCAGGCTTCTCGCCAATTCCTGCTGTGGTTGTCCCGGGTATGATCGTTGTAGAGGCCGGCGATCCGGTGCCGCCCAAGCCATTTCAGCCAACCGCCACTTTCGGTGAAGTCTATTTCGCCAAAAGCGGTTACGCGGAAGGTTTCCCGTTCGACCTCGCTAAAGCGCGTTTCCGGTCGGCCCACTCGGGTGTAGGCCCGGCCGAGATTCGGATTCGGTTCTCCGTCCGGCAGGTATTCAACGATGCTCACATAGAGATCGTAAGGGCCGGTCGTACTGGTTCCCCCACTACCCGTGAAGAGGAAATCCTGGTAGGTTTCGTAGCTCTGTTCATCGTAGGCAAATTCCACAGCCAGTTTGTTGTCGAAGAAACTCTGCTCAAAGGCAAAGTTCCGGGCCTCGAAATCCCGTTCTATGCGGTCGATGCCGCCGGAATAAACTTTGTTCCGGTAATCGAAAACGGCTCGATTCTGAATTGTGGGTGGGGCAAACCCTATTGCGTAAGGTTCGGAATAGGGGCTGTTGGGATGGTAGGAAACGGTTCGATTGACCGGTGTGTCCGCTGGAGCATCGGGGCCAAAGGCGGCAATGGTTCCAGGCTTGTTCAATAATCCCGTGCTTTCCAGTGTATCGCCGCGTCCGGCGCTCCAGGTCAGCAGACCCTGATAGCCCTGAAGCCCGCCAATCCCCAAGTTGGCTGTCGGGTTGCCGGCATCATTCCAAGTCGCTGCAATCCAACGGAACCAGTTCGGGTGCGTGTTGGTGTTGATGCCGCCTTCGGAATTTACCAGATAAGGATTGAAAGTCGTCTGGAATTCCCAGGTTCCTCCATCGGCTGGAGAAAGCACGCGTCCCGGAGGAGAAACGCCGGAAAATCGCTCAATGCCCGCGGCAAGAGGTTCAAACCATCCATGGTAAGCAACCGTAGGCGGAATAATTTCCACAGGAGATCCCCTTTGCTCACCTTGTTCGAAATTGGCCCGAAAGCGAGTAGCATCCAGGATGTCGCTCCCCTCATTCTCGAAAATCACTGCATTCAGGGTAACGTAAAAACGGTCCTGGTTATCAAAAGCCGGTTCCTGCCTGTATTTCTGGTTTTCGTTCAACAACGCGACCCGCAGGGAGAGCCGATCCCGGATAATGCTTTTGTTGTAATCCAGTTCCGCCCGCCAGCTACCGTAGTTGTCGAAGCGGAGGCCCAGTTCTCCGAAATCATTGTTCAGAACGGCCTGCTTGGTGGAATTGTCAATGACCCCACCGGGACTCCCGATACCGAAGAGCAGGGAGTTGGGACCGCGGCTTACGGTTACGCGTTCCGTATTGTAACGGTCGAAGGGGATGGAGGTCAGGAATAGACCTCGCGTCAAGTCGGCGCGTCCCAACCCGCGAATCCTCTGGTTGAATTGTGGATTGGTTCTTTCATCCCTCTGCATGAACCGGCCACCGTTGTTCAGGTCCGGTCCCGCTCCGGAAAAGTTTCCCTGGAAGCCTCCCACCTCGGTGTTGGAGGTGTAGGACAACAGGGAGGCCGCGTCCGTGGCCGCAGTGTCGTTCATGAATTCCGCCGTGTAAACGCTGATGGCAGCGCCCAGGTCCTTCAGGTTTGTACGGACCCGCGTTCCAGCCAGCGTGGCGGTGGCGGTGTATCCGGTATC
>JAABVD010000256.1 GCA_014529615.1 Opitutia bacterium
AGCACCGCGGTCAGGCCGGTTGGCACGTTGGACGCGCTCACCCCGGCCGCGGTCGTGCCGGACGACGCCGCGGCGAAGGTGTCGCCGGTGATCGTCGCGGTGACGCTACCGGAGACCGAACCGTCGTTGGCCGCCGCCTCGGTGAAACTGCCCGCGTAGGTGATGGAGGAGGGATCGTCAAAGTCGATGGCGATGTCGTTCTTGGAGGACCCCGAGACATTGGCGGCGGTCTCGTTGACGAAAGCGTCGTCGGTGAAAGTGATGGTGAGGTCGCTCACGTCGTTGGCGTCTGCGTGCGCGGTGGCGCTACCGGTCATTCTCAGGGCCACGGCGGTGTCACTGATGCGTGTGAGCACCGCGGTCAGGCCGGTCGGGAGGTTGGAGACCGAGACGTGGCCGGCGGACACCACGTTGCTGGCGAAAGTGTCGCCGGAGAGGGTGGCGGTGATGATACCCCTGACCGAGCCGTCGTTGGCCGGGTCTTCCGTGAGGGCGCCGGTATAGGTGATGGACTGCGCCTGTGCCGCCACCGGGGCCAGCCCTGCGAGCAGAAAAAGGGACGCCGCCGCGGTCCGGCGGAGGGAACCGGCCCTACGCGGTCTTCCGTGTTCAGATCGTTCTAGCGGAGATGGTGAAGCGCTGGGCGCCAATTGTGGCGCAGGCGGCCCAATAGATTTCGCGCCTTCGCGCAAGCCGGGCAAGGCAATCCGAAAAAGATGTTGAACAATGAGTTGAATAGCACTTGGACGCGCTGGGGAGTCATTTGTATTCATAAGATGCAAGTGGTTTTATAATATCCTGTTCGAGGGTGTAGTACCTATAATGACCCCGCTTGAATAAGGATCGAATCAGAGAGTATTTCCTCAAAAAAGCTTTATGGAAACCAACCCGGACTATCCGTCAACTTTAATAATCACTTGTGGAATGGTGGACACAGGTGGTTTTTCCATGAAATACCTCTTTTAATCAATCGATTTTCATGGCAATTTCAGGACCAATGATAAATCGGAAAATAGCGCTCGGAAGGCTCGAAACCGCGTTGGAACGCAGCAGGGTGGTATTACTCTCAGGGCCACGGCAATGTGGAAAGACCACCCTCGCACGCGAATTGCTCAGTGAGGAATCCATCAATTACTTCGATCTGGAGGACCCTGTAAGTCTGGCCCGACTTGAGGAACCATTGACTGCTCTGCAAAGGTTGGAGGGCCTGGTCGTCATTAATGAAATTCAGCGACGACCCAATCTGTTTCCGGTCTTGCGGGTTCTGGCAGACCGGAAGTCACTGCCAGCTCGTTTTCTGATTCTCGGCAGCGCTTCAGGCAATCTGCTCCGACAGAGTTCCGAGAGCTTGGCCGGGCGGGTGGAGCACATTCAGCTCAGCGGCTTTTCTCTCCAGGAACTGGGAGAGGAAGAGGAGGATATATTGTGGCGGCGGGGCGGTTTCCCTTTGTCTTACTTGGCGCGATCCGAGACGGATAGCATGGCCTGGAGGAAAGCGTTTACCCAAACGCTTCTCGAGAGAGATCTGCCCCTATGGGGAGTTCGCGTACCGGCAATCGTTCTTCACCGTTTCTGGATGATATTGGCCCACTATCACGGTCAAACTTGGAATGCGGCAGAGCCAGCCCGCGCCCTTGGCGTGAGCCAGACCGCAACCCGCCACTACCTGGACTTGTTAACCGACTCCTTCATGATACGGCAGCTTCAGCCATGGCACGCCAACCTGAAAAAACGTCAGGTCAAAGCCCGGAAGATCTATATTCGCGATAGCGGTATTCTTCATTATCTTCTGGGAATCGATACCCAAAAGTCTCTCCTGAGTCATCCTAAACTCGGGGTTTCCTGGGAGGGATTTGCCATTGAGCAAACTCTGGCTGTGAAGCCCCATGACGAAGCCTATTTCTGGGCAACCCACCAAGGAGCTGAAATCGATCTGGTTCTCCGTCGTGGGGATAAACTCTTTGGCGTAGAATTCAAACGGGCCGACGCGCCACGTATCACTCCCTCGATTCGCATCGCACTGGAAGATCTGGGACTGGAAAAAATATCGGTAATTTACCCTGGATCGAGGCGCTTCTTGTTATCTGAAAACGTCGAGGTCATCCCTCTCAGGCAATTGGGCGCAGAAGGGTAGGCGCACTGGCGCGCCAATTAGGAATTAGGAATTGGGAGAGAGAGAAGGACACGAAGAGGCGCGAAGTAAATCATCGTGATCCTGATCACGATCATGATTAAGGCCTATCCATCACTCCCTCCTTGAGGGGGAGTCGGCAAGACAAGGGCGCCAGCCCGCATTCGCGCCGGTGGGGGCCGGGCGGCAGCCCCTCATCCGTGCCCATCCGTGAAATCCGTGGTTTCTCCCTGTAACCTGTCCTGCCGTAGCCCAAGGGCGAAGCGGGATCCGTGGTCAGTTCTCTCCTCGGGATGTTGTTCTTCCTGAAATTCGGCTTGACGGGTGTAAGGTCCTGATAGATTCTGTGAGAATGAAAAATATCACAGTTAGTGTGGGCGATGAGGTATATCACAGGGCGCGGGTGCGTGCTGCGGAGTTGCGCACCTCGGTATCGGCCATTGTTCGCAAAATATTGGAAGATGTTGCGGCGGAAGAAACGGAGGCGGAGCGCTTGAAGCGCCTGGAGTGCGAGACAATTGATCGGATTCAGGCGAGAGGAGGGAGATTTTCAGCATCGAACCGGCTGAGCCGCGAACGTATTCATGAGCGTAATGCCCTTCGTTGACACCAATGTTTTATTGTATCGTGTAAGCACGGACCCGGACGAGGCCGACAAGCAGGCCATTGCCACCCGGATATTGGAGGCCGACGATTTGTTCGTCTCGGTGCAGGTGTTGCAGGAGTTTTATACCCAGGCCACGCGTTCCTCGCGCCCGGATGCCCTCCACCACGATGAAGCCTTTGCCCTTATCGAAAGTTGGAAGCGGTTTTCGATCCAGGAAATAACGGTCCAATTGCTGGATGCCGCACTGATAGCCAAAGAACGATGGCAACTATCCTATTGGGATGCGGCCATTATTGAAGCTGCCCGGTTTTCCAAATGTGCCACCGTGCTCTCGGAAGACTTCAATGCAGGTCAAAACTATGGAGGTGTTACGGTGGTAAATCCGTTTATCTAACTCAATTCTTTGGTGGAAAGTCAGGCCGACGGGGAGAGAGGGATTAACCACAAAAGGCACAAAAAACACAAAATTTCTGAATCCCTTACATCCCTATAATCAAGATTACGGCCCATCCATCACTCCCCCGAATGGCACTTAGTTAAGCGGAATTATTGAGGGGGCCAGCCGGGATCAAGCCGTGGAAAAGTGATGCCTTCTACAAGAAAAGGGTCAGGCCTTGAAAACTGTATTCCGTTGTACTTCATACACTTTTACAAATTTTTCCACGTCTTGATCCCTAACTTATCCGAGGTAGTCATATGTTCGGAAAATGGCTTAACTAAGTACCATTCCATCACTCCCCCCTTGAGGGGGAGTCGGCAAGACAAGGGCGCCAGCCCCTCATCCATGGTTAATTTCTCCCCATTCCTAATTGGCGCGCCCCAGCGCGCCTTTCCCCTCTGTGCTCTCTGAGTCCTCTGTGGTTAATTCCTTCCCCAAGTCGTTGATTTTCGATCAGGATCAGGATCACGATCAGGATCAGGATTAGAGGGATGGGAAGGTTCACCAACCCATTGTTGACAATTTACAAAAGAGCGGTGTTGCTTTGGTATGAACGCTTTCGGCTCTACTGGCTGAGGCGGGTTACTTGACGTCAGTCATGCACAAGCAGTTCCACATGCTTCCCGAGGAAGACTTCCAATGGAATTATGAAATTGGATGAAAACCCACAAGGATCCACTCTTACCGGTTTACGAATCAAAATTGAACGGGCTTTTAGGGCCTGAGGCGTTCCCATTGCGAGAAGAGTAGTAATTGCCATGAAATTCGACTTTTTAATCAACGGCCGGTTAAGCCACGAAACGGACAAAACCTACCCGGTCTACTGCAAGGCCGACCAGTCGGTCATCACCGAGGTTCCGGACGCTTCCGAGGCCGACATCGATGCGGCGGTGGCGGCGGCGCGGGCTGCCCTGCCGGTTTGGCGGCGGGTAAAACCGGTGGACCGCTGCAAAATGGTGGCCCGCATGGCTCGGTTGATGAGGGAACGGGTTCACGAGGTGACGGAGCATTTTGGCAAGGAGGGGGGGCTGCCCCGAAATGCTCTTAAGGGCGGCATTTCCTTTCACAGTGATCTGTGGCTTTTTTATGCCGGAATCGGAGACAAGCAGTACGGCAGTGTGCTGGAGCACGAAGGGGAATACCTCAATTATTTTATCCGCGAGCCCTTGGGGGTAATTGCCTGTATGCTGGCTTGGAATACGCCGCTCGGTTCGTTTTCCCAGAAAGTCCCACCGGCCTTGCTGGGGGGTAATACTGTGGTCGTCCGGGTCCCGGATGAAGCGCCTTTGGCAGCCCTTTGGATGGGGACCCTGGCACGGGAAGCCGGATTCCCGGATGGGGTCCTCAATATCGTGGCTGGTCTGGGAGGGGAGAGTGGAGCTTATCTGGTGCGGCATCCCGAGGTGGATGGGGTGAGCTTCACCGGAAGCGTGGTGGTGGGTCGCAAGATTGCCGAGGCCTGCGCCCCTATCTTCAAGCGCTCGGTTCTGGAACTCGGAGGAAAGTCTCCCTTCATCATTTGCTCCGATGCCGATTTGGAAAAAGCCGCCGCCCACGCCGTTCAAGCTGCCTTCGCCTACCAGGGGCAGGGTTGCAGTGCGGTTTCCCGTGTCTTGATTGAAGAAGCCGTGCACGATGAAGTGTTGGCCCGCATGGTGGAAATGGTAAAATCCTACCGACCGGCATTGCCGGACACCCCGGTAACGGACTCCCCGCAAATCGGCCCCATGTTCAATAAGAGGCAGATGGAGCGCACCCTTGAATTTGTCGCTCTGGCCAAAAGGGAGGCCCGGCTTCTGGCCGGTGGTTACCGCCTAGTGGACCCTCCCTTTGACAAAGGCTACTATTTACAACCGGCCATTTGTTCCCTGGAGGATACCGATTCCGAGCTTTTCATGGAGGAAATTTTCGGTCCCTTGCTCACGGTGGTTTCCTTCAAGGATGAAGCCCACGCCATCGCATTGGCCAACAAATGCAACTTTGCCTTGTCCGGCAGTGTTTGGTCGAAAGACTTCGGCAAAGCCAGAGGCATGGCGGAGGCCATTCGTTTCGGCACCGTATGGACCAATAATCACTTGTGTTTCAGTCATCATTCTCCCTGGGGCGGATACAAAAATACGGGGTGGGACCGCGAGTTTGGCATCGATGCCATCGAAAGCTTCACGGAGGTGAAGTCCATTTGGCTTCATCCCTGATACGGAGGGAAATCGGACGGCATTGGAGGGCTGAATAATGAAGATTTTTTTGAAGGCGCGCTTCCTTTGGGCCTTCGACGATGCGGGGGGCGCTGGAAGAGTCGGTGCCCGCCCTTTACGGAAACAAAGTCTTCGCCATGGCCAGGAATGGGTACTTGTTCGCCGTGGAATAGAAAGGGTTACTTCCCCGCTCGGCGCAGTAAGATTCCCACCACCGCGACAAAGCCGGCCAGAAAAAGGATACCGAGGCGACCGCCCGGGGAATTGGGAACGAGGAGCAGCAGGGAGAGGAGGCAACCGCCGAGAATTGCGGTGGCGCCCATGATATTGAGCTGGAAGTGGTCGCGGTCCACTTTGACCTCTTTCTCGAAGTCCACGGGGGTGCGGATGCGTTTGAAAAAGGCGTCCATTCTGTCCCGATAGGCCCGGGAACTGGTTTTGTAGAAGAGCATGCAGAGGAGAGTGCCCCCCATGCTGCTGCCGATAATCCAGAAGAGCTTGTCCTGAAAGAGCCAGATATTGCCGTTCACCTTTTGGTCGATCAGGGCGATGAGGGAGGGGAGGAGTCCGCAGCCGGCAATGAAGAAGAAGGACCAGCGGGGAAGGCGCTTGATAAGGAGGGCGATGGTAAAGGGAAAGCCCATGGGAAGAGCAATGACCGAAGTGATAAGCATGAAGGCCCCGAAGATATCGATCTCCCCCGCGGTTTCCCAAAGCACCGCATAGGTGATGACAATGAGTCCGAGAAAGATGGTGACGAACTTGCAAAGCCTGACCCGCATCATTCCTTCCAGGGGCTTGAGGCCAAGCCGCCTCCGGAGGACCGGAATGAGATTGTTGACGATACCCCCGGCGCTGGCGTTCAAGCCGGTGTCCATGCTGCTCATGGTAGCGGCGAACATGGCCACGACGAGGATCCCGGCCAAGCCGTTGGGCAAGACGTTGAGAGCGGCCACGGCGTAGGCGGACTGGGTTGGATTATCCATGGGAATGGCGGCGACCTCGGCTGAGAAGAGGAAGCGGGAGGTCATTCCGGGCAGGAGGAAGATGATGCCTCCGCAGGCGATGAGGACCATGGAAAACAGGGCCGATTTGCGGGCCTCGCGGCCGTCTTTTACGGAAAGGTATTTGTGTGCCGTTTCGATAGAGATTTCCCTGAAGAAACTGACGCAGAACATGGCAATAATCCATTTCCAACCGAATTTGTTACCGGGGAAATCACCGTCGTCGTTGATGAGCTCGAAGTCTTTGGCGAATTCGGGCAGGGAGAAATGTTCGAGAAACGGCCCGATTCCGCCAAACTTGCTTATGCAAAGAAAAGCGATCAACAGGGTCAGGGGCACCAGGATCAGGCTTTGCAGGAAGTCTGTCGCCATGACGGCCCAGCGTCCGCCGGTGGTGGAGTAAAAGAGTACCACCAGCCCCAGGGTTACGATGGTGCCGATGAGTGGAAATCCAAAGAACGAACTTGTGAAGACCGCAAGGGCCCACAGTTGGATGGACGCGGCAATCGGCCCCGTGAACAGCCCGAGGTAAACGCTGAACTGCTCGACCTCCGGGCCAAAGCGCTCGCGAACGATATCCAGGTTAGTAATGGCTCGGGTCTGTCTGAGCCACGGTCCGGTAAAGATGGCGGCCAACAGAAGTCGGGCGGCATTGG
>JAABVD010000257.1 GCA_014529615.1 Opitutia bacterium
CCCCATCGTAAAAATTCCTCATTCCTCATTGGCGCGCGCCAGCGCGCTTCCCCTCTCTCTGAACTCTTTCCTCTTCTCCCCGCGCTTTCCCCATTCCAGCAATCGTGATCCTGATCCTGATCGAACCATTCATAATTCTGGAGTTGGCATTTTTCGATCAAGATCACGATCACGATCAGGACCTTGTTCTCTATCCCCCATTCCTAATTTATGCTTTCCGACGATCCAGGCCATGCGGCCCTGAGTAGTTACCTAAAATGAAACATCGATTCGCGATCATTGCCCTTTTGGCGGCGCTTTGGCCAAGCCTTCCCGGGTGGGCCGCCGGACCCAACTTCATTCTCGTCTTTATCGACGACATGGGATGGGCGGACTTTTCCTGTTTCGGCAACACCGAGGCCGAGACACCCAATATCGACCGGTTGGCCGCGGAGGGAATTGCCTTCGAGCAGTTTTACGTCAACTCTCCCATCTGTTCGCCTTCCCGCGTGGCCATTTCCACCGGACAATACCCCTACCGGTGGCGCATCACCTCCTATTTGGCCAGCCGCTCATTGAATGCCGAGCGTGGCATTGACAACTGGCTGGATCCGGAAGCGCCTTTGTTGGCCGGCTTCCTGCAGGGCGCCGGTTATGCCACCGGTCACTTCGGTAAATGGCATATGGGAGGACAACGCGATGTCGACGATGCGCCCATGATAACCGATTACGGTTTCGATGAATCCCTCACCAACTTCGAGGGACTGGGCCCCCGCGTTCTACCCTTGCGATACGAGCCGGGCGGGCGTCCGCCGGTACCCCTCAATCACCGTTCCCACGAACTGGGTCATGGCCCGGTAATCTGGCATGACCGGGCCTACCTGACGGAAAAGTTTACCGAGGCCGCAACGACCTTCGCCAGAGTGGCCCTGGCTCGAAATCAACCCTTCTACCTGAACCTTTGGCCGGACGATGTTCATACCCCGGTTCATCCTCCCTTGGAGAAGTGGGGTGACGGGGGCAAGCGCCACCTTTATTTGCGGGTTCTGGAGGCTATGGACGAGCAACTGGGGCCTCTCTTTGATCTGGTGCGTGAACATGACCAACTGCGCGAAAATACCGTGATTCTGGTGTGTTCGGATAATGGCCCAGAAGTGGGTTTTGGATCGGCCGGTGATTTTCGCGGACACAAAGCCACTCTATACGAAGGAGGGGTTCGATCGCCCCTGGTGGTCTGGGCTCCGGGATTCATGGGGAAAGAGGCCAGGGGGACGCGCAATACCCAGTCCGTCATCTCCGCCATGGATCTTGTCCCGTCGCTCCTGTCCCTAGCCGGCCTTTCCACGGAGACGGAATTTGATGGTGAAAACATCCTGCCTACCCTGCTTGGACGATCAACCGCGTCTCGTTCGGACCCTCTCTATTTTCGCCGTCCCCCCGACCGGGAAAACTTTCGTCATTACACCGGCTTGCCCGACTTGGCGGCTCGAAGCGGCAGGTGGAAGCTCTATTGCGACTACGATGGGGGGCATCCCCAGCTTTACGATATCCTGCAGGCTCCATCCGAATCCGAAGCCTTGGCCGGCCGCCACGGGGAGGTCGTGAGAAACATGAAAGCCGGGTTACTGGCCTGGAACGCCGCCATGCCCCAGGACCTTGGGGCGGAGTTTCGCCGGGGAAGGCCATAGCGCAGGAAAATCCCCCAGAAATGGGCAGAAACCAGAAACCAGAATCCAGAATCCAGAAACTAGAAACCAGAAATGGGCCGCCGGATTTTTGGATTATGGGGCTTATCGGAAACCGGATAATTCTTTTCGAGGTAATCCAGTATATCGGCTTCCATTTCACCTAGCGGATACAGTCCCTCGGTTCGCTGCATCGTTTGAATGGTTTTGGCCCAGTTCGAACGATCTTTCCCGGACTGGGTGATGGTTTTCATGGAATGACAGGCAAAACAGTGCGCTCTGACCAGTTGCCAGCCCTGGGCCATAACCAGGCCGGTAAGGGGATCCAGCGCGGGCTTGCCCGGGTCGTCGGCCGCATCCAGGTCGTTCAGCGGAGAGGCGGCCAAGAGGGCGACCAACAGGGCTGATATGGCGGGAAGTTGCCTCATCTCAACCCACGTAGACGGCGATGCGATGGCAGGAGTTGTTCAAATAGCCCTTGGGGTTCCAACCCGGCACCAGCATGGGTTGGGAGGTTCCTTCGGTATCCACTGCCCGGGCCCACACTTCATAATATCCCGCTCGGGAAAAGTGAACTTCGGCGTCCCAGTTTTGCCAGGCCAGCCGATTTACCGGCTTGGCCAAGTCGGCTTTATGCCAGGTTTGTCCAAAATCAATGGATACTGAAACGCCTGCCACTTCGAGATCACCAGCCCAAGCATGACCGTGAAGCCGCAACGGTTGTTGCAGGGGATGCCGCAGTCCGCTTTGGGGGAAAGTAAGGAGGGATTTCACAGGCAGGGACTCGATAATCTTCATGTCCTCATCGGGTACCGCAGAGCCCGGTTTGACCGGGTATTGGGGAACTCGATAGGAGGACCCGCCCATCTTGGTTCCGTCGTGCACCCGGTTGCGGATAACGATCCGGTCGATCCATTTGCCCGAGGCCGAACCGGGCCAACCCCCGAATACCAGTCGCAGCGGATAACCGTGGTGGGGAGGAAGGGGATCGCCGTTCATGCCCCAGGCGATCATGGATTGTTCTTCCAGGGCCTTCCAAAGGGGAACGCCCCTCGAAATTGCGTCTTTTTTGGGATCTTGGCTCAGGTGCCGGTCAGCCCCGTAATAACCGATGTAAACGGCGTCCTGTATCACCCCGCAATCCTCCAGGACGTCCTTGAGGCGTATGCCGTTCCACTCGGGGCAGCCCACCGCCCCGGTAGTCCATTGGTTTCCACTGGCCGGAGGATAGAATTCGGCCCGTCCATTGCCGGCACATTCCAGCGTGAGGGCCAGGGCAATCTCTTCAAACCTGTCCCTGAGTTCGGCCAAGGTGTAGGTTTTGGGAGTTTTGACCGATTCCCCTCCGATACTGAGCGTCCAAATGTCGGCATTGGCCTCCACTGGCGGCAAGCCGTTGTTGCGAATAAAAAGGCGGCTGGCGGGGGTAATATCGTCGTTCAAGAGGTGAGGGGGCGTTTCCGCATTCAGCGGTCGGTCGTTTAAGACCCGCAGCCCCATCTTGCCTTCGATGACAAATGCTTCGGGAGATTGGGCCAAGGCAATCGGAATCAGCCCCCGGGGCATGCATTGCGCAAATGCGATGTTGGCGCCCAGAGCAGAGGTCAACCATCCCATGCTCTGCATGAACTGGCGGCGGGTAAAGGCCCAGGGTATGTTTTTTGCATCCGGCAAATTGGACTTGGCTTGGCCAATTTCCATAATGGGGAACCTAAGACGGGAAATGGAAAATGCAACCATCAACAGGGTGGGGGAGGAATGGTGGCATAGGGAAATTGATCTTTTTTTGATTCCCTCTCTCACTTGAACCTTTAGAACCAGTTACCATTCCCCTGCCAACCCCAACCACCTTCCTTCCCTGAATTCATGACCCCGGACATTGCGCTTGTTCTAGTCATCCTGCTCGTATCCCTGGTTCTGTTTTTTTCGGAGATAGTCCGCATGGATATCGTGGCCCTGATGGTGTTGGTGGCCCTTGCCTTTACCGGCCTCGTCACCCCGACGGAAGCGATTTCGGGATTCAGCAATGCGGCCGTTGTCACAGTTTGGGCCATGTTCA
>JAABVD010000258.1 GCA_014529615.1 Opitutia bacterium
GATTGAATGTTCTCCTTTGCCAGCTTGGCTTTCGCTTCCTCCGCGGAATTCACCCGTAGAGAGGACGGAAACACCCTGACCCGGTTCTCCTCTCGCGTCAGCAACTCGGCGTTCTCCAGCCATGAGACCGCCGTTCGAACTCGGGTGTCATTCGTGATCGGGTCCTTTTCAAAAACACCGTCCTCGTCTTCATGGAGGATTTCTCCCGAGGTGGCAATCACTTCCCGATTCATGCGTTTCTTTCGGTTCAGATTGCGCAGGGCCCGGAGTATTCCATGAATTTCCGCTCGCCTGAGCCGTGATCGCGCCTTCAAACCGAACTGTCTCTCGACATCGTCCGAGGAATAGAGCAGCACGCATTTAGCCCTGATTCTGTCACGGCCAGCCCGACCCGATTCCTGCAAATAGCTTTCCAGGGAACCCGGGATGTTCGCGTGGATCACCAGTCTTACATCGGGCTTGTCAATACCCATGCCGAACGCATTCGTGGCGGTAATCACCCTCAACTCCCCGTCAATGAACCGCTTCTGCAGGTCCTTTTTCGTTTCGCCCTGGAGTCCGGCGTGATAATACTCGGCGTCTATCCCGTTGACCTGCAGGTATTCTGCGATGTCTTCCGCCTGGCGCCGCGTCGCGCAGTAAACGATAGCGCCGCCCTCGGGACCCAGATCCAGAAGGTCGGCCTTCAGAACCTGGGCCGTCACACTGAACTTCTCGGCTACGGTGGTGGGAACGACGGTGAACTCGAGATTGTCACGCTTGGCTCCACCGTCGAAAACCTCGAGATCGTGATTCAGAACCTCCTTGAAATGTTCTCTGATCTCGGTGACCACATCGGGCTTCGCCGTTGCGGTAAAGCACAGGATAGGCGGGATGGTTTCCGTCTCTGCCGATTCCTTGATGAATCGGCTTAGGTAGCGATAGTCCGGGCGAAAATCGTGTCCCCACTTGGAAAGACAATGCGCTTCGTCCACAACCCAATAACCGATCTCCCGTTGCCTCAGCGCTTTGGAGACGGTGCTGTTGCGCAGTTGCTCCGGGGAGATCAGCAGAATCCCCGCATCTCCCAGCCGCACGCGATCCAGCGCTTCCTCTCTTTCGGGCATCGACAGCAATCCATTGATCGCCACGCAGGACCCAATATCTTGTTTCTCCAGTCCCAGGACCTGGTCGGCCATTAAGGCGACCAACGGAGAAACCACGACCGTCAAGGCGCCTGTCTTGTCGTAGAGGGACAACCCAGGCGCCTGATAGCAAATGGATTTACCAGTACCGGTAGGCAAAATGCCCAGTAGGGATTCGCCCCTCATGGCGGCTTCAACGATGGTTTTCTGGTAGGACCGTCCGCAATGGTCGGAGGGTACGGGACGAAATTGGTCAAAACCGAACCAGCGCCGAAGTTCTTTGACCGCGTCATGCCGGGTACGGCACCAATCGCAGTCGGGATCCGCACAAGGCTTGTCTCTCAGCCTCCGCACGATACTACCGGCCTCGGGAAACTGGTGACGAACCCAGGGCGGCATCACGGAATTGCCCCCGCAAACCGAGAGCCAGGCAAGCGCATAGGCCAGCGCCCATCCGTGCTGATTTTCCTGCTTTTGCAAGTCTCGAGCGCAGGTCACGCATGTTTTGCCTTCGAGTAGTCGGTCGATGGCGTCCCAGGCGTTCCTTCGGTCGGGCCGTTTCGATTCCCTGATCACTGTGAAGAAGGCATCGACACCCGTCACCTCGGGAGTTTCCGTGGTCAACCAATGCCAAGCCGGGAGAAGGTCTGGTTCGGCTTTTTGAAAAGCGTGGTACTGATCGACCAGCACATCGAAGGTCAATCTGGCGTCGAGTTCAGGATTATTCAGTTGTCCCTGTTTCAACTGTCCATCCTGATATTGCTTTACCAGGCCGTGATACGGGTTCGCTGGGAAAGCCAGCGGATTCAGGCGAAGCGTATCCACCACAGGCATTTGCAGGAGTCGCAGGCCCGGGTTTACAGCCTCCAGGTGTGGTAGATCATGGGCAACCAGGTTATGCCCGAGCACGAACGAGGCCCCGGCCGCAAATGCATCCAGTTCCTGTAACGACCTGAATAGATTTCCGGATCGAAATTGGTAAGTTTCATCAAGGTCGAATCGTATCGCGGCAAACGCTCGTATGCGCTTGTTTTCCTTGTTCACCTCAAGATCCAATGAGATGCACGAACGCAGTTGCTCGGGAACCTCGGGATTGGACGTGAACATACGTTATCTACATTGGATATCCCCATCCTTATGGAACAACCGGCCTATGGCAATGACGATCCTGATTCAACCGCGAAGGATGCGTTGCCGTGGAAATAAGTGGGGTCTGCCGGGACTTGGGTGGGCCAAGAAAGGCATTTTTTCCTTGTAAATCCTCCAAGAGTTGGGAGTTTTGCAAGGATGTTGGAGAGGTGGCTTCATAAAAGGATAGAGGAAACCCTCAATCAAATTGCCGCGGTCGTCATACTGGGACCCCGGCAAGTAGGCAAGACCACCCTGGCGCAATCCATCGCGGCGGAGCGCCCTTCCATCTACCTCGATCTGGAAGATCCCGGCGACTTCCTAAAACTTGAGGACCCCAGATTCTATTTCGAGCAGAACCGCGATAAACTGATCGTCATTGATGAAATCCAACGCAATCCGGACCTTTTCAAAGTCCTGCGAGGTCAGATTGATCGCAATCGCCGTGCCGGGCATTTATACGGTCAGTTCCTATTACTTGGGTCGGCGTCCAGGGAACTCCTCAATCAGTCGGCTGAATCGCTTGCCGGACGAGTGTCCTATCAGGAGCTATGGCCTCTGAACGTGTTTGAAACCGGTGGGAGCAGCATCCATGATTTGTGGATTCGAGGCGGGTTTCCGGAATCCATGCTGAACGAGGATTTCAGCCATTCCTGGCGACGGGATTTCATTCGCACTTATCTGGAACGCGACATTCCCGCACTGGGGTCCCGCATACCTGCGGAGACACTGCGCCGTTTTTGGACCATGCTTGCCCACAATCAGGGGCAATTTTACAACGCCTCCCAAATTGGAGGCAATTTGAACGTCTCCGGACAAACGGCGGTGCGGTACCTCGATCTGATGGTAGATCTCATGCTGGTGCGCAGGCTGAATCCATGGTACGTGAACGTGGCAAAACGGCTGGTGAAGCGTCCGAAAACCTATATTCGCGACTCCGGTATTCTCCATGCCCTTCTCAATATTCAATCCTTGGATGACCTTTTGGGCCATCCCGTTGTCGGCGGCAGTTGGGAGGGCTTCGTGATTGAAAATATTCTGTCCGTTGCCCCGCCGGAGGTCGATGCCGCATTTTATCGCACTGCAGCCGGGGCGGAAATCGACCTGGTCTTGAGTTTCGGCGATAAGCGATGGGCCGTGGAGATCAAACGAACTACCGCGCCAAAGCTTACGCGGGGATTTCACGCGGCTTGTGAAGATGTCAAGCCAGCCAGAAAGTGGGTTGTTTACACGGGAAACGAACGGTATATGCTGCGTGATAATATCAACATTGTTCCTTTGCCCGTTATGATGGAAGCGTTGGCCCGTATGGGGTAATCCAGCATGGGGAAAGGGTGAAATATTCCTCCCAATTGCTCATCCGTGGCCAGAATTAAGTGGCTAGTGATTAGTGGTTAGTGGCGAGAGGTGGAGAGGTGGACATTCACTGTCTGCGTGCGGTGATCCACAGGCAGTCTGTCCGCCATTGCC
>JAABVD010000259.1 GCA_014529615.1 Opitutia bacterium
AGCGCAGGAGGTCACGAGTATCCCGCTCTTCCTGTCGGCCCACCTCTTCCGGCCGTTTGAGGTTGCGAACCGGTTGATGGGCGGCCATCACAATGGCCTGGTGCCTTGCCGGCAGAAAGCCGTTGCTCCAGTTGGCTTTTCCATTGGGGGGCTCCCCTCGGATATCGGGAATGGCAACGTAGGTGGGAAGGTCCTCGGTCATGCTTCCCAGGGCATAACTGATCCAGGCCCCGGCGCTGGGAAATCCTTCTGTGGGATGGCCCGTATTCACAAACACACAGCCGGGACCGTGGGTGTTGGTTTTCGACTTCATGCCATGAAAGAAAGCGATATCGTCCACGTGCCTTGCCATGTGGGGTAACATGGCCGAAATCATCTTTCCACTCTCTCCGGCCGGTCTGAAATCCCAGGGACTGCGCATGAGGGGTCCGTTTTTTCCCTGGAACGACACGAAATTTTCTTCGCCGGGGAGGGGTTGCCCGTCGTATTTCTCCAGCATGGGCTTATGCTCCCACAAATCCACGTGGGAGGCCGCTCCAGGGCAGAATATCTGCAAAACCCGTTTTGCCCGGGGCTTTATATGGGTCAATCCAACTCCCGGCTGCCAATTATGCTGGCCTCGCAGGGAATCCATCCCGAATAGATGGCTCAGTCCGACTCCCATCAGACCCGTGGTCACGTTTCCCAAAAAGCGACGCCTGGAGTATTCGTTCAAGGAAGGGTCCATGATTCAGTTCAGGTAAAGCAATTCATTGGAGTTGATAATGGCCCGGCAGAGAGCCGGCAATCCATGAATTTGAACTAATCTTCTGCACTGCTCGAGTTCTACCATATCTGGCGGACGTTGAAAGGCCAATTCAAAGATGCGCTCAATCCTGTTTGCAACATCACCACCTGCCCCTTCCGCTCTTTCTGACAGAGCTTTCGACATATCAATTGTGAAGCTGTGGTTTAACAGGGTGAGGGCCTGCAATGGGGTTGTCGTATTTACCCGTCGCGGGGTGGAAAGTGTGCAATCGGCCTGGTCGAAATCGGTCATCAAATCCACTACCGAGGCCCGGGCATTCTGGTGGTAGACTGCCCGCCTATAGGTTTCCGGTCCATGTGTGTCCAGTGGCCGGTAGGTGGAGACGTTGTCCCGCATGAAATGGTAAAGGCGGTAGCCCGGCCCTCCCATGGTGGTATCCAACATTCCCGAAATGGAGAGAAGGGTGTCCCGGATTTCCTCGGCCGAGAGGCGCCGGGGCGGGAAACGCCACAACAGCCGGTTATTTCCATCCTGATCGGCGGCATCCCTTTTCCAATCGGTCGATTGACGNGCCAATGGTTTTTCACCAGTCGGTGAGCCAAAAAGTCGAGAAGTTCGGGGTGGGTGGGTCGCCCTCCCATGTAGCCGAAGTCATTGGGCGTGTCCACGATTCCAGAGCCGAAATGATAATGCCAGAGTCGGTTCGCCAACACCCTCGGAGTCAGGGGATTGGCCGGATGGGTTATCCACTCGGCCAGGTGAACCCTGCGTTGGGCTTCCCCGGAATTGGCTGGAAGCCGATAACCGGGAACCACCTCGCTGAGGATGGAAAGGCTGGCTGGCGCCACTTCGGATCCTCGTCTTTGAGGACTCCCGCCCAGGAAAACGTGAAAGGGTCCTGCCGCATCCTCTTCGTTGCGAAGTCCCATCCAGGCAACCGGCAAAGCCGGCACGGATTTGATTTGCTCGTTAATGGATTTGAGATCCTTCTGCAATTGTCGTTTCCTTTCAGCATCTTCCCCGGTCATTCCCAATTTCATCAACCGGTACTGGAGATGAGTCGGCTCATCGGGTGGATCCGGTCGGGCCGGGTTAAATGGTTTTCTCTCAACCGGTTGCCGGTCCCGGCCGTGTGCGACTTCTTTCCAGGTTTTACCATCGAGGGAGGTTTCGATGCGGTATTCGGCGACGAACGCGAACTTGAATAAATCGGGAACCCGTTCTGCCTGGGCGCTGGAGAAAAAGACGCGGTCGATCTCGGTTGGTTCTGCCAGCGTTATGGTCAATGTATCTCCTGCGGCTATGAATCGATGATCGATCTTGCCATCGTTGACGTGGCGCGTCCCATAGGCTCCGGGAAAGTCTTCGATGGCGCGGGCTTTCCCACTGGCAACGGCCCCATTTCTGGCCAAAGCGACATTGCGCGGATTATTTCCAGCGCTCCAGACTTCGAACTCATCGATTCTCCAACCCACCTTGGAACCCAGATGGAGGTCTTGTGACTCACACACCAGCCGAACCATTTTCGCCGTAACGGGTGGAAAGGAATCCTCTGTTCCGGTTCGATTTGTGGGGGGCCGCACCCAATGGGTAGCGTATTCAGCCAAGCGGGCCTTGGCACGCTCAAAAACCTTATCGTTCAGTTCTTCCAATTTTTTCTCCAAGGCTGCCTTTTTCCTATTTAAAGGTTCAAGAAGGGCGGCACGCTGCCGCTTGGCTTCTTCCGTAGCCCAGGGAACGGCGCCATGCCTTACCCCGGCAAAGGTGGCATGGAGTTGGTAATAATCCTGTTGACTGATGGGATCGAATTTGTGGTCGTGGCAGCGGGCACAACTCAATGTCATTCCCAGGAAGGCTCCGCCGGTGGCATTGATCATTTCATCGATGGTGTTAGCCCGTATCTGCGCCTTCTGATCCTCGTCCTGGTTATTTACGCTGTCGTAGGGCCCAGCCACAAGGAATGCGCTGCCAATCTCCACTTCAGGATTACCGGATCCGAAGACATCACCTGCGATATGCTCCCGGATAAGGAGATCAAAAGGCTTATCATCATTAATGGACCGAATCACGTAGTCCCGGAAAGGCCAGAGATCGTTAATAATCCAGTTTTGCTCGAATCCCACGCTCTCCCCGAAGCGCACCACGTCCAACCAGTGTCGTCCCCAACGTTCGCCATAATGAGGGGAGGCCAGCAAGCGGTCGATCAGCTTCTCGTAGGCCAGAGGATCGGGAGCATTTACAAAAGCCTTTACCTCCTCGGGTCCGGGAGGCAGGCCGGTCAAATCATAGGTGGCCCGGCGAATAAGGCTGCGCCGGTCGGCCTCGGGATTCATGTTCAGGCCGTACTCGGATAATTTTGCCTCGACGTAGGCATCGATCGAATCCCTTTCAGGTTCCTCAATGGGTTGATAGGCCCACCAGGATTTGCCCGCTTTGGAGGCTTCTTTCAGGACCAATCCCTCCGGCCATACCCCCCCGGCATTGATCCATCGTGCCAAAATTTCCCCTTCTATTTCCGTAAGAGGATCCCCCTCCTTGGGCATTTCCGGAGGCTCGCCCGGTTGGAAGGGTTGGGTGATCCAATACAACATGCTTTCATCCGCGTCCCCAGGTATGAGATAATCCTCTCCCCCTGCCAGGATATCCTCTCGGGTGGACATGGAAAAATCCCCTTTCAGCAGATTCGGGTTATGACAGCCAAGGCACTTGGCCTCGAGAATGGGGGCTACTTCCTTGGCAAAATCGGGTGCGGAAATGATCATCCTGGCGGGCCCCGAAAGCGGAAGGAAAGGAATCATGACCACCCATACTGTTGTCATGCCTGCCTTTGGGATCATTTTGAATCGAAAATTTGAACCTGAAGATTTAATGATCTTTCCGGTGGGAAGGACAAGCTGATTCAGGTGGTTGCCGGCTTGATGATTGACCCGAATGCCACTGCTCAGATAACCACAGAGGACACCGAGAGCACAGAGGGGGAGAGAGGGATTAACCACAAAGGGCACAAAAACCACAAAAGCGGTAGAAAGGAAGGGTTCGGAATTGAATCTCGCAAAGATCGCCAAGAAACGCAAAGAGGGAAAGCACCCAAGGGTGCGAATTAGGAATGGGGGGAAATGGGGAGATGGAATGGTGGAAGGATGGAATGATGGTTTTAAGTTGTAGGAGCAGCTTTACGCCGCGATTGGGGTGAGGTGGTTTCACGGGATCGCGGCGTAAAGCCGCTCCTACTCGAAATGAAGTTTCAAACCCCGGTTTCCGGGACGGGCTCAATTTAAGGGACAGCACGGTTTGCCCTCTACTGCCTCAGGTCCGTCCTCGGCGCAGCAAGGCGACGTAAACCAGCGCAGTGCCGAACATGATCAGACTGTAAGTCGCGGCTGGTACCGTGGCGAGCCCGCCGCCGAACAGCAGCACCGCCACCGCTATGGCGAGCGTCCCGTTCTGCAGCCCGCATTCGATCGCTATGGCAACCTTCTGCCTCGGGCCAGTAGCGAAACTATGGGCCAGGAGCCAGGCGATTATCATCATCAGCACGTTAAGAACCAGGGTGACCAGACCGGCCTGGGCGAAATAGGCCACCAGGTTGGCGCGTTCCGCGACAATAGCCCCGACCAGAACCAGGACGAATAGCCCCGCGGCTATCCTGTTGGCCGGTCGTCCCACCCTTTGCGCCAAGCCCTCGGCAAAGCGGCGGACCAGCAGGCCGATCAAAACCGGTACCGCGACGATAAGGAATACGCTGAACGCGGTTCCCGCTACCGAAATTTCCTTCTCCATGGACTCGCCCATAAAATGGCCGTAGGAGAATACCACGATGAGCGGGATGGTCACCACGCTCAACAGGCTGATCACGGCAGTCAGCGAAATCGACAAGGCGACATCGCCCCGCCCGAACGCCGTCAGAATATTGGAGGTCACGCCTCCCGGAGCAACGGCGATGATCATCAGGCCTAGCGCCAGTTCGGGCGCCATCGGCCAGAGGCTGGCCAGGATGAAGGCTACCGCTGGCAAAACCAAAATCTGCGAAAGGGCGCCGACGGTGAAGTCGCGCGGGCGGCGCGCCACGCGGGCGAAGTCGTCGAAAGTGAGCCCGAGCCCAAGGCTGAACATGATGAAGGCCAGTGCGAGCGGAAGTATGACGTCTACGATGAATCCCATGGGACTTAACCAGCCAACTCAACTAAATCATTAATGTGTCTCACCATCCCTTAACCCGCATGTCTCACAAAATTCGTAGCGAGCGAACGGCGACCGAGTGCTGGCGCGGGTTTTGTGCAGATTTGCGGGGATTCCGGAGTGCAGTAGAAAATTTGTGAGACATGCGGGTTAAAGCCCGAATACGCGGTCCATCTGATTTGAGATGGTCTTGAGGGCTTCCCCATCCCCGCCCTTCACCTCGGCCGCAACCCATCCGTAGTAGTTGATTTCGTGGAGGGCCTTGCGCACGTCGGCAAAGTCCAGGTCGCCTTCTCCGATGGGAGTAAACTTTCCCGTTTCTCGAGAAAAGCCTTTGACGTCGAGCTTGATGATGCGCTTGCCCAGGGTGCGAATCCAATCCCCTGTGGCGCCATATTTCCAATGGTTGCCGATATCAAACTGCATGCCCACCCATGGGGAATTAAAGGCGTCCACGTAACGGGCATGTTTTGCGGCGGTTTGATTGGGGCCGCCCTGGTGATCGTAGAGGAACTGATTCCAAACGTTTTCGATGACTATGGCGACCCCCAGTTCAGCTGCGAGAGGAAGGGCTTTTTTTATATTGTTGATCGATCGTTCCCAGATGACGTCTTCCGGCCCATCTTCCCCTTTGCCGGGTACCAGAAGAACGGTGTGACCACCCACCGCACTGGTGTCACGCAGGGCCGTCTCGAGGTCCTGCAAAGCCTGGGCCCGGATAGCGGCGTCCGGGCTGGAATGGCGGATTTTCCAATGCGTGCTGCAAACGGTTCCATCCACCGAAATTCCCGATTCTCTTATGGCCCGGCGGGTGGGTTCAACCTCCATGCCGGGTGAATTCATTTCAACCCCCATGAATCCCGCCTCTTTAGCCGCCAAAAACTTGTCCGTCAGGGTTCCCTCCACCTTGATCATCTTGATCTTCAGGGTCTTGTAGAGCCTCCCGGCCAGGGAATGGGAAGTGGTTTTGGCGTAATCCGCGGCCCGGGAAAACCCGGGGAGCAATGCGGCGGCCCCCGCTGCGGTTGCCCATTGCATAAATCGACGTCGGCTGGACCTGGCAGATTGCATGGAGGTGATTTTCATTTTATGGGCAGGAAGAGCAATCATAAACCGTGGCCGGCTCTTTCTTGACGAGCCACATCCCGAGGCCATCCGGAGGAGAGAATAACCACAGAGATCACATAGAACACAGAGGGGAAGAGAGAGAATGGGAAATGGAGGGATTAACCACAAAAGGCACAAAAAACACAAAATTTCTGAATCCATTACATCCCCATAATCATGATCCTGATCGTGATCGTTCTCCTCCCTCATTCCTAATTCGTGGTTTAATAGCGCCCCTGGATGATCTTTCGCCACCTGTCACGCCGTAATCAGTGAAGGCGGAAGATGCTAAGAACGCCAAGATTGTCATCACTCCCCCCTCTCCTCTTTGCGTCCTTCGCGAGCTTTGCGAGAGTCTATCCCAAATCCTGTCCATCCTGTGCATCCATGTTCCATTCCCCATTCTCCCTCCCCCTCCATGTCACGCCGTAGTCCGCCAGGTGGCGAAGGCGGATGTGCTCTCCGAGTCCTCTGTGGTTAATTCCTTCTCCAAGTCGTTGATTTTTCGATCACGATCACGATCACGATCACGATCACGATCACGATCAAGATCAAGATTAAGGGCCATCCATCGCTCCCCCCTTGAGGGTGAGTCGGGCCGGTGGGGGGCGGGCGCCACCCCTCGACTCTACCAAATTTCGTCGCGAGCGAATGGAGATCGAGTGCTGGTGTGGGCTTCGGGCAGAGGCGCGGATGAAGCTGTGCCTGTCCGGTCGTAGCCCTTGGGCGAAGCCCAGGGGAATCCAACGAAGTCCGCACCAGTGCCGGCCTTGTCACGCCGTAATACATGAAGGCGGAGATGCCGGACCGCAGTAGAAAATTTGTGAGAAATGCGGGCTAATTCCTAATTGGCGCGCCTGCGCCCTTGGGCGCTTCCCGTCCGGTTGCGCCAGTCCTGCCGCTGGAGCCGAAACCCCAATCGGCGCGCAGGAAGAGCCCGTTGTCGTCGGCGTGGCGCGCGCTTTCCAGGCTCAAGTCCCAGTCGGAGAGCAGCTTCCAGCGCACCCCGTAGCGCATGCTCTGCCCGCTGCGGTGGGACTCCAGCGCCCCATAGGGCGTCACCAGCCCCCGCGAGCTCATCAGGCCGTAACCGATTTCAGCGCCCAGCCCGCGCGGGTCGGTTTGACCCGGTCCGGCGCCCGTGAAGTCCGAAACACCCTGCGTCCAGAGCCGCTCAACCCCACTGGCGGTATCCCCCCAGGACGGCTGCGCGCTGAAACTCAATCCTTTTCCGTCCTCGCTGCCGGCCAGCCGGACCAGAACGTTCGCGCCCCACTCCTTGGCGTTGCCGCCTACCAGGCTGCGCCCGCGTGCGGCCAGCGTCAACCCGCCCCGGCGCCACTCCAGGCCAAGGCCCAGTTCCGCGCCGAAGTCAGCGTTTTCGCCGGTGTCGAAGCCCGCGTCACGGCGCATGCCCAGTTCCATCGTGGAACTCAGCACACTGCCGTCGGACAGCGCCCGCGTGCGCTGTCGCTCCAAGGCCATTCGCAGCCGGGAACCGTCCACGGTGTCGGCGCGGATCAGTCCGCCGCCTTCCACTTCCACCTCCGCCGCTGTGGCCTCGCTCTTCAGGTTCCAGGCCGTGCTCACGCCGTCATCGTGGCGCGCGATCAACTCCCCGATACCGCCTATCGCGATCGCCCGTAGCCGCGTGTCGCTGCGTTGCACGGAGCGCCCGGTTTCGGCGATCTCGATCTCGCCCTCGCCGATGCCGGCCGTGCCCCAAAGCCGCACGGACCCCATGGCCCAGCCGAGGTATGGGTGGGCTCCGGTCAAGGTGCTCTCGTATTGCCCGGAGGCGTTATCCGAGGGATCCTCGTAGTCGAAGGAACCCATCGATCCCGACAACGACAGGCCCGCCAGGAGGTTTGGCGACAAAGCCATGTCCACTCCCAGCAAGGCGTCCAGCACCTCGCCGTTCCAACTGGGCCCGGCGGCGCTGTTGGACAGAGAGTGGTAGTTGCCGGAGCCCCAGATGGTAAGGCCGCCGAGGCCGTTGTTATCGCCGTCGTCCTCGCCTCCGGCTCTTGCCGACAGGGGCAACACGAAGGAAGAGTTGCCGAGCAGTTGGGCGACGTTGAAGCGGTCCTCGCCGAGCGCCTGGGCGTTGGCCGCGAACAACCCGGTCCAGTCGCTCTGGCCGCCGAGACTGAAGGCGCTGCCGGGGAAGTGTCCGCCATCGGCGGATGGCGCGCCGCCGAGGGATCCGCTTGAAAAACCTTGCGGGACGGCGGCGGCCAAGGCGCCGCCAGACGTTCCATGGCCAAAAGAGGTCGTCACGGAGGAAGGTCTGCCCTGTCCATGGCCGGACGTTCCATGGCCAAATGAGGTTGCCACGGAAGATGGAAAGCCCTGACCTGCGCCGGAGATCCGCCCGGTGGCGTGGGCTTCCAGGCGGCTGCCCACGGCAAAGTGCACGTCGTCCATCAGCAACAGCGCTTGACGGCCCAGCAAAGCCTCGTTGAGTTTCCCGAACCGGGCCACGGCCGCTTTGTCGTCGTCGACGATTGCCACGCGGGCCTGTGCCGGCTGGCCCGCCGAAACTCCCTCGGGAAGGGCGTCGAAGCCGAGTATGGCCTCGGCGTCCTCGGCGTCCTCGTCCATCAGCGCGGTCATGGCGAATTCCGTCCGCGACTCGCCGGGCGCGAACGTAACCGCCGCGGGCACCCCTTCCAGCACGCCTTGCCCCGGGGTCACCGTCAAGGGAATCCGCAGCGCACGGTCCGCCGGAGCGCTCAACCGCACCGCCACCAAAGCCGTGCGGCCCTCAGTTACCGTAATGTCCGCTTCGGTCCAGGCCACGGTTAGCGCCTCTGTGGTGGCCGAGGCGGTATTGGAGGCTTCACTGTCGCCGGTGGCGCTCAGGGCGATGGTCCGGTAGTGGCGGGTGGTGGCGGCCTTCAGCCCGGAATCGCGGTATGTGGTGGAGTCGGCGTCGAGGGCCGGTTCAAAGGCGGTCCAGGGCTCCATTCCGTCGGTCGACCATTC
>JAABVD010000014.1 GCA_014529615.1 Opitutia bacterium
CGAATGTGCTGCACGAAATTGAGTTGTTTGTTCGAGGTGGTCGCCCAGAAATCCTGCCGGTTGTAGGTCAGGCTGTCCTTTTTCTGTTCGCCTTCCTCATTGGTGAAACTCATCGAGCTTTTCTTGCCGAAAGGCGGATTCGCTAGCACGTAGTCAAAGCGTTTGCCGGCATCGGCCACCAGCGAATCGTTCGGCGAAATAGACACTCCCCCGTCAATTTCGCCGATGTTGTGCAGAAACATGTTCATCAGACACAACCGTCGGGTGTTGGCGACGATCTCATTGCCGTGAAATGCTTCGTGCTTCAGGAAAGCCTTTTGTTGCTTGTCGAGTTGGAAGTTCTTCGGGTTGGTGATGAAGTCGTAGGCAGCCAGAAAGAAACCGCCCGTACCGCAAGCCGGATCGGCGATGAGCTTGCCGGGTTCAGGCCGAACGCATTCGACCATGGCGCGGATAAGGGCGCGAGGCGTGAAATACTGGCCAGCGCCTGATTTGGTGTCCTCGGCGTTCTTCTCCAGAAGTCCTTCGTAAATATCGCCTTTCACATCGGCTTCGACGTCCTCAAGCCCCAGGCGCTTGGTGCTGATTGCCTCGATCAGATTGGAGAGACGGTCGTCATTGAGGTCGCGCTGGCCGTGCGTGGTGGCGTTGAAATCCACGCGGTCGATGATGCCCTGGAGCAAAGGATTTTCCCGGGCGATGGCACGCATGTGGGTGGTGACGGCTTCACCGATCCTGTCCGACAGCTTGCGGATGACCGACCAGACGGGCTGCTCTGGATCGTCCGGTATGAGGGGGAGGTAGAACCGGACGAGCTTGGGGTCGGCCTCGACGAGTTGAAAGGCCTTCTTGCGCGAGCCCACTTGTTGGGCGATGGGGTTCAACTCGTCATCGAAGACATCGCAGAGGCGTTTGGTAAAGATGAGGGGAAGGATGTAGTCCTTGTATTTCGGCGCGTCCTTGGCCCCGCGAATGGAGCAGGCGGCGTCCCAGATCCAGGATTCGAGGGATTTAGACGGCAGTTCTTTGGTCATGAAATTTAATGGTCTGCAGGTATTTTACGGTGAGTGTATTTGAAAGGATTCAGTGGCTCCAAAAGGAAGTTGAGAACCCTGAAAAAACCATAGCACAAGGGCAAGGCATTTGAAGGTTGGGTTCTTCAAGAAGGTTTACCACAGAGGGGGGAATGCGCCATAGGCGCGAATTTGGAATTAGGAATTAGCTCTCGCAAAGAGCGCCAAGGGACGCAAAGACAAGGGGGGAAGCAAAAAGCTGTAGGAGGGGGTTTATCCCCCGATTGCGGCAGTAAACGTCCATGCAAGTGGGGGTATGAACCACAGAATATGTAGATGCGATGCTGAGATGATGAGGTTTATCTTGATCCTGATCGTGATCCTGATCCTGATCCTGATCGAACCAATCATAATTCTCCTCCCCCTCCCATGTCACGCCGTAGCCCGCCACGCGGCGAAGGCGGATGTGTCCTCGGTGGTTAAT
This sequence comes from Opitutia bacterium, assembly GCA_014529615.1. GTDB lineage: Bacteria > Verrucomicrobiota > Verrucomicrobiia > Opitutales > UBA2995 > JAABVD01. Next base: position 1,498 of record JAABVD010000014.1, read on the forward strand.
CCTTCCAAATTCATACTTACCGAGTATCCAGGCTATGTGAACCGTACTGGAAATAATGGATACGGGATTCTCTTAATTTTTGTGGTTATGCGAGGCAAGCTCACCATTGCTACATTTCTTCGGCGCCCTGCCAGCCACCCATAAATTAAGGCTTCCGTTGCAAGCGGCCGAGATACTCATACTGATCAAACGCTTCTCCGCCGCCAATAACTCGAGGGTCCCCGTATTTCTGAAGCTCGGCAAATAGTTTTTCTTTCAATCGCTTCAACGTATCCGTGTATTCGGTACGATCGGCGACATTATACAACTGATAAGGATCCAAACGAAGGTCGTAAAGTTCATCAGCCGGTCGAAGTCCAAAGGATAGCTGCCAATAAATTTGCAAATCCGGGTCGTCCTTATGCTCAATAATATAACTCTTCGTGGGGCCCTCGTTGACTTCCGAATAAGTGGGCCCATAAATACTTCCATCGGGATGACCGGCTGGCCATCTTTCAGGTTTGAAATTGTGGATATATAAAAAATGGTCGGTGCGAATGGCGCGCATGGGAGTCCCTCCAGCATGATCTATTTGAGCTACGGTATGGCGTTCTTTGCCAGTCAGCACGAATTCACGATCCGAAGACACACGCCCCTGCATTTCGGAACGCAAAATTGGCAGCAGAGAACGACCGGTTGTGCCCGGCAGGATGTCGAGTCCGGTCGCTTCCAGAAAGGTTGGAGCAAGATCCGTCGTGCTCACAAAATCAGTTACGACCCGGTTCTTTGGCACTTGAGCATGCCACTTGATGGCCAGGGGAACCCGCGCACCGTGATCGTAAAGGTTGGCTTTGCCACGAGGAAACGGAAAGCCATGGTCCCCGGCCATGACAACGATGGTGTTATCGGAAAGTCCCTGTGTCTCAAGGAGAGCCAGCGCTTCACCCACCTGGCGGTCGAAGCGTTCCACCTCCCAATAATAATCCAAAATGTCCCTTCGAATAATGTCCAAATCCGGAAAAAAGGGAGGGACTTCAACATCCTCGGGTTTCATTCCAGCGCGGATTCCCGAATCTAAAATATAGGGTCTATGTGGATCCGATGTTCCAAACCAGAAACAAAAGGGTTGATCTTTCGGGCGTTCCTTCAGGAATTCCTCCAGACTTCCAAACTTTTTGCCTGCTACTTCTTTTCCGCCATCCGAACCCGGGCCGAAGCCTTTGCGATAATAACCCACAAAATAGCCGGCGTCCTTTAAGGCCTGCACGTAGCTCGGAAATCCTTCCGGATAATGACCAAACAGGGCACTCCCTGATTTAAGTCTCCAGAAATGTTGTCCCGTAAGGATCGCATTCCGTGATGCGGTACAGGTTGGAGCAGAAACATAAGCATTGGTAAACAGCACTCCATTCGCCGCGATACTGTCGAAAGTGGGCGTCTTGATCACCGTATCCCCGTATGAACTCGCATGCGGCCACCCCCAATCATCGGCAATGGCAAAGAAGATATTAGGACGTTTGCTTTTGTGATGATCGGCGAAGAGAACTCCACCGACATTCACAGCCAGAAAAAGAAAAATTAAACGGATTCGTTTCATGGATTACCTGTTTTTTCTGTTTACCAATTCCCTGTTACTTCCCCGAGTTGAAGAGTATATAAGTTCCGCTTTTCCCGGCTACCGCGATGTCGAGCTTGCCGTCATCATTGATATCGGCAGTGCGTATTTGCCGGCCAGTCCCCACGTTCCCTTCTTCGATGGTGTGGCGTGTGAACTTCAGTTTTTTCGGGTTCCATGTGTAAGAGTAGAGACAAGGCTGCTCGTTGCCTCCGGGATCCCGACCGTTATGGGCGTGAAAGCATTTGCCGGTAATCAGTTCGCCTTCGCCGTCTCCGTCGAGGTCAGCCCAGTGGAGCGCATGCGGTTGAGAAAAACTATCGTCGATCAAGTGCTCTTTCCATCGGGTCTTGCCGTCTTCAGGCTCGAGTTGCTCCCACCAAAACAGGCCGTAGTCATGCCCGTGACCGACAATGATGTCAATTTTACCGTCGTTGTTCAAGTCGCGACAGAGCATGGGAACGCTCCCATGAATGAACCAGTCACTATGGTATTTCCAGGGTGTTGTCATGGCATTCGATTCGGGGCGTTCATACCAGCCGGCTTCAAATATGATATCTTCACGCCCGTCGCCATTGATATCGCCAAAGCCGAGACCATGACCGTTTTTGTTTGTGCCGATTGTGATCTTTTGAAGTGCAGGCACTTCTTTACGCACGGTTATAATTTTATTGCTTCGCATTTCCTTCACATCCCGTTCTTCCGTTGAAAACTTCCACGCTAGCAGCGGTTGCTCCTCGCCCCAGCTGTTGACGACCAGTTCCGGTATTCCATCACCGTCGAGGTCATGCATGAGTACGCATTCGTTGCTGGAATTTTCCGTGTCCTGAAGAAGGTGCTTAGGCCACAGCTTACCCAGTTTCAGGGCCTCGTTTCCCGGGTTTTCATACCAGTAGACTTCGGTAGGGAGCCATGAGAAGGAGATGACGTCCATGAGCCCGTCTCCGTTAACATCGTAAGCAAGGTCACAATTGCTTTCTACGTAACCGTTCCAGTCTTCAATTGTACGGACAGGGTGAGGAACAAAATCGGGAGCCGGGTACCAATTGCGTCCTGCAATAACGTCCAGCTTTCCATCGTTGTTAAAGTCAGCGATGTCGATACCTGCATTGCGATCGACCGTAAGGATCTTGATATCCCAACCAAGGGATGCCGCGTTGAGCGGAGTCAGGAAAGAAATGAGAAGCGTGAAGAGTGAAAAAACGATCAGCCCATTGCCGGTACAAGGCGCAATGCTCAACGGCAGGATTGATCGAACAAAGTCTCTTCTCTTCATAAAGTGATGATTATACAAAGTCAAGGTGGCCTGGTCATGAAAATTTGGCGCATACTAATGAATAAATTGGTCAAGAGATGAGGTGTCAGTGGATCTTGTATCGGTTTCGGTAGGACGACGGTGGCTCCTTCATGATGCGGGTGAATTCCCTTGAGAAGTGGCTTTGATCGGAGAATCCGCATGCGTAGCTGATTTCCGCGAAGTTCATGGTGGTTTGGGTTAATTTATGACAGGCCTCCTGCACTTTGAGGTGGCGCATGTATTGTTTCGGGGACATGTTGAAACAGGATTTAAATTTTCGCTGGAAGGTGCTGAGCGATATGTGGGCGGCGGCGGCAAGTTTGGAGACAGCGATGTTTTCGTGGAACGACCGGTGCAGGAGTTTCAGCGAGGGCCCCAGTTCGTGGTTTTGTTGCAGGGAGGCATTACTTTGGCTAAATGGCCGAGTTACGCCTATGATGCCGCAGATATCGCCCCGGGTGTTGAAGAGGGGTTTTTTATTGGTGGTGGACCAATTGACAAAGCCGTCGCCGGACGGAACGAGTTCGATTCGATTGTGGATGGATTTACCGGTTTCAATGATATGGAGGTCGTCCTTGCGCCATACCTTCATAATATGAAACGGGACGAAGTCCCCATCTCTTTTTCCCAGGATCTGGGAGCCGTCATCGACGCCGAACAGTTTGAGCAAACGTTTATTGAAGAGGACGTAGCGCAACTCGATGTCTTTGACGAAAAAGGTGTAGCCAGCCAGGTCATCGAAGATACTGGAGACAGGATCCTTAAAGTTGTTCTTTTGAAAAAATCGGTCGTCTTTCACCAATCCATTTGAGCAAAACGAGGGCCAGAAGTGAAGCCCATTTTCTGATAATAAATTCTAAGCAACGCGCTCAGCCCGATAAACTCACAAAAAAGTATTATCCCAGGTTGTTAAAGATGTTCATTTCGCACCGAGGCGGCTTTATGAGGAGTTTTACTGTGCCCGAGGGGACATGGAGAACCGCATCAAAGAACAGCAACTGGAACTGTTTGCCGATCGTAGCAGCACTCACGTGAAAGGCTCCAACCAATTGCGCTTATGGTATTCGAGCTTTACCCACCTGATATTCTCCAGGCTGCAAGCCGAGGCACTCAAAGGCACCCAGTGGGCTCGGGCCAATCTGGGGCAGATACGCTTGAAGCTGTTCAAGATCGCCGCCCGGGTGCGCGATACTGTTTCGGCCGAAGCTATCCGATCGCTTGACCATTTTATACATAACATTGAATCAGATGTTCATGACAAAAAAAGCTTCATTTCGTATACTTGCCTGAATCTCCAACCCAAAACAAATGAACGCACATAAGAACTACTGGTTTAAACCGCTTGCGGCCGTGCTAACCCTTGGTATCGCGGGCCACCTTAATCCATTGGCTGCTCAGGAAGATGAAGACGAAGACGAAAAAATCTTCGAACTGTCTCCATTCAATGTTCAGGAAGACGAGGCTGTAGGTTATCAGGCACTATCAACCTTGGCAGGAACTCGTATCAAAACTGATCTGCGCGATGTAGGAGCCGCCATCTCAGTTATCACTGAAGATTTTCTGGAAGATACCGGAGCCACAGATGCCGCAACCCTACTCTCTTACGGTCTGAACACAGAGGTAAGTGGTGAGCAGGGAAACTTTGCCGGTCCCGATTTCCTAGGGTCCGCAGGGGTCCCCGCAATAAATCCTAGTACGGATGCGCAACGCGCTAACCCGCAAAACAACGCACAACGGATTCGCGGACTTGGCGCTGCTTCGATAACCCGGGGATACTTCCTGACCGATATACCTTTCGATTCTTATAACACTACCCGAGTAACCATCAATCGTGGGCCGAATTCGCTGCTATTTGGTGTCGGAAGTCCTGGAGGAATCATTAACAACGGCGTTAAGCAGGCCACTTTGGGTGATACATTTGGTGAGATCGGAATCCGATTTGGAGAGAATGGCTCCCATCGACAAACCCTGGATTATAATGCAGTTCTGGTAGACGATTTTCTGGCGGTAAGAATCGCTGCGATGAATGAGGATCTGAAGTTCCATCAAGAACCCGCTTATGAGGAAGATGAGAGGATCCATATCACAGCTCAACTGAAACTTTTTACGAACGACGATTCAGATATTTTCGGTAATACGATCGTAAGAATGAATTTTGAGGAAGGCTCAATTGAAGGCACCCCCGTCAATGTGATACCACCAAGAGATGGATACGGCGGTTGGTTCGCGCCACAAGTTGACCGAAGCATAGAATCTATCACCGGTGTAACGCTTCCAGGATACATTGATAACTCGAACGATAGCCGGGGTTTGTTTTCTCCCAAAACAATCATCAACACGCTTCCGGGTGTACTGGGCGGTTTTAACGGATTCCCGAATCAACAATCAGCCTGGGCGCTCAATGGACTTGTTTTTAATGACATGAACTCAAGCGTTCCTTCAGTGGGCTTACCCGGCCGACCTGAAGTAGTTGGAACACAAGGCCTTGTGAACTGGCAAAGAACTGCCGCGCGGGCGCAAAGGGGTCGGTTTGAGACGCTGGCAACAACGACCATCTATAGACCTCCTTGGACACCGGGATTCACTCAGCCTGTGATTATGGACACAAATGTGCTTGATAACAGGAAGCTCCTTCTCGAAGGCAACACGGAATTTGCCACCCATGATTTTGACGTCACCAATATTGCTTTCGAACAGTCGCTATTTAACGGCAAAGGAGGTATTGAGCTGGTGTATGACGATCAAAGCTACAATACTACTGAACGCTTCCCTTGGGATGAGGAAGTTCGGATCGATGTTTCTTCGCACCTTGCGAACGACCAACCAAACCCCAATGTGGGTAGGGCGTTTTTCTATGCTTTCGCCATAGATCAACCAGTAAGGATCACAACCAGAGAGACTTACCGTGCCACCACCTTCTATGAATTCGATTTCACAGATAAAGACGGATTGGCCGGTTGGTTGGGCAGGCACGTACTAACCGGTTTGTGGAACGAGCAAACCATCGACAACCTCAGTAGGAATCATCGCTTGGTTTGGGAAGATGTAGATGCTGATTCCCCCGTGGAGGATATTTTCGGAGATCCCAATGGAGGTGGTCGAAATCGTCCAATCATGTTCGCCTACGTTACGGATTCGTTGCTTGGCTCGGAGTTCCAATCCGCGAGCGATGTGAGATTCACTCAGCACATCAACGCTCGTGTACCTGAAGCAGGGGATACCTACACTTTGTCCTGGCTTGATTTTCCGGATCCTGTATTAAATCCAGCAGGTGTTCCCGAAGGATCTACACTTGCAACATATGTACCAGGCACGGGAGATCCCTCGTTTTATAATCAATTCAGAGTTAGAGACAAATTTGTTTCTGCCACTAGAAGGGAACAAGTCATAACATCTAAAGCGTTGGCTTGGCAGAGCAAATGGTGGAATGACAATATCGTCGGATTAATCGGGTGGAGAACGGATGAATCTGTAAATACCGGACAAGCCAATTTTGACCGTCTACCGAATTTTGATGCGGATCCCGGGCAAACTCAATTAGCGTCCGAATCCGACCCAGTCATAGAAGGAAGTACCCGAACCAATAGTGTGGTGGTTCACATACCTGATGAGCTCATAGATTTCGGCAGTACCAATGTCAGCTTTCATTGGAATGAATCGGAAAACTTTTCACCTGAAGCCACCCGGCGCAATATTCGAGGACAAATAGTCCCCAGCCCAGCCGGTGCTACGGAAGAATACGGTATAGGATTCGAGTTCAAAGATGGCGCTATTTCCCTGCGAATCAGCAAGTACGAAATGTCTAGTGACTGGGCCGACGCCGGTTTGAACGGAGCCGCGAATAATCTTTTTCTTAATATAGGCGCCCGTCGCTGGGGAATTGAAGAAGAATCTGGAAATCTATTCGAAGAGGTTATTGCCCGGGCGACTGACGAGCGTTTTCCAGATGCAGGCACTTTCAATTCGTATGCGGAGGTTCAGCAAGCTATTAGAAACTTCCTGCCACAAGAAACGGAAGCGCTCATTAACGCCCGTTTCGAGCCACCGCTTCCACAAACAGGTGCTACCTTCCTTACCGATCCAATCGTTGGTTTGACCACGACACGGTCTTTAGTTTCTGACGGATACGAAGCTGAATTGGTCGGTAATCCTTCAAGGGGTTGGCGCATATCGCTCAATGTGGGGCAACAGGAAACCGTGACCTCTAAGACTGCGCCAGTATTGGCTGAGGTTGCCGTTGCAGCACGTGAGGGTTTGATGAGAGAAGGCCTCTGGGGACTGCAAATTGATCCGGGTAATAACACTAACCCCACCTTTGGTTCCAGTTTAAATGGCGGCACGTTTATTCCGCTCGCTGCTGAGCAGGCAAAAGATGGTACCATTTCCCTGGAACAACGGGAATGGCGCGCTAACCTCGCCACCAACTACAACTTTTTGGAAGGAGCGTTAAAGGGATTCGGCGTGGGCGGCGCTTGGCGCTACCAGTCGGAGGCAGCGGTCGGTTACGAAAAGTATTTAAACGATGATAACCTCGTGCTTCCCCTTCTGGATCGGCCGTTCTATGGTCCCAATGACACCAATATCGACCTGTGGGCGAGTTATACCCGGAAACTCACCGACAAGATTGAATGGAAAATTCAACTTAACATACGAAATGCCTTTGGAGACGACGACTATATCCCAGTGGTCATCAATCCAGATGGAAGAACTGCTGTTGTTCGCAATCCGAATCCAACGGATTTTTACATCACCAATACTTTTAAGTTCTAGGGGTTCTGTTTAGTTAAGCTATCATTTAGCCGGTCTGCCTCCCCAAGGCAGACCGGTTTTTTGTGGTATGTCATCACGTATGACCGCTGAAAATAAATCGTATCCATGGACTTAACCCGCATATCTGGAAGATACTTTAAAAACAGTAAGAGGGGCTTTACGCCCCGATATAATTATACAGCCTCGAAGCAATCGGAGCATAAAGTCCCTCCTACAATCACCCTACTATTACCTTTGAGCCTCCAACTCCTCTCTTTCCATTTGATAATGTTTGGCCGAGTCGAAATCCTTCAAGCTCACGTAGTATTCAACCAACTTTGCGTATGCATTATCCTTATCCGATTGGGCTTCCAGGAATAACTTATCAAATTCGCGAACCGTATCCGGTTTGTCAGCCGCAACGAGTTTCGGATCGACAAGCTGTCTCAAATGAAAGGCGCCAGGATCCAAGGTGAACGTCTTGATTAATTGTTTTTCCGCGGCATCCAGTTTTTCAGCTTGGAACAATATATAGCCATAACCGAATTGTATGGTAGGGTCGCCGGGTAGTTGTTTGGACAGTCTTTCGCTGATGGCTTCAGCTTCATCGAATTGCCTAAGGTGAGCTAACGCAGATGCGAGATCCATCTGGGTTTGTACATAATGGGGACTCAGTTCTATCGCGCGACGGAAATGGGGCACCGACTCCTCGACTCTGCCAGACCGAAAATAGATATAGGCAAGCTGCATAAAGGCATCATGGCTGGAAGGGAGTATCCGGTTCACCATCCGGAGATGCTCCAAAGCCTCCTCATGTTGATTCATTGAATGGTAAAATTCACCGATAAGTTGGTGAAGATAAGGATCATCGGGTCGCTTCTCGAGGGCCATTTTAAAGTTTTGAAGCGTTTGGTTCCCATTATCTTTCCCAATATCGGCATTGTGCTGAATAAGCTCCTGTTTAAGGTCTTGCATGCGCAGGGCATGATCCTTCTGCCCGGTAAACGGAGGCCTGTCCATCAACGGAATAATTCCATTGAGCTGCTTGATTTTACCCCAGCTGTTCCATGCCAGTTGTTCTACACAGGCTTGAAGATCAGGTGGAATGGTTTCTTCGGTTTCGGCGAGGTCCGGAACCACAGCCGGAAGCTTGTGGAAAATGGCTTTGGCCAGCTTATAGTTCCCTTCGAATGTAAGGTGAACATGTTCGAAGAATTCATCATAACCCGCGATGGAATTGGTGGATTCGGAAGTACCACCAAAAAGTTGCTCTGCATCGATTAACTGAACGCCTTCATCCGAAAAACTTTGGACCGTTCTTCTTACCCTTTCATTCAACGTGCTATCCGTTCGGAAGCGAAGTGTATCCAAATCGCGCGCTTTTATGTAAGCCTCGCGGGCGTGTTTTCCTTGCCCGAGGTTTTCGTAACAACGGGCTTTTTCATAAGTGAGAAGCGCATGCTCCTTGTCCAATAACTCGCATTCCTCAATCAATGCCAGCGCTTCAGAATAGTTGTGCTGTGCCATCTCATTTTGAACCTCTTCAAAGGCACGAGTCCAGTTCTGAAGATCCGTCTCGGAAAGGCTATTGGAGTGGCTTGAAGCAAATGGAAACGAATCCTGGATATTAGATGCCACGGTACTCACCATCACATGCGCTCCGGCTTTTCTCCCAATTTTTATTATGTCACTTAAATTGGATTCAAAGTGAGAATAGACGATTTTGAGACGCGCATCGGAAGCAGGCACTACTTTGTCCACAAAGATATCCATACCCATCCATTGTTTTGGAGCGGAAGTATCATTCCCAAATGTTCCAATAATTTGAGCCAACAATTGACCGCTTCTAGTCGTCTTTACCCAAACGCTGAGCCGTATTATGGAATGGTTCGGTTGGAATCCCATAATGACAGATCCCGGACCATAAGGCCCCACCACTTCATTATTCCCCATGTAAACAATAAACAGGTCGGGATCCAATTCAGCACATTCGCGCGCAATAGGCAGAACCACATGCGAGTTAATGGCGGTCATCGCTACATTGTAGACTTCAAATTCCTGCTCCGGGTAAGCATTGTCCAGCATGACCTCCAAAACGCGAGAAAAGCCATAGGCAGAATAAGGAACACCCAGAGCCGCAGAACCTCCTAGAACAAAAATGCGTTTGGTATTGGGCGGCTTCTGAAGGGCCAGACTGATGGCTTCTGGAATCCGTGAGATTTTGGGATCAAAAAACCGCCACATGAATTTCGAGTTGGTTCCCAAGCTGCCATTTTCCTGTTCCAGAAATAACGTGGTAGGATGGCCATACCCAACAAACCGAAGGCTGGTTTCAAGAAGGATGAAAAAAATAAGCGGCGCGCCAAAAATAAGCCCGCACCGAAAAATCCAAACTTTCGTTTTGGATAGGGATTTCATTGTTTCAATAGAATGGCACGCCTCCTTGCGGCTCAATTCATTTCTCAGGCTATTACCTGATACCGTGTCGGCCGCAGCCCTCCGATTCCTTGACCATTTTAAACACAATTTTGAAACAAATTTGCATGATCAGACCCCCTTTATTGTGTATACTCAATTGAAATCCGAAGCAACAACTGATAACGGTTTAACCCTAATTCATATTTCAAATACAAATGCTGTTATGAAGCATTTTGTGATTTATTCTTTTCTAATGAGCCTGTTTTTTATGGGGATCGTTCAGGCCCGGGATTTTATTCACCTGCCGGAGGACCACCGGGTAAATCCATTGGAGAAATCCCGGAACGGAGCGATGCGACGGACGACATGATTCAAAGAGCCCTTAAACACTCCCCCGATGATCCTCTTTATGTGGTCGCTGTGGGTGCCATCACCAATGTCGATGATGCCATATTCAAAGACTTTTTCCAGAAGGTCCAGGCCTACGACAAATAAGCCATATTTTCCTTAAACGAAAGTGGACAGCCGATAGGGATCATTCGAAATAGACCAGCGATATGAGAAATATATTTACAATTATTCCATTATCAGTCCTGGCGTTGCTCATGGCGGCTTGTACCGGCAATAAAAATACAAAGGATATTCGTGAGGATGAAAAACCGAATGTGCTATTTATCGCTGTAGACGACCTGAACGATTGGATCGGTGTCTTGGGCGGACATCCACAAGCGAATACGCCCAATATGGACCGTCTTGCCAGTCGTGGAGTAATTTTTAGCAACGCCCATTGTCAGTCCCCGGTGTGCAACCCGTCACGCGCCAGCCTGATGACCTCGCTCTACCCCAGTTCTTCGGGTATCTATTTTTTGAGTCCGGATGTCAAAGAATCGCCGGTGGCCAGCAAGAGCATTGTGATACCAAGACGATTTGAGAAAGAAGGTTATAATGTATTTGCTGCAGGAAAACTATTCCACAACGCAAGAGGGATTAACGAATATCATGTGCCTAATTACGCTGGCCAATTTGGAGGGTTTGGTCCCTTGCCTAAAGAGAAAATCAGTAGTTTTCCAGGGCACCCGCTGTGGGATTGGGGGGTGTATCCTGATCGCGATGATCAAATGCCTGATTATAAAATTGCGAGTTGGGCGGAAGAGCGATTGGCCGAAACGCAAAAACAGCCCTTCTGGATGGGCGTAGGTTTTTACCGTCCGCATGCACCTCAATTTGCACCACAAAAGTGGTTTGATATGTACCCCATTGAAAGCGTTCAGTTACCAAAGGTGATATCGGATGACTTGTCCGACATTTCCTCCTATGGCGTGGACATTACCAGATTGAAACACGTAGCGCCGCCCTATGAATGGGTGATGGAAAATGAAGAATGGAGACCTCTGGTACAGTCTTATTTGGCCTGTGTCAGTTTTGTGGATGCGCAAGTTGGCCGAGTACTCGCAGCGCTTGATGAGGGACAATATGGAGATAATACCTATGTGGTCCTCTTCAGTGATCATGGTTTTCATCTTGGTGAAAAGGAACGATTTGCCAAACGAAGTTTATGGGAAGATGGAACTCGGGTTCCCCTGATTATTGTTGGGCCAAATATTCCTGAAGGGAAGGTGTGTACCAAACCCGTTCAATTGTTGGACATCTATCCTACCTTGTTGGAATTAACGAATCTCGAAGCGGATCCCACGCATGAGGGGCGCTCGTTGGTGCCATTACTGGAAGATATTGAAGCTGATTGGCCTTTTATGGCCCGCTCCAGCTTCGGCCCGGGCAACTATACGATACTCTCAGAGCGATATAGATTTATTCAATATAACGATGGATCGGAAGAGTTTTACGATCATTCGAAAGATCCGCAGGAATGGCTCAACGTGATCGATAATGCGGAGTATGAAACCATCATCGAAGAACACCGGGCCCAGATACCGCAAGAACGATACGAATTACTAGGGCAGGACTCATGGGGACATAAATCATATTCGGCCACCGAAGAGAATGCGAACGCCGGAGGCAGATAAAATATATAAGAGAAAAATATGATGATAAAAATTTGGATAGGAATTGCAGTGATTACATCCGTTGCGGGAATGGCATTCGCGCAGACGAGAGAACAAATGAAGGAACCACCGCCTCCTGCGGATGCGGATAAGATTTACGGAGAAAATTTACCCCCTCCCACGCATACCGATGTGGCTTATGGCGCTCATTCCCGACACGTTATGGACTTATGGCTGGCGCCTTCAGAGAAGCCGACCCCCTTGCTGGTAAATATTCATGGCGGAGGATACATACGCGGGAATAAAACCATCATTACCCGGGAATTGATTGAAACGATGAACCAGGCGGGAATCTCGGTAGCGTCCATAAACTACCGGCTTACTGAGAAAGGACTTTTCGCTGAAGGAAAACATATGTATCCGGTACCCATGCACGATGGCGCTCGGGCGGTTCAGTTTTTGCGATACAACGCTAATAAGTATAATCTGGATAAAACGAATTTTGCCGCTACGGGCGGTTCTGCGGGAGGGTGTATACTAATGTGGCTGGGTTTTCATCCTGACCTGGCGCAACCCGAGCATAAAGATCCCGTACTCCGGGAGTCGACCCGTCTTCAGGCGCTGGCGCCAAGGATCGGGCAAACCACTCATCATCATCCAACGCGATTGAAATGGTTTGGAGTGAAATCGCTGAACGCGAGCAGAGAAAGAGGGGTCGTGCCAAGTTCGAGCGAAGTACCGCGTACGGCTGAGCAAGACGCTCTCAGCTTGGATGCTTCTCCGATCACTCATTTGACGACGGATGATCCTCCGATTTATCTTTATTACAATCGCCCAAACGTACCTGTGGATGAGGAAACCTTTTGGGGAATATGGGTGCATCATCCTATCATGGGAATCAAACTCAAAGAAGCCATGGATGAGCTGGGAATGGAGTGTCATTTGGAATACACAGGAGGACCGCCGGTTTCCGAATATGGATCGCTGGAGGATTTCATTATTCGTAAGCTGAAATCGCCTCCTGCGGATGCGGTCGAAGGCACTCGACCGGCGAGCGCTGAGGTGGCGCCGAAATGGAAAACGGTCGGCTTTAGGCAGGCGAACACCATGGGTGGCGGCGAAGCGGAGATTTCGAAAGAAGGAAAGTTTCGCGTATTCGTCTTAATGGGACAATCCAATATGCATGGCCTCGCGCAGGCGACCGAGCTGACGCCGCCGTATTCTGAAAAACACGATCGCATCCGAAACTGGGCGAACGGACGATGGGAATACTTTGTGCCCCGTCAGGAAAGAAGCCATGCTAAAGATTTCACGAATCGCTTCGGACCAGGAGTATCCATGGCGCATCAGCTGGCCGATTTCTGGCCAAACGATACCATCGGCATCATCAAGGTTTCTGCCGGCGGAACGGGAGTACGCGCGTTCGAGAAGAACTGGTCATTTGAGCGGGCTCAGCGCACCTTCGATGGGAGGAAGGGTTCGTTCTATAAGGACCTGATGAACGCGGTTGCCGAAGCGAAGAGCATTTCTGAGCCTGAGTTTAGCGGTTTCGTCTGGAAACAGGGCGGTGCCGATGGGACTAAGAAGGATCTCGCGTATGAGTATTTCGATACGTTCAAGCAGCTTATTTCGGACATGCGCGCAGACTTAGGCGCCCCCGACCTACCGGTCATTTTGCCGTTGCGATGGAACGAAGAAGAAATGCTCGAATTGGTTCGGTCATCAATGAGCGACGAGGAGGCGCTCGAAGCGAAGAAATCAGCAAGCAAAGTTCCGGAGAACGATGTAGAGCTGCTCAGGACTCTTGTGTTTCACGTAGAAAACAATCCCACGCCCGAATTCAGAAAGCGCCTGGGCAGACGTCCTCACTATCTAACCGTCATCATGGAACAAAACAGAGCCGGCCGAGAGATACCCAACGTGGTCACCATGAGTCACGGCACCTTGCCCGTCATGGCCGACGGAATCCACTTCAACACCGAGGGCCAGATCAAGCTAGGAAAGATCGCGGCCGACGCAATTGAAGCGTTCTACAAAGATAAAAAGTGATGATGGGTGGCACGCCTTAGGCTCGGCGCAAGGTTTGCCCCCTCGAATGTATCACCTCCGGGATTGCTGGATATTGTTTCGTCCGTAGTCATCCGATTTCTTGACCAATTTATTCATAAGTATGAACCAGATATTCATGACCAGATGGCCTTTATTTTGTATACTCTAAGGCTTCCATAAAATCAGAACCTAAGTCCTTCTCGTATTCCGCAATCACCTCTCAGCCTTATGAAGACCATTACGACCCGCCTTAACGTTCCTGCACAAACTTCCAATCATTTATATTTTAGAGCATGCCGACGATAAACGGAAAACAGATCGCAGTTGAATCGCAGGGAGAGGGTGATGCCATTCTCATGGTGCACGGACTCGGAGGCACTTCCAATGTCTGGGGTTCTCAGGCCAATGTGCTCCAAAAATTCTTTAGAGTCATTCGCCCGGATCTTGAGGGATCGGGTCGATCCCCAGCCACCGGTGATCTTTCGATCCAAAGTTTTGTGGACGACATGGTAGCGCTGCTGGATTCGGAAAACATCGATGCCGCGCACCTCATTGGGCACTCCATGGGCACTATCATTTGTCAACACATGGCGGTCCAACATCCGACTCGAGTGAAATCAATGGTGTTGCTGGGACCGGTCCATGGATTGCCGGATCCCGCCCGGAATGTGATTCAAGAACGTGGCGATAAGGCGCGAACAGAGGGCATGAAGGAAATTGCCGATACTCTTGTGCAAGTAGCTACTTCGAAGAACACCCAAATTCACAATGAGGTGGCAGCCATATGCGTTCGGGAACTTTTGATGCGGCAGGATCCGGAAGCTTATGCCAGAACGTGTGAAGCCCTGGCTGGTTCTCAGGCCGCCGACCTCAGTGCCATCCAATGCCCCGTGTTGATCCTGACCGGGGATGAAGATGGGGTTGCACCGCCTGCCGCTACTCGCGCAATGGCTCGCGGCATATCCGAATGCACCTTGGAAATCCTAGGGCAATGCGGTCATTGGACTCCCTTGGAGCGGCCTAACAAAGTCAATGAAACAGTGGTCAACTTTCTTCTTTAATAATTCCAGGTTCGCGGATTGCTGCGTACCCTAACTTCAACACCCCAATTCAAGATTATGAGCACACAAGCAAAAAAGGGAATCGTCATCACCAATGCCCGAATGATTGATGGCACCGGGCAGGATCCCGTGGAAAATACTGTCATTTTTATCGAGGGAGAACGTATCAAAACCATAACTACAAAGGATGCATTGGATGGCCAGCCACTCGAGGATTATTACGAAATCGACGTCAAAGGAAAAACCGTACTGCCCGGACTGATTGAAGGTCATTATCACATCAGTTACACCGACGTATTGGAACTGAGCGATCTGGATCTCAAACTTCCCCCCGAGGAATGCACGGTGCTGGCCGCTCAAAATGGTGAATTGATTCTTCGCTGTGGCTACACCAGTGTTTTCAGCGCTGGAGCCCTCCATCGTGTAGATGTGGCCCTCCGCGACTTGATCGAAGCCGGCAGAATGGTGGGCCCACGGTTGCTTGCGTCCGGAAGGGATATTTGCCCAACCAGTGGGATGCTTGACTGGAATCCCTCCTATTGGAAACTCGGAATGGAGGGCCTGGCCATCTTTGCCGACGGCGTCGACGAGGTGCGGAAAGCGGCCCGCGAGATCATGCGTGACCGGGCCAACATGATTAAAATTTACCTCACCGGGGAAGGACTGTTGCGCCCATGGATGCCTCAGGAGGAAACCATGATGACAAAGGAAGAAGTGGCGGCGGTTACGGATGAAGCGCGCCGCCGGAATCGAATGGTCATGGCGCATTCCCGGGGGGCGGATGGCGTCAAGATCTGTGTGGAGACCGGAGTGCATGTGATTCACCATGCAACCATGGCGGATCAGGAAGCCATCGATATGATTGCCGCAAACAAGGAGAAGCACTTTGTCGTTCCGGCTTTGGGATTAACCTACGCCACAGCGAATTTCGCGGCTGATTACGGCGTACCCGAAGCGGTGATCAAGGATGGGCTTCATCAGGAAGAATATGAAGAGGGCTGCAAAGTCATGAAGAAGCTCAAAGAGGCCGGTGTCCGTGTCCTGCCCGGAGGTGACTACGGATTTGCCTGGTGTCCCCACGGCAAGGAGGCCATGGACTTGGAACTCTTCGTGAGAGACATGGGCTTCACGCCGATGGAAACGCTCGTCGCAGCCACTAAATGGGGGAGCGAGATTATGCGCATGGAGGACGATGTGGGAACGCTTGAAGCGGGAAAATTCGCCGACATTCTGGTTGTCGAGGGAGACCCGCTCAAGGATATCACTCTCTTTCAAGACCGGTCCAATATTCAGTTGGTCATGAAAGGCGGTGAGATAATGTGTAACCAACTGGGACTGCCTCAAATGCTCACACCCGAGCACACGATTGAGGAACATCGTGCCCGGGTGGAAGAAACTCTCGGATATAAACCGGGTGCGCTGGGAAATCCCGAGGTATCGGAATCAGCCCTGCAACAAAAGCGTAATGATATGTTCGCCCAGTTGCTCGCGCGAACGTGAGTGAAGCTTTATGCTAAAATTGAAATACCTCCTTCACTATGCAATGTCTCTAGGTAACTACTCAGGTATCCAAAGCCTAACCTGCATTTCTCACTACCGAACGAATGTGACATCACCCAATTTTCCTGCGATGGTGATTGAAAGAACTGTAGGAGGGGGTTTATCCCCCGATTGCGGTGGGGCCCGTTGGAGGATCGGGGCGTAAAGCCCCTCCTACAGTTTCGTGATACGATATAAACATTCATGCGGACGATTGCTCAAGAT
>JAABVD010000260.1 GCA_014529615.1 Opitutia bacterium
TATCTCCTTTGCATCAATGCCGGCAATACTGCAAAGGACCTCGACTGGATAACCCGGAAGTCGGCTCCTTTTGCTTGTCGAGTGCTGGATGTGTCGACCCGATATTGCCAGTTGGCTCTCCAGGGGCCGGCCGCCCAAAGGATCGCCGCCGGACTCACCTCCGTAAATTTGGCCGAGTTGAAATATTATCATTTTACGGAGGGGAAATTTGCCGGCTATTCATCCATCATCAGCCGCACGGGATATACCGGGGAATCGGGGTTCGAGATTTACGCGCCCTGGGAGGCGGGACCTGAAATTGCCCGGTCCGTTTTGGAGGCCGGCGGCGGCCTTGGACTGCTCCTGGTCGGATTGGGCGCGCGGGACAGCCTGAGATTAGAGGCCGGCTACCCGCTTTACGGACACGAAATCAGCGATACCATTACGCCCTTCGAGGGCGGGATCGGTTGGACGGTGAAATTGAAAAAGGAGGCTGCATTTGTGGGCAAGGAGGCTTTAAGGGAACAGAAAATGGCCGGCATTTCCCGCCGAGTCCTCTACTTTACCGTTGAAGACCGCAGAATCGCGCGGCCGGGAACCCCGGTATTCGTGGGAGATGACGCGGTCGGAAAGGTGGTCTCTGGCACCCAATCGCCCATTCTGAACAAGCCGATTGGTTCGGCCCTGGTAGGAGCAGAATACGTCTCTTCCCCGAACCTCGAGGTAGAAGTAAGAGGTAACCGGTTTGCCATTCGCCCGGGAAAGCCTCCCTTGCACTTGAAAAACAAATAGATATTAGAGGGAATGAAAGGAAAACTTGGCCAAAAAGCGCATTCGATCTCATGAACAACATTCCGGACGAACTCAAATACAGCACAGACCACGAATGGCTCCGTTTGCTGGACGATGGGACGGCCCAGGTGGGCATAACCGATTTTGCCCAAAGCCGTTTAGGCGATATCACCTTCGTGGAGTTACCCGAGGAGGGAGAAGACTTTGCCAAAGGTGAAAGTTTCTGCGTCGTAGAGTCGGTCAAAGCCGCCTCGGACGTTTACCTGATGGCGGCCGGAGAGATCCTCGAAATAAATTCGGCTCTGGAGGATGAGCCCGAATTAATCAACCAGGACGCCTACGGGGAGGGATGGATCGTTAAAATTCGCTTGGCCGGCCGGACCGATTTGGATGATTTGCTCTCCGCCCGCGATTACGCCCGCTCGATTGCCTGATGCGAAAGGATCCAGGCATGAGAAAGAAGGAAGGTATCACTTTTCCACGACCTGATCCCGGCTGGCGCCATGCCTTACGCCCTCAAAAATCTCGCTTAACTAAGCGCGATTCAGGTTTGACCCCTTGGGCCCCCCGTTTCAAATTGCGCATTCAATATGCAAACCATACCTCATAATATTTTTCTCGAGCAATTCGCCCAGGCCGAGGGCGGCGGCGGAATGATGATGCTATTGTTCTGGGTTTTGATCCTCGGAGCCATGTGGTTTTTTCTCATTGCTCCCCAGCGCAAAAAGCAGAAGCAGCACAAGCAGATGATCGAAGAGTTGTCGACCGGAGATAACGTCATCACCGCTTCCGGGATTTTTGGGATCATCACCAACGTCAAGGAAGACCGGTTCGTCGTTCGCATCGCGGAAGGGACTAAAGTGGAAATCCAAAAAACCTTCATTCAGGGTAAGGTTTCTCCGGATGGGACGGTAGAATCATCCCGCTGAACCCTCCCGGCTTTCTTTTTGTCCATGTCTGGTAGCACGCTTTGGAAATTTCTTCTCTCCGCCGTCATCGTCTTTACGGCGATTCTCTATCTCAATCCCATCCGGGACACCCAATTCAAGGAATACCTGCTGGAGGAATGCAATGGGGCTGAAGTCTTTATTTCTCTGCTAGGGGAAGCGGAGACGGCCTACGGCAACGACGATTATTCCAGTATCTATCTCGCTCTGCGCGCCATCGCCTTGGAGCGGGAAATCGATCTGGCCCAGTATTTTCCCCATTTGACTCTGGAATCCTCCATGCGCAATACGGAGCGCCGCAACCAGGTGTTGCTCGATGCTCTGCTCGATGCTTCCAAATCGCGGCTTCAACCGGGTCTCGATTTAAAGGGGGGAGTGGCCTTTGTCATGGAGTTGGATTTATCGGAAGCGACCGACTCCTCCGAGAAGGAAACCGATCTGGAGCAGGCCATCGACATAGTGGGCAACCGGATCAATTCCCTGGGAGTGACCGAGCCGGTCATCCGCCCGGTGGGAGAAAACCGTATTGAGGTTCAATTGCCTGGGGTATCCACCACGGAAAATCCCGAAGTGGTGAATGTCCTGAAGAAACCGGCCCGGTTGGAATTCAAATTCGTCCACCGCACCCGGACTCCCACCGGACCCTACGACACGACTGCCCCGGTGGGCTACGAGGTCAAGGCGCTCGACCAGGAAGCCCCTGACGGGTCCATTGCAACCAATTACCTGTTTGTAAAGCGCCTTCCGGAAATGACGGGCGAAGCCATCGCCAAATCCAATCCCTCGGTGGGGGAGTTTGGCGCTTACGAGATTCAAATCAAATTTACCTCGGAGGGAGGCGACCAATTCGCCGAACTCACCCGGGAAATAGTCCGTGGGAACACGACCAACATTCCGGGTCGGCTGGCTATCACCTTGGACGGAGAATTGCTCACTGCTCCCAGTGTTCAGGAAGTAATTCCGGGTGGGTCGGCCCGGATTACGGGTTCCTTTACCTTGCGCGAAGCCCAGCAGATTTCCAACGGATTAAACAATCCGCTCGACATACCGCTTCGCGTGGCGGAGATGTATGAGGTCGAGCCCACCCTGGCTCGGGAATCGATCGATTCCGGGATCAAGGCCTTTTCCATAGGCGCAACTGCCGTGGTCCTTTTCATGCTGGGGTATTACCTGGTGGCCGGGTTGGTGGCCCTGATCGCAGTGGTGGTCAACCTGATCATTGTTCTGGGGACGCTGGCCAGTATTGACGCCACCCTGACCCTCCCGGGAATCGCCGCATTGGTTCTCACCATAGGAATGGCCGTCGATGCCAATATCCTGATCTTTGAACGGATGCGGGAGGAATTGCGCACTGGCAAGACCCTTCCCAACGCCTTGCTGGGCGGTTTCGACAAAGCCCTGTCCACTATTTTGGACGCCAATGTCACCACCCTTATCACCTCATTCATCCTCATTTACTTTGGCACGGGTCCGGTAAAGGGGTTTGGCGTCACCTTGGCCATCGGGATCGGCGCCACGCTGTTTTGCGCGCTCCTGGTCAGCCGGTTCATCCTCGATCTGGTGGTGAACACCGGCTTTGTCCAGCGCATGTTCACCATCGCTTTGCTCAAGGAACCCAAAATCAATTTCCTCAACTACCGGAAATATGCCTTTGCCACCTCCTGGATCATCGTGGCAGTGGGAATTGCCGGCCTGATTTACCGGGGAGAGGACATTTACGGAATCGATTTTACGGGAGGAGATGAAATTTCCTTTCACTTCGAGGAGGATCTGGCTTTGGGCGAGGTAGAATCGGTGGCCGCCGGGCTAGGAATTGAGAATGTCAACCTGACGCGTCAGACCCCTTTGGGAGCGGGCGGGAAGACCATTTTGAAAGTTCAAACCAATTTTGAACAGGGGGACACCCTTTCCAAGGCCCTGCTGGATACGTTTCCCGGTAAGGGTCTCGAGAGGATCGGAAACAAC
>JAABVD010000015.1 GCA_014529615.1 Opitutia bacterium
CCCCCCCCCCCCCCCCCCCCCGCCCCCCCCCCCCCCCCCCCCCCCCCCCCCCCCCCCCCCCCCCCCCCCCCCCCCCCAAGCTCAACCTGCTTCCGGCCGGGGTCGTCACCCAATGGGTGGCACACCTCGGAATAGGGGCCGGGGTGGTGGCGGACCCGCGGAAATTTCTCTGGGAGGCCCTGCCCCTGGAGTCGATGGGTTACACCGTGATCGATCGCCTGGCCATCGACGAACGCACCATGGTTTCGGATCCGACCCACCGCCTGCTGGACCTGGCCTTCGAATTCTACAGGTCCAACGTCCTCGGTGAACCTCCCCGCGGGTCGACCGGCAGAGGGATTTCGCCTTCCTTTCAGGACGAAACCGGACAGTGGCAAATTTACTATGCGGCCTTCCGCGATTCCAAGGACGCTTTCCGCGAAAGGATATCCCAGAAATGCGACCGCGCCTGCCGCACCATTCAACACCTGTGTCGATTGCCGGCCGAAGCTTGGGAGGGGTTGTTCGACGACCTCACCGCGGCGGAGATGCGGGCGAACGAGGAGAGTATCGCCTCGGGGGTTTTCCCACCGGAAGAATTTGATTTTGGCCAGTTCAAGGGAGCGGGGCCGTTTAGCTTGAATACCGATAAAATAGTGGACGTTTACTGGGAAGCGGGACGACGGCTGGTCTCCCAGGTGGTGGACCTTCGCGAACTCATCCTGGGCGCCTTGGAGGAGGGCAAATACGTGCTGGGCGAATTCGGGCAATCCTACTGGTTGGACAAGCGGCAAGGTTTTTCTCCCAATGTCACCGCTTCCCATAGCGTAACTCCAGAAATATTCAATTCGGCCGGAATCCCGGTTCAACCCGTTCACAGCATGGGAGTGGCCAAAGCGTACGACACCAAGGTCGGCACCCACCTTTTCCTCACCCAATTCCCCGAGGGACACCCTCTTGGCGCCCTGCTTAAGAAGCTCGAGTTTGGAACCTCCACCGGTCGTCAGCGCATGGTGGGGTGGTTCGACGCGGTGGAAAAGGGCGACGCCCTTCGTTATGGAGGGTTCCAGGACCTGGCCATCAACAAACTCGACGCCTTGAACCACCGGGGAGGCTGGAAGGGAAAACTGAAGATTTGCGTGGCTTACCGGGACAAGGACGGCAATCGGGTCGATCACCTCCCGCGCGATGAGGCTTTCCGCGCCCAACTTTCGCCCGTCTATCGGGAATATCCGGGTTGGTCCGAGGATATATCCACCGTCCGCAACTTCGGGGATTTACCCCTTGAGGCACAGGTATACGTGGCCGCTATGGTCAAGGCGATCATGGATGTGGGCTACGGGGGTGAGTTCCCCTCCAAACCATTCAACCTGCGTTACATCGGGGTCGGCCCCGATCCGGCGCAGATCATCCGGGACGTCCCGGAAACCCATGAACTAATCGGGCTGCTGAGCCGCCAGGGTTAAGGCAAATCCTGCAGGGCGGCCCCGATTCCGGTTTCCTGCCCGGCCAATCTTTCCAAAACCTCCCCCAACAGGTAAATGGAACCGGTCACGACAATGGTCTCTCCCGGACGGCCGATGGAACAGGTGTTTTCCTCGGGGAACAGTTCCTCCAGGGTCGCGTCCACGACGGAAATTTCCGGATTGGGTTTGAGCCAATGCCTCATCATGGAAAAGGTGGCGGTCCGGGGTTGTCGCGGCTCGAGCAGATAGAGCCCGCGGGCATGCCTCTGGACGACCGGGACGAGAAACCGGGCCCGGAAATTGCCCAGGGTGCCCGCCACGATCCAGGGTTCATACCCCAATTCTCTCCTCAGAAGAGCGAGATTTTCCTCCAAAAAGCAGCATCCTTCGGAGTTGTGGGTAGCATCCAGAATCAAATTCCTTCCGCAGGGCAGAGGTATCTTTTGCCACCGGCCGGGCCAGTCGACCCGATGCAGCGCCTCGGCTCGACCGGTGGCGAGCCCGGAAAATCGTTCTTCCACCACTTGGCAAACGGTGACGGCGGTGGCTGCGTTCCAACGTTGAAAGGTGCCATGGAGATTGGTGGTAGGATAATTCTCCACCGCATCGCCAAATTGGTCCTCAACTGAAAAAACCTCCGCTCCGCGCTCCCGGGCGATCCGGCAAATGACCTCGCGGGCGGGTCGGGGAACCCGGCCCAGCACCACCGGGCGGGTCGGTTTGATTATCCCCGCCTTTTCGCCGGCAATTTTTTCCACTGTTTCTCCCAGGATGTGGGTGTGGTCCAATCCAATGGAAGTAATTACGGAAAGGAGAGGATCGACCACGTTGGTGGCGTCCTTTCTTCCTCCCAGACCGGTCTCGAAAATGCCGATGTCCACCTCATGCTTGCTGAAGCAGACCATGGCCATGGCGGTCATGAATTCAAAAAATGTAGGATGTTTCTCCCAGTCATCCCCGGCCACGGCACGGGCCTGAAGATTGAGTTCGGCGGTCAACTCCGTTATGGTGTCCTCGTTCAAGGGGACTCGATCGACCTGGATGCGTTCGCCCAGGAAGAGCAGGTGAGGCGAGGTAAAGAGTCCGGTCCGGTACCCGGCGCTGCGGAATTGGCTTTCCAGCATGGCGGCGGTGGACCCCTTCCCATTCGTTCCCGCAATATGAATTATGGGATAGTCCTTATCCGGACGACCCAGGGCGCGGACGAAGGCATCCATGCGATCGATGCCGTAGGTGGAACCCTTGTTGCGCAGGCTGAAGAGGAAATCCCTGGCCTGAGGAAAGTTCACCTATGCGCTGGGAAACGTCAGGACTCAGGCGGATTGACCGGCCGACCAGAACGTCGACAAAAATGACTTCAGCCGATCCTTTAAATCCTGCCGGTGCACGATCTGATCGATGAGGCCTCGCTCCAGCAGGAATTCTGCCGTCTGGAATCCCTTGGGCAGGTTCTCCTTGGTCGTTTCCTTGATTACGCGGGCCCCGGCAAAGCCGATCAGCGCGCCCGGTTCGGCGATAATCAAGTCCCCCAAGGAGGCAAAGCTGGCCATGACCCCGGCGTAAGTCGGATTGGTCAAAACCGAAATATAAGGCAATCGCTTTTTGGAATGACGGGCCAGGGCCGCGCTCGTTTTGGCCATTTGCATCAAGCTCAAAATTCCCTCCTGCATACGGGCGCCGCCGGAAGCGCAAACCATGATACAGGGCACGTTTTTCTCGGATGCCCGTTCGATGCTGCGGGTAATTTTTTCGCCCACCACTGAACCCATGCTGGCTCCGATAAAGCGAAAATCCATGACACTTATTTCCAGGGGTATACCGTGCAAATTGCCCGAACCGCTGATAATCGCGTCGGTCAATTTGGTCTTGTCACGATAAGTTTCCAGACGTTTCAGGTAGGTTTTGCTGTCCTTGAAAGAGAGAGGATCCAGCGAGGTCAGGTCGGAATCCCATTCCCGGAAGGAGCCCTCATCGATGAGGGAATCGATGCGGGTGGGGGCATCCATGGGGAAATGGTAGCCACTTTTCGGGGCCACCAGCAGATTTTGCTCGAGTTCCTTATTGTAAATGAGATCCCCGGAAATGGGATCCCTCGTCCACAAACCTTGGGGAATGTCCTTCTTTTTAACAGTGACGGTAGAGTACTTGGGCTTACTGAAGAGCGGCATGGTAAAGGGGATTATCCATGTCCCAGGGTAAGGATGTCAATACGTTGAATTCCGGCCCGATCAAGGGCCTGGGCACAGGCATTCAGGGTGGAACCGGTGGTAAATACATCATCCACGATGACGTGGCGAAGATCGGGCCGGAGCCCGATGTCCGGCCGAACGGCAAATGCGTTGCGCAGATTGTCCATTCTTTCCCGGCGGGTCAACAGGGTCTGGCTCGGCGTATCAAGCCGTTTGCACAGGATTTCCCGCAATTCAGCGGAGGGTTCCTGCCTTACCAGCGCCCGGCAAAGGGCCAGGCTCTGATTATATCCACGTTCCCGCATTTTTCGTGGATGCAGGGGAACCGGCACCAGGACGGCCTCTTTCAGGTATTGGTTGAGGCCGGGGCAAAGCTGGAATAGTTTGGCAATGTCCTTCAACAGATAGCGGGCCCCCTCGTATTTGAAATAATGCACCAGTTGCCGACCCGCCCCTTCCAACAGGATAACCGTTCTTCCCTGCCGGTAGACCGGATCCAGTTCCCGGCATTTGGGACAGGTGCGATCGCTGGCCATGACGGCGCCAAAGTAGGGATAACCACAGGTAAAGCAAAATGGCGGTCGGACCGGAATCAGTTGCCGGGCAACCTTCGCGCTGATAAATTGAAAGGGACTTTCGGGGCCGACCGCATCCCCGGTTATGACACAGTTTCTGGGAAATACCAGATCCAAAAACGCTACCATGGACTGCCCTAAATCCACTTTCATTACGAATCCGCCCTACTAACCCGCATGTCTTACAAATTTTCTGCCGCAAACCGGAATTTGAGCCGTTGCCAAGGGCTATCCCGCATTTCTCACAAATTTTCTACTGCGCTCCGAAATATCGGCGCTGGTGCGGGAGATGGAAGGAGCCAATCCTTGAATCTCGACATCGCAAGCGACGTCAAGATTGCAAGGAATGATCCCAACGGGGCTCGATCTTCGTTCGTTCGTCACGAATTTGTTGATACATCCGAACTATAAACCTTCAACCAGGACCGGGCCCGTGGATGTTCGAGAGCAGTGACAACCCAAGCGGTCAACAGCAGAAACCCCAGGCAGAGGAATCCGTCGGCCAACCGATGGCTGCCCCACCAGAGTGAGCTGTCAACAGAAGGGGTTTCTCCAAAATGGGAGTAGGACAAAATCAGGGTAACCCAGCCCGCATGTAACCCGATGCTGGCCCAGAGGGAACGCGTTCTCATAAACACCACCGCCAGGATGTACCCGACCAAAGCGAGGTTCAGAAACAATAACGGGCTGAAGGATTGGGTAACGCCGAAAACCGTCCACAAGGCGACGTAAAACCCGTCTGCAATACTCGGGTTTTGAGTGTCCGGAGCCCACATATGAGCGGGCATATCAAAATGCAGATAGGCGAAAAACAGGGCCGACAGCACAACCGACACCACCGGAACGAACGCCGTATAAAACATCCGAAATACCACGGCGCGAAAAACCAACTCCTCTCCCAGGGCCACCAACAGGGCGGCCAGAAAGGAAATCAGGATCTTGTTCAATACAAAACCGGTGGTGAGACCCTCCCGGAAAGTCGAAGCTCCCACCATCTGTTGCAGCGCAATCAATCCCGCGATGCTCGCCATCCCCAAGAAAAAATACCAGCCAAAGTAATGGTAGAAAGGGAGACGGGATTTGAATCCCAATTTCCGTGACGATACCAGACCGCACTGAAATAGCACCCAGGGAATGGTGGCCAGGGCTACCAGCCAGCGCAGCCGATCAAAGTAATCGGGGAGGGATTTTTCCACCAGATAGGACGTCAGGTCGTTGGGAGAATGGGCGTGCCACCAAAGGGTGAACTGATAGGCCAGCGGACTCAAAATTGCCGCGGCAACCAAGCTTCCGAAAAACCATATCAACAAAATCTTCAGCCCTTTCCAGCCATAGCGGTGGACTTTGGGATAGAAGAGAATATGGAAACGGTCGCGGGAAAACACTGACATGGCAGAAAAAAAGCCAACCCGAGAATGACAGAATAATTTGGGAGGGTCCAGAGCGCAGTAGAAGGCACCACTTTTCCACGGCATGACGCAAACGGGGCTTCTATCGCTCTCGACGCATTTTTTGGGAAATGTGGGTTAAGGGCAAAATTCCTGGCTGATAATACACCTTTTCCAGAAACAACCCTCGGGGCGGGGCGGTCACAACGTCGGCCGTCCGCATTCCACTTAGCAGGATTTGCTCGAAATCCTCCGGGGACAGTTTGCCCTGTCCCACCCGGAGGAGGGCCCCGGTAAGAGAACGGGCCATTTTGTAGAGAAAGCCGCTGGCTTCAAACGTCATGCGGATTCGCTTTCCGCGCTTGCGTATACGATAGGCCATGAATTCCTTGATCGGGTTTTCCCTCGGGCAAGAGCCGCGCCCAACCGCGCCAAAGGCGGAAAAATCGAATTTGCCAATGAGGCATTGGCCGGCCCGTTCCATCGCATCCACATCCAAGGGAAAAGGGATGGATAGGACGTAGTCGGTCTCGAAGGGATCGGCCCGGCCGAGATACAGGCGGTAATGGTAGCGCTTCGCCCTGGCCGAGTAGCGGGCATGGAAGGCGGCCGAAACGGGGCAAGCCGACTTCAATTGTATGGACGAGGGAAGATGGGAGCCCAAAGCGGACAGGAGTTTACCGCGCCCGTGGTTCCAGGAGGCATCAAAATGAAAGACCTGACCGAGCGCGTGCACCCCCGCATCGGTTCGGCCACTCCCGTGGATGCGGACGGGAGATTTGAACACCGCGGCCAAGGCTGCTTCCAGATGATCCTGCACCGCATCGCCGGTCGGTTGGCTTTGCCAGCCGGCAAAGTCAGTGCCGTCGTAGGCGCAGAGGCATTTCCACCGCTTCACCCGGGCAGATCCTCATGAGGGGGAAGGAGCGTTTGTCCCAGGGATTGGTCGAGGTAGTCCTGCAAAATCAGTGTAGCGGCATGGGAATCGATTTCCCCGCTTTTTCGGTCCCATTTGCGGTTCTGAGACTTGAAGTCTTCCTTGGCCTGATGAGTGGTCAAACGTTCGTCCACAGCCACAACGGGCAGTTGAGTCAGCTTCCTCAGCCTCTCCATGAAAAGGCCCACTTCCTTGGCCTTGAATCCCATTGACCCATCCATGTTGTAGGGCATTCCAACAACGATCCGGCCAACCTTGCGAGATTCCAAAACCCGCATAAGGTGTCGCATTCGGGCCGACTCGGTCCTTCCCACGGCGGCGGGGAGCGGCACGGCCAGGCCCAACTCGTCTCCCAAACTCAAGCCGATGCGCTTCTCACCGTAGTCGATACCTAAGAACGTCACGGACAATTGCCTCAAACCAAGTGCTGAAAATCGGGGTTACGGCCTATGGCTTGGACCACCTTCTTGAGATCCTGGGCTTTATCCCGGTGGCAAACCAGGGTGGCATCGGGAGTATGCACCACGATCAGATTTTCCACCCCGATCAACGCGGTGAGATGGCCATCTTCCGAGACGACGATATTGTTGGTGGACTGATCCGCCACGAAACTGCCCTTGCCGGCATTGCCCCATTCATCCCGCTCACAATGCCTGGCAATGGCCGGCCAGGAGCCGACATCATCCCAGTCGAAATCCGCTTTCACCATGGCCACGTTGGGAGCCCGCTCCAAAATGGCGTAGTCCACCGAAATCCGCTCCAGTCGAGGATAAATATCCGCCATGGCCTCCCGGGCGCTCTTCCCCGATCTGAGCGCGGCGCGTATGGCTCGCAGACCTTTGTGAAGGGTCGGTTTGAATTTGCGAAAAGCTCTATCGATGACAGAAGCCCTCCAGATGAACATTCCCGCATTCCAGTAACCGTTTCCGGAATCCAAAAACGATTGGGCCGTAGCCCGATCGGGTTTCTCCACAAATTCCTCAACCCGATAAAACGGGACACCATCTACCTCGCCGACCGCTCCACCCGCCCGGATATAGCCATAACCCGTAGCGGGTTCCGAGGGCAATATGCCCATGGCGATGAGCAGGTCAGAGGCTTCCGCCGCCTCAAAAGCCCGATTGAGGGCCTCCCCATAGCCCTCGTTATCACCAATCACATGGTCCGCCGGCAGAATGGCGTAAGTGGCCTCGGGGTCCCTCGCCTGCAAAAGGGCGGTGGCCAATCCCACTGCGGCGGCCGTATCGCGTCCCACCGGTTCGGCAATCACGCGGTCGGGGTGGAGGCGGGGACAATCCTGCAATATGCATGGGCGCTGTTCCTCATGGGTTATGATCAGCAAATTTTCCGGCGGCACCAGGCATTCCACCCGCTGAATGGTTTGGGCTAAGAGGGAGCGGCGGCCCACTATGGACTGAAGATGCTTGGGGCGAGACAATCTGCTTTGGGGCCAGAAACGCTCCCCCCGACCGCCTGCCATGATGACGATATACCGCGATTTCATGATTTTCCTGGCGGGATTGTGGGGAGGAATGCGGCCAGGGAGCAAAACCATTTTGGAACCCTGACCCGCATTTCTCACAAATTTTCTACTGCGTCCCGAGATATCGGCGCTGGGGATGACCAGGGCGGGATTTCCGGAAAAAAATTGAGGGAATGGGGAATTGGTTCTCGTCTTTGGAAAAAGCTTGCAGTACCCTGAAGGCAATCCTATGAGAACTCCTTTAACCCACTTATGAAAGCGAAATCCCCCTTCCTTTTCCTACTCCCAATACTCTCTGCCATTGTCCTTCTGATGTCCGGTTGTGGCCAGGCGATCAGAAATCTGACTCCGACGGAGATTCCGATGAATCCTTCCAATATCTATACCCTCAGTCTTCAGATCCCGGAGGTTGAAGAGGGAATAGCGGAAGGGACCCTCAAACCCAAAGTGGTCATCGACGGAAGGGCCCGCCCCATGAGGCGCAGCTCACAGGGGCAACAAATCTGGGAATATGAATTTACCATGCCTCCGGACAGGACCAATGCAGTTTATTATTACCAGATCGATTACCAAAAATATGTTCTCGGAGTGAACAGTCCGCGATCCATTACCATTCCGAGTGACGGCCTGTTAAAGTTTTCCCTGATTAACCGCTATGTGGTTTCATTGGCGGCCAACCGAGGCATCGTCGGTTCCAGAATTGGATTGAATGGAAGCGGGTTCCAACCATCCGACCAAATTTTCGTCGGAAACGTTCTGGCCACCTCGATCTACTATTCTCCCAATGCCTTGGGTTTCGACGTTCCCCATCTGGCCGCCTCACAAAATTACGAGGTGGTCCTGCGCGGAGTACGCGGAGATATTTCGGTGGGCTCCTTCAGGGTCGATCCGGCCGAAATGCAAGTATTGCCCGTTTCCGTATCGGTGCTTTCGGGTGAACGCTCAACCCTCAAATTTTCCATTCCAACGGAGGCTCCCGCAGGAGGCTTGGCCATTTACATAACAACGGACATCCCGGAAAGTGTCATTCTTCCGGAGGTTGTTATTCCTGCAGGCAGCAAATCCACCAGTGTCGCCCTGGGAGGCGGGACTCCTGGAATTGGAGTGCTCGTTATCGAAGCCGATGGTTATTCGCCCTTGGAAGTTCCCATAGAAGTGTTCAACTGATACCCAAAAATTTTACCAAAAGGCCGCCTTTCCGCAGGCGGCCTTTTTTTTGCAGGTTGAAAAAGCGTCCGGCCTGTTCTTGAACAGTGCAGAAATCCAATGGAACGGAAAAACAGCATTGCCCGTGTAGCAGCCTACTTCATGCGCTATCGGTTTCTTTTTGTGCTCAACATGTTCCTGGCCCTTGCCAGCACCGCCTTCGAGATCTCGATCCCCAAGATCATTCAATTTGTCATCGATGAAATCATAATGGTCAAACAGATCCGTTGGTTATGGTTGGGATTGTCCGCCATAGTGACGGCTTACTTCATGCGAGACGTATTGAACTACCTGCGCATCCGTTTGAACAACGTCATAGAACAGCGGGTCCTCATCGACCTGCGCGCAGCCCTGCACCGGAAATTAATGCATTTGCCCGTGGGATTCTTTGATCAGCGCAAGACAGGGGATATTTCCTCACGGGTGACCGAAGATGTTCTCAACGTCGAAGGCGCCATATTGGATGGCACTGAACAAGGACTGACTTCCGTTTTTACATTGCTCGGAATAGCGACCTTTCTGTTCATTACCAATCCAGTGTTAGCCGCTTTTGCCACGCTGCCCATTCCTTTGCTCCTGTTCCTGGCAAAGGGACACTACAAGATCAGCCGCCGAAACTGGAAGCGCGTGCGCCGGAGCGCAGGGGACATGCATGCATTGTTGGTCGAAGACATTTCCGGCCACCGGCTGGTCAGTTCGTTCGCCTTGCAGGAACGGGAGAGGGCCCGCTTCCTGGGCAAAGCGGAAGACCTGAAGAAGAAAACGCTCACTGCCATGTACCGCTGGGCATATTACAGTTCAACCACCCGTTTTATCAGTAGCCTGAGCATGGTCGCGGTCCTGGGAATCGGAGGCTACCAATACGTGGAAGGAAGTTTGACCATCGGGGAACTCGCCATGTTCCTCCTTTACAGTGGCCGAATTTTGGAACCCATTAGCCGGCTCAACGGATTAAACAACCTCCTCAGCGCAGCTAAACCTTCGGGCGACCGGGTATTCGAAATTTTGGACCACGAAATAAAAATTGAAAATCCACCCCAGGCGGTCCCCTTTCCCCTCTCGCCCATATCCGTCACTTTCAAGGATGTTTCCTTCGCCTATGAAACCCGGCCGGCCATCATGCGCAATTTCGACCTCGAACTGTCCGAAGGCAAAGTCACCGCCCTGGTCGGCCGCACTGGGGCGGGCAAGTCCACTGTGGCCAACCTGTTGCTCCGGTATTACGATGTGGACCAAGGCGCGGTCATGATAAACGGGGTGGATGTCCGCGACATCGACCTGACCTCCCTGCGAAGTTCTATCGGTCTGGTGGCCCAGGAACCGTTCCTGTTTGATGGCACGATAAGAGACAACCTGCTGCTGGCCAAGGAATCCGCCGCCGAGGAAGAATTGTGGCAGGTTTTACGGGGAGCGCACGTGCAGGGGTTCGTAAAAAGCCTTCCCGATCAGTTGGATACCATGATAGGGGAGCGGGGTATCCGGCTGAGCATGGGAGAAAAGCAAAGAATCGCCATCGCCCGGGCCCTCTTGAAGAACCCTCCATTGGTCATCCTGGACGAGGCGACCTCCAGCGTCGATAGCGCCACCGAAAGCAAGATTCAGGAAGCGCTGGAAAACCTGACTGCCAACCGTACGGTTCTAATCATAGCGCACCGCCTGTCCACCGTCAGGAAAGCCGACAATATAGTGGTTCTGGGAAACGGCCGGATAGTGGAAACCGGCACCCATGAGAACCTGATGCGGCAAAGGGGCGAATATTATAAATTCTGGAGAATCCAGTACGACGTGGTCGAGGAGCAACCCCCGGCCATGAGCCTGTAATCCCCTCCTATGCCTTAGCGCTTTTTTTGGCCCTGGGTTTTACCAGGCCGAAATCCTTTTTGATCTTTTGAACCGTGGGGAGGGATACGCCAAATTTTCTGGAAGCCTCCGTTCCCTTCAAACCGGCCTTAATGGCCTTGGCGATTTTCTCTTTCTGTGCCGGGGTCAGCCGGATCCGTTTCTTTTTCTTTGGCGGTTCCTTAGCCAGACGCGGTTTCCTGGCCAGTCCCCTGAGGGCATTGATCAAGGCTTCGGTCGATTCCAGACCGACTTCTTCGTGCAAGGAAGGCAACCTTGCCGCCCTATCCTCTTCAATCTCTTTTTCCAGGGCGGCAACCTTGGCCTCGTAATCCCTTAATTCTTTAAGTTTATCAGTAATCATTGTTTTAATTAATAAGTGAATAATTGCACTTTCTGGAAATCCGGCCCATCGCTGTTATTTGGGGACGTAGCGGGATTAAAAACTCCAGGAAAATACAATTGAAAATCCAGCATTCCATGACTTTTTTAAAAAGAAGCAATAAAATATTTTAAGAATATTTTTAAATATATGTTTTAATACATCTGCCCTCTCAAAATTCCGGCAAACAGGTGAAAAACGGCAGGATTTGTATTTAATCCGCATATCTCACAAATTTTCTACTGCGCTCCGGAATATCCGCCTTCATGTATTACGGCGTGACAAGGCCGGCACTGGTGCCGACTTCGTTGGATTCTCCGGTCGCTCGCGACGAATTTTGCGGGACATGCGGGTTAAGCGCCGAGGGTTGTCAACCCCTGGGGAAACGGACCCTGTTTAAATCCGTCAAAAACGATTGGACGGACTCATCCCCTTCCTCCCGCATTTGCACCGTGGATGCGGCCAGTTTGTCCAAGACGATACCGCCCTTTCCGTCCCATCTGCCAAAATGCAGTACACCGGTCGGACAACTTTGCACACAGGCGGAACAGCGCACGCACTGGGGATCCTCCATGGGCAGGCCCTTGTTGGCAAAATTCATTATATCAATTCCCTGGTGGCACACGGAGGTGCAAACATTGCAGGAAATGCATTTCTTTTTATCGGCAAATATACGGAACCGGCTGAACCGTGCATAAATGTGCATGAGGGCGGCCAGAGGACAGGCAAAACGGCACCAGACCCGGCCTGAAAAATGAAAATAAAATGCCAAACCGAGGACACCGGCCAACCAAAGATCAACCAGGTATTTGTAATTGAATACCGGGTAACCGCTTGCCAGACCTCCAAACCATTTCCCGGCAACACTGGAAGGGAATATCCATCCGACAACCCGCAACAGAAACAAGGCCACGGCCACGGCCAACACGAATTGTCCCACCATGTTCAAGCGGTTCCACCACACGCCATGCGGCATTTTGTGCCGGTGGGCGTCGCCCAGGGTCTCGGCCAAGGCGCCGCAACTGCATACCCAACCGCAATATGCTCCTTTGCCCCAGCGACGCACTATCCAGGGGATGATGACAAAGGTCTGGATCAGGGAAAGCACAAGCCATCCCCATATGGGCTGCTCGCTGAACACGTTCCATACGAAAAGGGGCCAGGCCAGAATAAAACCAAAGGCCCTCCAATAACTTTCCTCCGGGAAAAAAGTGTCCCCGATCCACTTTCCCCAACCGGCATCAAATAGGCCATTATTACCCATCCAGGGAAGCAGGACGTAAGGAAGCAGAAAAAGCGGAATGACCTGAAAAGCCATCAGGGATATGGTCTGCCGTGTGACGTAGGGGGTGCGGCGGCGGCGAATCCGCCTGACGCCGAAGGCAACGACACAGGTGGAGAATGCCAGGGAATATAAAAACCCGGGGTCCCGCGCAGCCTCGATGACGGATCCGACCAGAGAGGAGGGACCCGCCCACAGCAGGCCGCTAGGACCCCACTCCCTGTTCTGCAACAGCCCGTTAATCGGGCCCCAGTTTTTCCAGTGATAGAGAAATACACAGAAAGCGAAAAAGAAGGCCAAGGCGGACCAGGACTTCAACCCCCACTCTCCCAAGATGGAAATACCGGACCTTCTAAAAAAATCCAAGGGAGCTTCCCGCCCCGTCATGACAAAAACCGCGTCATTAGGCAGCGATTCGTATTCCCTGCCGCGCTTTTCCAAGATTATCGAATCCGGTTGGATCTCGCGGACGCGGCTTCCAAATTCCACCCGAAGCGAGCCGGGCGGATGATGGCCCCGCATGGCGAAGTCGGCAGCGGGGTTAACCCGATCGGAGGAGGGTTCGGCCACCCCGGTTGGGAAGTTGGGGTCGGCCGCCAAGGCCTGGACCTTCTTCACATTTTCCGGTTTGGGGCGTGAGAATTCGCCTTTCCGGTAGCTCAATGTGACCCCGGCCCCGCAACACACCAATGCGACCGCTGTCTCGAGGGCCGCGTCACCGCCTCCCACCACAACCACGTTTTTCCCCATGAAATCTTGGGGGTCGTGCAGCCGATTGGTCACTTTGGGCAGCGCTTCCCCGGGAACATCGAGCTTGCGGAAATTACCACTCCGCCCGATGGCGACAATGACTTGGAGGGCCCGAACGGGTTCGTCATCCCCGCCATGAACCAGAATTATCCCTTTGGAACGTTCGATCCGGTCGATCTTTTTTCTTTGCGATGAAACTTCAGCCCCTTCCCCTTGGCGGGCCAATTCCTCCAACAGATCCTCTTTGATTTTCGCTTTGAATCGAAATTCTCCCGCCGGAGTCATCTCCGTCGGATAGGTGAAAATGGGCTTTCCCTTTGGAAAATTCTCAATGGTGGAAAATTCCTCGACTGCCTCGTAAAGCTGAAAATCCAATCCGGCCTTCCTGGCCGCTGCGGCAGCGGAAAAACCCGATACTCCTCCTCCCACAATGACCAAGTCCAACACGCCTTCTTTTCCTCGCTCAGCCTGAAAATCCGGATCCTTCACTATGGCATGCACCGCTCTGGCACCAGTGTGGGCGGCAAACTTGAGCAGGGGGATACCGGTCAAATCCCCCACAATTCTCACACCTGGAATGTTGGTTTTGCCGTCCTGGCCTACCGCCGGTAGTTTTTCAACCACCCCGGCCGGCCACCGGGTATGGAGCCAACTGGTATATTTTATTAACAGAGAAACCATGGAGGGAGATTTTAGTATGGGGGGAAACTAATCTGGGGGATGGTCCCGTATTCGTCCACTCAATCCGGTGGCATATCCCGTCCTCAGCAATAGAATTGGCCCGACTCGCTACCTGTGGTGGCGCCGGAACCCGCAGGGCGGGCAGCTCAAAAGCGCAGGCGGTGCTCCCTGCGTTTTCGTTGGGCCGGAGAGAGCTCGGGCACCTGATGAAGAACGGGATCGATCACCCGGCTCCGGAGTAGTTTTTCCGCTTCGGATTGCAAGGAACGCCACCGTCCCCAGGCGAAGTCGGGGGCCAGAACAATGTTTCGCAGAAGACTCACCCACTCCAAGCGCACCCGCTCGATATCCCCATCCTGCAGGGATCCTTCTCCGCTTTTTAATCCCGACTCCTCGTAAGCTTCATAACGCGCAATAACCTCGGCTGCGCCGTCGCCATAATCGAGCGGCAAACCTTTATCCAGATAACCTTCGAAGGTGGCATTTCCATAGACCAGGCGGCAGCAATTGCCCAACCGGCTGCTGAAACTCTCAAAATCCTCGAACCGGTGGCCCGCGCGCAGGTTTGCCAGATCGTAAACCAATTCGTCTACTTCGTAGGAAGGCTCTTCCAAGGCTGCGGCCACGGCCAAGCCTTCGCCATAATGGAAAAAGCTGAAAATAGCGCCCCTCCGGGTCGGTCGGCCATCCCCGTCAATCAATCCGAGTCGAAACCAGGCCTGGGTCGGCGATAAACCACCCATGTCCCCGGATTCCTGCTCGCGCACGAGGGCGGAAAACGAGCCGATATCGTCTACTGCGCGGCGGCGTTTGGGCGCTCCAAGCAAGAATTTGCCGGCGGAATCCCTTATCGCGAACACCTCGGTGTCGGAAAAGTCGATGCGTCCGTAAAGGGTCCCCTTCCGGTCGATGACCTCGACGAGCTTCCCACCGCCGGTCATCTCGGGAATCCTGGGGAGGACGACCTCTTCAAAGGGATCGTAGTACCAGAAGCGGGAGACGGGATTTCTGCCCTTTCCCTTCGGCTTCAGCAAAGTCACCTGCTTGCGCAACCACTTTGTCAAAACGATGTCTTTCCGGCCCTCCTCTTTGGACCAATTGGCCAGGGCCACCTCACGGCCATAGATCTTCCCTGGACTCTTCTGCAACAG
The DNA here is from genome assembly GCA_014529615.1 of Opitutia bacterium. Classification (GTDB taxonomy): domain Bacteria; phylum Verrucomicrobiota; class Verrucomicrobiia; order Opitutales; family UBA2995; genus JAABVD01. The sequence continues at coordinate 15,309 of JAABVD010000015.1, forward strand.
ACAAACCACCCCCATGCCCGCCATTTTCAAGGTTCTCGGGTCCGAAAGCGCCGGGATCCAGTTTCCATTCCGAAAGAACAGAATATCTCCCAGGCGGGCTTTTACAGCGGGCTTTTTACGTTCCCAGATTCCTTCACTGTTGCGGACCTCCTCGATCAGACGGCTCTTTCTTGCGTCTTTTCTGCCCGCTTCCATGGCGAGGTTTCTCTCCCGATTTCGCATAAATTTTTCCAGGCCGAGGGGGATGCGTTCCAGGCTGATCAAGCGGTGGGTCAACTGTCGCACCGTTTTGAGGGGGTCATTGCCCTGTCCATGAGCCGCCTGCATCACCCCTATCAAGCTGGGCCAATCAACCTGGCTGACCCGATGCAATTTCAAGGGACTCGCCATGTGGATGCGCGGCTTGTCAGGCACTACCAGAATGTAGCCCTGCCGGTCCCGTCCACGGCGACCGGCTCGACCAAACATCTGGAGCAACTCATCCGGCCGTACGCGCATCAAACGATGTCCAACCCGATAGAGGGTTTCCGCCACCAACACCGATCGCATGGAGAAATTGATGCCCGAGGCCAATCCCATGGTGGCTACCACTACCCTCAATTGACCGGCCTTGGCCAGGGGCTCGATTACACCGGCGCGCTGCAGGTAGTTCAGCCCACTGTGATGGTAGGATATGCGGTTTTTCAATAACCGCGCCAATCCCCTCCCGGCCAGCCGACGTTGCTCCGGAGTGAGCAAGAGTTCCTCATCGACCGGAATTTCCCGGGAAAGCTGCCGGGCGATATTTTCAGCCTCATTACGATGGGGGGCAAATATGATCAAAGGGCCCAGGTTGGCCACCAGGGCTTTGCTCACGATGCGAGGCCAAAATCCACGCACCCGGGCCGGCACCCTGATTTTCAAGCCCTCGACCAGGACTTCTTCCTGAGGCACCGGTCGTCGCAGCCGCCGAACCAGAACCGCGTCCCGGTCCAGTCGATTGAGCCAAGCCACGAGATCCTGGGGATTGGAGACACTCCCGCTCATGAGCAGGATCTGGCAAGTCCGAGGCGACATGGCGATGGCCAGTTCATAATTTACTCCGCGAACCGGATCGGCCAACATCTGGTACTCGTCTATGACCAACAGGCGCGGGCCCTTGCCCTGTAAGAACTGCCGTTTTTGGGTTTCGAGAGTGGCGACCACAACCGATGCCCTTTCATTTTCCACGATGTCTCCGGTGCAAATTCCCACATCCCAACCGCGGGCCCGCCACTCCATCAACTTGTCATTGGCAAGGGCTCTGGTGGGAACCGTGTATATGGCCCGTTTTCGCAACCCCTGCTCGACCAGCAACTCGAAGATATAGGTCTTGCCGGCCCCGGTGGGCGCGTGCAAAACCACATCCTTTCCGTCAACCAAATGCCGCACCGCCTCCTGTTGCCACAGGTCGGGAATTATGAAGTCGGTATGCAGCGATGATTTCAGGAGGCGTCCGTTCCAATAAACCGTTTTTTTGATAACTCGGCATAATATGGGGACATTTTTGGCGGATTCCCATTCTAAGATTATCCCTTGACGATTGGTTGAATCGACCTTTACACAGTGAAACTCAAGTCGAATTATCACATTGGATAGGCTAGCCCCAACCTATGGAATCTACGAAGCAGACCAACGGCGGAAATACGCATACCAGGATTATTGAGGTCATCAATAAAATGGGTATCCATGCCCGTCCCGCCGCAAGGATTGTACGCTTGGCCAATAAATACAAAAGCGAAGTCTATGTGGAACGGGACAAGGATCTGGTGAATGGAAAAAGCATAATGGGCCTAATGATGCTGGCGGCAGGAAAAGGTTCCCGATTGAAGTTCATAGCCAACGGCGAAGATGGAGCCGAGTTGCTTTCCGAAATGAATTCCCTTTTCAAAAGGAAATTCGACGAAGTCTGAGGGGTCTCCGGCACCGAGGTTGAAATGAGGGTTTCAATAAATTGGGGCCGCTGGATCACAGGCCGAAAAACGCTTCGGTATTCCCCCGGCTGATGGCGGCAAACTCGTTTTCCTCCACATCCAGGAGACGGCTGCAGTAGCGCGCAGTTATGGCCGCATAGGCGGGTTGACAGGGCTTCCCCCGATGGGGGACGGGAGCGAGGTATGGGGCATCGGTCTCTACCATGATCTTTCCCAAACCCTGAGCCTTGACCGCTTCCCGCACCTGCTCTGCAGAATTAAAGGTCACAATTCCGGTAAAGGACCCGCGGCCTCCCCTCCTGTTTATTTGTCTGATGGCCTCGCCGTCCTCCACGAAACAATGAAAAACGACGCGGTCCCAATTCACTCCGGAGACATCGAGTTCTTCTATGCATTCCCGATAAGCCCCTCGGGAGTGGATTACAACAGGACATTCCAAGCGGCGGGCCAGCTCCAACTGGCTGCGAAAGGCCCCAAGCTGGAGGGCCTTTATGGAGGCGGCCTTTTTGGGATCCCCGGTAGGCAAGCGGAAGAAATCCAGCCCAATTTCCCCCAGGGCCACGGGACGATTCCGCAATTGCTGAAAGAACCCGGCCACCTCAATGACTTGCTCTTCCCAATCATCTCCCACCTCGGAAGGATGAAGACCAACCGAATAATAAATCGTGCCTGGATGTCGTTGGGCGAGCATTTGGGAAAATTTCCAGTCGGCCTCGTTGGTGCCCACTGCAATCATTCGGTCCACCCCGGCATCCCCAGCCGATTGCAACGCCTCTTCCAAGGCGCCCTTTCTGTGGAAATGGTCGAGGTGGCAATGACTATCGATAATGGAAACCGGTCCACCCATGCTGGGCCAAAGTGGCAACCTCTTTCCCAAATATCAACTCCGAAGGGGAAGAGGGGGAAGAAGGTCGGGTCGCGGCGATTATCTTTTGACCTCGACGGCGGAACCCATCTAATTACGGCCCTATCCCAACAGCGGAATCAGTTATGGAAAACATCATCATATAGGGAACCGGCTGTGC
>JAABVD010000016.1:0-27725 GCA_014529615.1 Opitutia bacterium
AAAGGAAAACGCGGAAAACGGCCAGGAATGGCTCGACTTATTGGGGGTTGGAATTCGGGGACAAGAGTGGGAATTTTCGTAGCACATGCTTCGGGGGTCATCCTCTCCATTCACGCATTGAAACCATTGCGGAGGATTCTCCCGTTTTTGTCAGAGGGGTTACCGGTGTCTACCAAGGAAACCTGTCCCCCGATCTTTCTGAAATCCGCCCCCTCACGGAGGAGGAATCGAGGGACCCCTCTCTCTTTCAAAATTTGGTGGAAACCTGTCTGGAAGATCCCGATGAGCTATGGGCTGAACTTCAGGAAATCGTCGACAGGATCGGGCACGAAGCCTTGCGGGAAACGGTACAAAGGACTCTGAAGGAGATGGAAACAGAATTCCGCTGCGCTCCGGCGGCAATGAAGATGCACCACGCCTACCGACACGGATTGTTGGAACACACCGTTCACATGGCGCGAGCGGCCATCGCCCTACTTCCGTTGTACACCGAAGTTGACCCGGACCTGGCATTGGCCGGAGTCGTTCTGCACGACATCGGCAAAGCCATCGAATACGAAGGGGAATTGAGCTCCAACAAAAGCAAATCCGGCATTTTACAGGGACATGTGGTCCTGGGCTATCGCCTGGCCCGCAGGGCTGGTATGTTGGCCAAACTATCCTCCGAACTCCTGGAGCGGCTGGAACACATAATTCTTTCGCATCAGGGTGCGTTGGAATGGGGCGCTGCCAGTTTAGCGGCAACCCCGGAAGCGGTTTTCGTGTCCATGGTCGACAACCTCGATGCCCGCATGGGAATGGTTCAGTACGCCTTGCGCCACCGGTCCGATGGCCAAATCTTCAGTGAATACATCGGCGGCTTGAAAACTCCCCTTTTGACCGAACCCATTTCCGTGGAGGATGGAAAAACTTTGGGGCAACAGGAGGACTTGGATCTTTGATCCGCTCAAATCCCCCTCGATCCCGGCCCTTCGGGTAAAACCAATAATTCCAACATGTCCAGAGAAGATGACAGGGTCCTGAGGTTTTACAACGAAGTCCTGGGGCTGGACCACCTTCACTACGGACTGTGGAATGAAGAGGATGAATTGACCCTTTCAAATCTCAAGGAGGCTCAATTGCGGTATGAGAATTTTCTCATCGACCGCTTGCCCCCATCCGCCCAAAAGGTCCTCGACGTGGGTTGCGGGACATCCGCCATGACCCGGAGAATGTTATCCATGGGGCTGGACGTACACGTATTATCGCCCGACGAAACTCAAAAAAATAATTTTACCGAGAACCTGGACGCGCCCTTTTACCACTGCCGGTTTGAAGATTTTGAACCCGGGGAAAGATTTGACTGCCTCGTCATGAGCGAATCCGCCCAGTACATTCCCTATGCGCAGCTCTTCGCAACGGCAAAAAAAAGCCTCTCCACCGGCGGGTTTCTCATGATCTGCGATTATTTCGTCCTGGACAATGCAAGGGGAACAATGGCCCTGAGTGGCCATAACCTGACAAAATTCAGAATTGAATCCAAAAAGAATGGATTCAAGCTGATGGAAGAGCGGGATCTTACCGATAGAGTGGCCAAAACGTTGGATCTTGGCAACCTGCTGGCCCACCGGATCCTGACGGGGTTGGATATATTGACGGACAAAACCCGAAAAAAGCACCCGTTCCTCACTCGGATGGCGTTTCGTTTATTCCGCAAAAAATGGGAAAAACTCAACCGGGAAAGGGAACTTTTGGACTCGGAGCAATTCAAATCCCAGAAACGATATCTGTTTCTCCTATTTCAGCTTTCCGAAGCTTCCAATGCCTGATGAAATCTTAATATGCCAATAAACCTTTCCAATCCATGGTTTTATGGTTAATATGGGTAGTTCGATTTGAATCTTTTTCTTCAATATGGTTCCGTGAAAGCGCCCGCCTTGTTTGCCCGAATGGGGAAGTGTCTGATCCTTCCGGCCTTGGCCGGTTGGTGGTCTCCACTGTCCGCCGATATTGGGGATGATCCCCTCGATTACCGGGAGTGGCGTTCCAGGATTCCCTTTCAGCCATCCGGTTCCGATCCGGACCAGGATGGCGTGCCTAGTTTTTTGGAGTATGCCCTTGGCGCCGCTCCGGAGGATGCGGTCAATGCCGGCGCCTCGGGCCGGCCCATGACTTTTCAGCACAATGGGGAGAACAACGTGGTCCTGTTACCCTTTCCCGGAAGGCGGGATTTGGCTTACTACCTGGATGGCAAGCCCAGCCTCAACCAAGGCGAATGGACGGTACTGGCCCAAAAACTCGGCAACGCGCCCTGGGAATCTGTTGCCGAAGGATTTGTCGTCGATAATGCCTTGGGAAGCGTGACGTTATCCTATGATGATTGGCCCAGGGCTCAATTTTTACGTATGCGGATGGAAGATCATCCCACCCTGGTGGCCGGAGCGCTGGCGGCCAGGTTTTTGAAGCAAACCACCTTTGGCCCCACCGCGGCGGATATCGACAACCTGATGCAATCGGGGTTGAACTTCGAAGGATGGATCAATGAACAGATCGCCTTGGACCCGACCCTCCACATGCCCCTATACTATACTTACCCGGTAACCAACCACATCTATCCCCAAACCAGTGAAATTCGGGTGGGCCGCGCTCACCTGAAGGGGGTCGTTTGGTTTCAGGCCGCCTTGTTCGGCCAAGACCAGCTACGCCAGAGAATGGCCTGGGCCCTGGCCCAGATATTCGTCATCGGGCAAGTGGGCAGTAATAAGAACGCATACCCCCTGCAATGGCTCAATTTTTACGACATATTGGTCCGGAATGCCTTCGGAAATTATCGCGATATTCTGCAGGAGGTGACCCTGAATGCCAAAATGGGCTACTACCTAACTTATTTGAACAACCAGAAAGCTGCCGGGAACCGGTTGCCGGATGAGAACTATGCCCGGGAGGTGATGCAACTCTTCACCGTGGGCCTGTGGGATCTCAACATGGACGGAACCCTGAAACTCGACGCCGACCAGGAGCCCATTCCGACTTACGACAATGAGGATATCGCTGAACTGGCCAAGGTATTTACTGGCTTGCAGCACGCCTATGATAAACCGGAGTACGACACCCCCAACCGGGTGGACCCGATGATAGTGCGCAATGAAAGCCGACACGACAGAACGGAGAAAACCATGCTCGATGGGACGGTTCTGCCGGCAGGGGTGAATACAATTCCGGAAATTACGGCGGCGTTGGACGTCCTTTTCAACCATCCGAATGTGCCCCCTTTCATCTCTTTCCGCCTGATTCAACGTCTTGTTTCCTCCAATCCAAGCGCTGAATACGTTGAGCGTGTGGCCAGAGTTTTTTCCGACAATGGTGAAGGGGTTCGGGGTGATTTAAATGCGGTGGTGAAGACTATTCTACTCGACCCGGAAGCCCGGGATGCCGGTTATATGATCGATAACGGCCGGGGCAAGCTGCAGGAACCCTTATTGAGGTTCACTCACCTTTGCCGCGCCTTCAAGTTGAATAGCAACGAGGCCAACAACAATATTCTCTGGTTCACCTCATACGAAGACGAATTTGGCCAGTCTCCCTATCGCTCGCCCAGCGTTTTCAATTTTTACCTGCCCGATTTTGTTCCCAGTGGGGAACTCGGAGAGACGGGTTTGTATGGGCCGGAATTTCAGATTCTGGACGATTCTACCGGCATGAAGACATTTCAGCTTTTTTCCATATTAATCGACCGGGGCCTGCAAGGAGCCCTGGCCGGAGGAGCTAACCCCAGGCCAACTCTTGATCTTTCCACCGAAATCGAATTGGCCGGGGACGCGGAAGCTCTGGTCGAGCACCTCGACCTGCTGCTATGTCACAACTCATTGGGCCAAAAGACCAAGGCAATAATTGTAGATTCCGTGGAGGCCATCCCAAATTCTTTTCGACAAGACCGGGCTAAACGGGCCGTTCTTCTGGTGAGCATCAGCCCCGAGTCCGTCGTACTTCAATAACACCAGGCCATGAATCCATCCAATAGAATATCCAGAAGAAAATTTATCGGCGAAGCCAGTTGCGCGGCGGTTGGGTCGACCGCGCTGTTTTCCAGCCTTCTATCCCTGCGCATGGCGAGCACGGCTGCGGCGGCCGAGACCGGGCCGGGAGACGATTACAAGGCCTTGGTCTGCCTGTTTTTGGCTGGGGGGAACGACTCCTACAACATGTTGGTTCCAAGAAACGATGCGGCCTATGAGGAATACCGCACTACCAGGGATGACTTGGCATTGGAAAAATCCAGCCTCTTGGACATAACGTCCCTCGGACAACCCTTTACCGAATTCGGATTGCATCCATCCATGCCCGAGACAAAGGAACTCTACGAGGCCGGAAGCTTGGCCCTGATCGCCAACGTCGGCACCCTGATCGAGCCAATCCCCAACAGGTCGGTTTACAGCAACAACAGTCGCCTTCGCCCTTCAGGTCTGTTTTCCCATTCCGATCAGCAAATTCACTGGCAGACTTCGGTCCCCCAAATTAAAGGCGCAGGTCCTGGTGGATGGGGAGGAAGAACGGCCGATTTGTTGATGTCCATGAACGGGGACTCCAAGGTATCAATGAACATCTCCCTGAACGGAGTTAACGTTTTTCAGTCGGGAGACGAGGCTTTTGCCTACATCAGCGGCCTTGAGGGAGGCACCGAAATGGTGGCCTACCAGGATCCTTTTGAAAAGGCCGCAGTGGACAGCTTGTTGGAAGAGCAATACAAAAACCTGTTTACCAGTACGTTTGCCAAAAGAACCCGCCGGTTCATCGATTCCTCAATCGCCTTTAATGAGGCCATAGAACCGATCGTGATCAATACTCCCGTTCCGCCCACCCCGTTAGCGCGGCGCATGCACATGGTGGCGCGGACCATAGCCGCGAGGGAAGCTCTCGGAATGAGGAGACAAACCTTCTTTGTCCGGTCCGGCGGTTGGGATCATCACAACGAAGTGATAAATGCCCAACTCGTCATGCTTGAGGAAATTGATCAGGCGATTAAATTTCTGCACGATGCGCTGATGGAGATCGATGCCCTTGACAAGGTCATCCTGTTCACCGCTTCGGATTTTGGCCGAACCCTGACTTCCAACGGCAAAGGGTCCGACCATGCCTGGGGGGGAAACCATTTCGTAATGGGCGGCCCGGTCCAGGGAGGCCAGATTTATGGTCAATATCCATCTCTCGCGCTGGGTTCGAGCCTGGACACTGATCGTCGTAATCGCGGACGCTTGATTCCAACTACCTCGGTCGATGAATACGGTAGTGAATTGGCCAGGTGGCTCGGGGTTTCCGGTTCTGAAATGGAAACCGTATTTCCCAATATCCGGAATTTTTACGACCCGGCAACTATCACCCATCCGGTGGGGTTTTTGAATGCGGGGAACGCCTGATCGAGTCCGGCGTAAATCCGCTCCTACCTTTGATATCTCACTACCGAACGGAGGATGCATTTACATCCCCATAATCGTGATCTTGGTCGTGATCCTGATCTTGATCTCTCCCCTTTTCCCTCATTCCTAATTCCTAATTCCTAATTCGCGCCCTTGGGCGCTGACCGCCCTCCTTTCTCTCTCTCTGAACTCTGCACACTGAACTCTTCTCCCTCCACTATCCGGCTATTACAGAATCAAACCCAGCCACTTGTGTGAACAAATTAATGGGACATGACAATAGTCGGATCAATAGCTGATGCTGGGCAGCCATAAGACCAGTTGAGGAAAAACAAGTAGCAGGGCCAGGGCGAGGAGTTGCAGGATGATAAAAGGGACGGCTCCAGCGTAGATATGGCCCAACTCGACACCTTTCGGGCAAACGCCCTTGACGTAAAACAGGGCGTATCCGACCGGCGGGGTGAGAAAGGATGTTTGCAGGGTCATGGCAAAAAGGATACAGAACCATACCAGGGAGGGTTGAGCGGTCGATTCCATGCCAGTGTTGGCCAGCCAATCAAAATCCATTTGGACCACGGCAATTCCCACGATGGGAAGGATGATCAAAGTGATTTCTATCCACTCGAGAAAAAAGCCGAGTAAAAATACCACAGCCAGAATGGCGGCGATTTTAGTGTAGTCTCCCGCCCCCCAGTTTTGCACTAGATTCGCCACCAGTTCATCTCCCCCCAACAATCTCAAAACGAGGGAAAAGCAAGTCGCTCCGATGAAAATGGCAAAGAGAAATCCCATGGTATGCATCGTTCCCTCCAGGGATTGGCGAATCACTTTGAGGTTCAACCGACCGTTCATGGCAGCCAACAACATGGCGCCGAGCGCCCCCAATCCACTGGCCTCGGTAGGGGTGGCGATACCGAAAAAAATCGAACCCAAAACCATGATAATCAGCGCCATGGTTGGGAGGACAGCCTTGACCAGAGACCATAGGGTTTCATTGGAAGCCTCATCTTCAAGCTCCATTGCCGGAGCCAATTGCGGTTTCATCAGGGCGAAGCCAAAAATAAACAGGGCATACAGGCCGGTCAAAATCAAGCCGGGTATCACGGCGGCGAGAAAGAGGTCGCCCACAGATAGCTGCAGCCGATCCGCCATGATGATGAGCATGATGCTGGGCGGGATCAAAATGCCAAGGGTACCGGCTCCACAGACAGTCCCGACCGCCAGGGACTTGTTGTATTTGGCCTGCATCATAACCGGCAGAGAGACCATGCCCAACAATACCACCGAGGCGCCGATTATCCCCGTCGAGGCAGCGAGAAGCGCCCCGATCAGGGTGACGCTCAGGGCCAAGCCACCGGGAAATCTGCGGGTGAGCAACCCGAGCGAACTCATGAGCCGATCCGCCAACCCCGACTTGTCCAGGAAGTAGCCCATGAGAATAAACATGGGCAGCGCTACCAGCACCCAATTGCCCATCAAACTGTAAATGCGGTTGATCACGAGGGAAAAGACCTGGAAATCCAGCCCTGAATAGGCTCCAAAAATCTGGTCTGAAACTACGGCCAGGGCCGTCGTGATAAAGGCCGCCCCTCCAAGACTGAATCCCACTGGTACCCCCAAGGCGAGAAACCCCAAAAACCCCAGGGAGAGTATCAACAGCAGAATTCCCTCAATCTCCATGTATCAACTCCGTTTCCTCCAACAATTCGGGTTTGGCCCAAATCCGTATGCCCCGGAGCAGCGCGGTCAGGATCAAGAGCAAACTGGCTATGGGAATGAACCCTTTTACGACCCAGCGGAAGGGCATGCCTCCCGGGTCGGGGCTCCCCTCCCCAATCCTGAAAGACTCCACCATGAAGTCCCAACCGTGGGTCAAGGTAACCATGTAAAGGGGAATCAAGGCGACCATAATCCAAATTACTTCCAGAATCTGTCTGGTCCGAAGGGACAATTTGCGGTGAATTATTTCTACCCGAACGTGGCCATTTCTGGTCATGGTGTAAGATAAGGCGACCATGGCCGAAGCTCCGTAGAGGTACCATTGCAACTCCTCCATCCAGGTTATCGAGCTGTTCAGGAAGTTGAGAGAAACCTGCAGGACGATCGAGGCCAACAATACCAGGAGCATCCAGGCGCTCAATCGGCCCAGATTCTCCATCCAGGCCTCAATCCTCTCAACCAGTTTGGACATGTGATTATCAGAGCGGCCGTCGTCTTAAAGCCCTAATCGAGGTAGGCTTTGTCCCCCCACTCCTTGAACTCGCGGCGGAATTGTTGCAGATCATCCCAAACTTTTTTGAAGAATGGATCTTCGGCCGAGCGCTCCCGCGCCACTTCCACCCAAGTCTTTCGAAAACTCTCCACCATTTCCGGAGGCCAGGTCAGCAGTTGCACGCCTCTCTCCGCGTTTCGTTTAAGGGTGGGCCCCTGGCTGCTTTCCCCTTTGGCGATTCCGTTGACCACATTGGCCTGGGAAGCGATTTCCAAAATCGCCTTTTGCTTGTCCGTCAACGTTTCCCACACGTCCTTGTTTATGAGCAGTTCGAAGGCTGTGGCTTGCTGATGCCAACCGGGAAAGTAATTGTAGTTCACTATCTTGTAGAATCCCAGCCGTTCATCGATGCTGGGCATGGAAAATTCGGTGGCGTCAATCACGCCTTTTTCCAGGGCGGGAAAAATTTCCCCGGGAGGAAGAAGGCGCACCGCTACTCCGTATTGCTTCATGATATCCCCACCCAGACCGTAAAAACGCATTTTCAACCCCTTCAGGTCATCCAGGGACTTTATTTCCTGGGCGAACCAACCACTTGATTCGGGAGGAATCATTCCTCCAATCATAACTTTTACGTTAAACCCATGGATGTCATACATTTCCTGATACAATTTCGATCCATTGCCCCCGTAGAACCAAGCTATGTACTCACTGGCATTGGGCCCGAAAGGAACGGCCGAAAAAAGAGGTGAGGCCGGAATCTTTCCCATCCAGAATCCAGCAGCGCCAAAACCGGCTTCCACTTTTCCCGCCGAAACCGCATCCAGAACCTCCAATGCTTCCACCAGTTTCCCCGGACCGAAAACTTTTACCGACAGGTCATCCCCTCCCAATCGATTGATGTTGTCGGCCAGGTCGACGACCATTTCGCCTAAAACGGGAGTGTTGAGAACTTGACTGGAAACCAGCCTCAGAGACCGCTGTTGTGCCACTGACACGGACCGGTTGTCGGAGGAATCTTCCTGTTTGGAGCAAGCGGTGAACCCAATTATCAGGGGAAGAAGAATGAAGGATGGAGTTCTCATTGAATTTTAAAATGCTATCGGAGACAGGAAGGAAAATAGTTTGGAGCCTTTCCGAGGACCTCAATGCCTGCCCAAAAGGTGGGACAAGGTCAGGTCCAAGGTCGGGAAATCAAACCGAAACCCACTTTCGGTCAGACGTTGCGGTATAACGCGTTGACTGGCAAGCAAGGTTTCCTTTGCCATCCTTCCCAGGAGAAGGGTCAAAACCCCCCTTGGGGCAGAGCAAACCCCTGGCCGGCTCACCTTCCGGGCCAAGGCGCTGGAAAATTCACGATTTTGCAAGGGCGTGGGGGAAACCGCGTTGTAAACCCCTCTAAAATGAGGATTCAACAATGCAATGTGAAAGACCCGCAACAGGTCGTCCATGGCGATCCAACTCCAATATTGCGTTCCCCCACCCTGTCGTCCGCCCAGTCCGGCTTTGTAAACGGGCAACAGTTTTGCCAGTGCGCCTCCTTTGGGGGTCAGGACCATGCCGATGCGGAGAATGACCCGGCGCATTCCCATGGCCTCCATTTCCGTTGAAGCCCCTTCCCAATCCTCGCACAAGTCGGCTAGAAATCCGCTTCCTTTGGATCTCGTTTCCGTTAGTTCGGCGTCCGCCCCATCCCCATAATAACCTATGCCGGACGCTCCAATGAAAACCTTGGGAGGATTGGACATTTGTTTGAATCCCTCAGCCAGGAATCGAGTTCCTTCCACTCGACTGCTCCGCAAGGATTTCATTTTTTTTGAGGTCCACCGACCGGAAGCAAGGTTTTCGCCGGCCAAATGTATCCAACCATCGATACCTTCCAATTTTTTCCAGTCTGCCGCCTTTGCCCGGGGATCCCATTGTTCTGCAGGAACCCCCCATATCCTGCTTTTGCCCGACCTTGAGAGGATAGTCACGTCGTGTCCCTGGGCGTTAAGGTTAACGGCCAGTTCGGGAGCTTTCTATCCATTCGCTCCGGTTTTGGCAACCTTGGTTTTGGGTAACTCGTTCTCCTGGGTACAGTGTCCAACCGTTTTCGCGTCAAGTGGATTCCCAGGCGATTGTTGGAGAGCTTTCCAAAGGGCAGGGAGAATTGAACGAGCTCCCGCAGTGTGGAGGTGGCATCACCCAGGGAACGTAAGGACTGGGAGTGCTTCCAAATGCGGAAAGGGCCCCTGGTCTGTCTATTTATCAGCGTTCTGTTTTTTGCATATCCGACCCGGTGCACCTGCCAATTTGTCTCGAGACATCCCAGCCGGATGCGAAGGTCCAAGGTAGAACCCGATTCCATGTCCCTGGTAATATTCTGTAATTTGAGGGTCTCCCAGGGGGGAGTGAGGCGAAGAATGCTGAGGTTCCTCCCAAAGTAGGAAAAAACGTCTGAGGCATCGGCTGGAATGATGGATTCGTAGGAAAAGCTGGTTAAGGCCATGGTTATGGGGAGGAGGAGAAAAGGATATGATGGGAATTATTATAGGGTTGTGAACGCGGTTGACGAGTCTACAGGCAACCCGTTTGATTTTTCAACTTTCCAATTTTATGGCGAAAGCTGCCAAGCTCCTTCAATTTCCGCAAATTTCTCAAATATCATGCTTCAAAAAGGTATTCTGAACCCCCAGGTCAACCACCTTCTCTCACGTGTCCGCCACACTAATACCCTGGCAATAGCAGATTGGGCCTTTCCCTTCTGGAAGGAAGTGGAAATGGTGGACTTGGCCCTGGCTCGTGGCATTCCCATGATCACAGACCTTCTCGAACTCCTCCATCCCAATTTCAAGGTAGGCCGCATCTGGCAAGCAGAAGAATTCCTCGCTGCCAATGAGCAGGAGGTCATTGCCCGATTTGATTTGAGTTTCGATGGCTTTCGAAACCTCTACCCCGGGCTTGAAGTCACCCGAATGCCCCACAACGATTTCAAAAAACTCGTTCCCCGCGCCACCGGCCTCATCCGCACCGGTGATCCCACCGCCTACGGCAACGTTATTCTCGAATCCGTTTAGATAGCTTTCACTACAGCCCAAATTCCGTGAAGAGCGCCGTAACCTTGGCCCAGGTGGCCGAAGCCAGAGCCGGGCCATTCGTCTTCCACCATTCCTTGCCCGAAGGCTTCGCCAAAGCCAGATCTCACGGATTTGACGGGGTTGAACTTTTCCTTCCCGAGCCCGACTTCATATCGAGTGAGGAAACCAAAGCCCTGGCCTCCCGACACGACCTTCTCATCGCTGCCGTCGGGACCGGAGCCGGAATGGTTCGGCACGGCCTATCCCTGACCGACCCCCGGGCCTCGAAGCGCCGGGAAGCCCTTGACTTCATCCTGGGCATGATCGATTTCGGAGGCCGGCTCGGGGCCCCCGCCATTCTCGGTTCCATGCAGGGAAATTGGAGTGGGGAGGTCCACCGAGCCCAAGCCCTGGAGTGGCTGGCCCAGGCCCTCCGCACTGCCGGCAAGCATGCCGAGCATCACGGGGTCTGTTTTCTGCTCGAACCGCTCAACCGTTATGAGACCAATCTCATCAACGGTCTGACCCAAGGAGTGAGATTTATTGAAGAATATAAATTGGAAAACATCTTTCTCCTGGCGGATCTCTTCCACATGAACATCGAAGAAACCAACCTCGCCCAGGCCATTCTCGAAGCGGGACCACAAATTGGCCACGTTCACTTTGCCGACTCCAATCGGTGGGCCATGGGCTTCGGACATACCGATCCCCATCCCATTGTGGCCTCCCTGAAGCAAATCGGCTACAAAGGCTTTCTCTCTGCGGAAATCTTCCCCCTGCCCGATCCGGAGACCTGCGCCGCTCAGCAAATCGAGGCCATCAAAATTTGCCTGGCTTGAAAGGATATACTTAACGACCAAAACATTACCCGCATGCAAACCCGTGCTCTAGGCAATACCGGAATTGAGCTGCCTGTCCTCTCGTTTGGCGCCTCTTCACTCGGGGCGGAATTTCGCTCCGTCGGGCTCGAAGAGGTCATGAAGTCTACCACCACTGCCCTGGAATTGGGCATGAATTTCATCGACACCTCCCCCTTCTACGGCCGCGGCATGTCTGAGGTCCTCCTCGGCCAAGGCCTCAAAGGCATCCCCCGCGAATCCTACCTGCTCGGTAGCAAATTCGGTCGCTACTCCCTCACCCATTTCGACTTTTCCGCCAAACGCCTGGAGGAGTCCCTGCACGTTTCCCTTCACCGTTTGGGAACGGACTACCTCGACATTTTCCTCATGCACGACGTGGAATTTGTCCCCCTGCCTCAAATTTGGGAGGAAACCTTCCCCGCCCTGCTCAAAGCCAAGGAACAGGGCAAGGTTCGGGCGGTGGGGTTTTCCTGCTATCCCATGAAAACCTTTCACACTGTTCTCGACCACATCGAGGATGACTGCGATTGCATTATGTCTTATAACCAGTACACCCTGCAGAATACCCTCTTCGCCGAAACGCTTTTGCCGCGCCTTCGGGAAAAATCCATCGGGGCCATCAACGCCGGACCCTTTTCGGCAAGATTGCTCACCAATGCCCCCAATCCCGATTGGCTCAAAGAACCGGAGCAAGTCGAGGCCGCTGCCCGGCAAGCCGCCCGGCTCTGCTCCGACCATGGGGTGGATATCGCCCAATTGGCCCTTCAGTTCTCCTGCGCCAACCCGGACATGGCAACCACCGTGGCAGGTTCGGCCAATCCGGAGAACATAAGGAAATGGGCCCGATGGTTAATGGAACCTGTGGACGAATCACTGCTCCGGGCAGTGCAGAACCTGTTCGCCTCGGTTAAAAATATCGGCCACATGGAAGGCCTCCCCGAAAACAACTGATCTCAATGCTCGCCATCGAATTCACCGCTCCCAAAACCATCACCCCGATTGACCTCGGCCATGCCGGTTCACCCGGTCGGGGCATGGCGCTCGTTCGCACTCGTCAAATGGGTATTTGCGGTACCGATATTTCCTGTTATCTGGGCAAGTTTCCCTTTTTTGACTACCCTCGCACCCCCGGCCACGAGTTGGGCCTCGAGGTCCTGGCCGTGGGCCGGGATGTAACCCACGTCAAACCGGGGGACAAATGCTCGCTCGAACCCTACATCGACGATCCCCGGACCAGGACTTCGCAAAGGGGCCATTCCAATTGCTGCCCCCACGTGCAGGTTATCGGGGTGCATACCAGTGGCGGCCTGCGCAAAGCCGACTGGATCGTGCCGGCTCGAAAGCTACACCCCGGCAACAGCCTCTCCTTCGAGCAACTCGCCCTGGTCGAAACCCTGGCTATCGGCTACCATGCCGTCCAGCGGGCCAATCCCCAACCGGGCGAAACCGTTCTTCTCATAGGGGTCGGTCCGATCGGCTTGGCCTGTCTCGAATTTCTCAAGCTCAGGGAAGGGGTCGATGTCCTCGTTATGGATAGGATCCAATCCCGCCTTGACTTTTGCCGGGATAAACGCGGCATCGATAAAGGGGTGCTCTTCCAGTCCGATGGCTCACATCTTGCCCTGATCGAGGACCTGACCGAAGGGGAATTGGCCGACGTCGTGCTCGATGCCACCGGATCCAACAAATCCATGTCGGCCAGTCTGGAATACGGCGCTTTTACCGGCCGCATCGTGTTCGTGGGGATAACGACCGAGGAGGTAAGCTTCCCTCACGCCCCCGTCTTCCACCGCCGTGAGCAAACTTTACTGGCCAGCCGCAACGCCCTTCCCGCCGATTTCGGGAACATCATTAGAATTATCGAAGCAGGTCAAATCGATACCGAGGTTTGGATCACCCATCGTTTGACCATTGATGATGTTCCCGAAAAATTCGCTCAATTCACCGATCCTTCCCTCGGCGCCATCAAGGCCCTTATCACTGTAAATCAATAACACCGAAAAGCGTACCTTCCGCCCATGAAACCTTGTCCCAAATTTACCTTCGGAGCAGGTGACCGGTTCACCCAGGCCGCCCACGCTCAACTCCAGGCCTTTATCGCAGCAAAGGATTGTGGAATCGATATCACTCCCGTCTGGAACAAGTCGAACCGCGAACACGAGATCATCGGTTCCGAACCCCGGTCTACCCGAAACGCCGCCGATAAAGCCGTGGCCGACCTGGGATGGTCCGGTGAATACCTGGTGGATGCCGACCACATCGGCCTGGAAACCGTCGACCGGTTTATTCCCAATAGCGACTTCTTCACCCTCGACGTGGCTGACGACATTGGAAAGAAACCCGATCCGGCTGACGTCGAAGCTTTTATTTCCAGGCACCCGGAACTCTTGGACGCCGTGGCCATTGAAGGGATCGACAAGCCATTGAAAATCGGACGGGAACTCGTGGAAAAGACCGCCCATCAGTTTCTCAAAGCCGTCCAGGGCGCCAAAGCCATTTACGATCATATCAACCTGAACAAGGGCCCCGAATTCGTAACCGAAGTTTCCATGGACGAAACCGACAATCCGCAAACGCCGCCGGAAATGCTCATCATCCTGGCCGCCATAGCAGATGAGAGAATCCCGATCCAAACCATAGCGCCAAAATTTTCCGGACGATTTAATAAGGGGGTCGATTACGTGGGCGACCTCGCCCAGTTCGAAAGGGAATTTAACAACGACCTCGCCGTCATTGCCCACGCCGTCAAAACATACGGGCTCCCCGACTCCCTCAAGCTCAGTGTTCACTCCGGGTCCGACAAGTTTTCCATCTACGGTCCCATGAGAAAGGCCCTGGCTCGGACGGGCGCCGGGCTCCACATTAAAACGGCGGGAACCAACTGGCTGGAAGAAGTTATAGGACTGGCCGCCAGCGGTGGTGAAGGCCTTCTCCTGGCCAAGGAAATTTACGTTAAGGCCCTTCAGAAAAAAGAAGCCCTTTGCCAACCCTATGCCACTGTAATCGATATCGATGAAGATCGCCTCCCCTCCCCCGAGGTGGTCAACGGGTGGAGCAGTGAACAGTTTGTAGCCGCCCTCACTCACGATCCATCGAACCCGGGCTACAACCCTCACTTCCGCCAACTTCTTCACGTCGGGTTCAAAATCGCCGCCCAGATGGGTGAGCGTTACCGGGATGCCCTCCGGACCCACCGGAAGGTCATTTCCCAATGCGTCACTCACAACTTGCTGGAGCGCCATATCAAGCCCCTCTTCGCCTCATGCAACACCCTCATCCAGCCTGACGGGAAAATGATCGATTCCCACCACCACCTCTGGGAATATTCTCCCCGGGAGTACCCCTGGATCCCCAAAGATTCCCCGCTGGCCCAATCCTATCTCATACCCGAACTGGAGGCGGCAACCGTGGATGCAGGTGTTTCCGCTACGGTAGTAGTCCAGGCCCGGCAAAGCATCGAGGAATCGGACTGGCTCATTGATTTGGCTGATCGATGCGATCTTATCCGGGGAATCGTCGGCTGGGTTCCGCTTATCCGGGCGGATGTCCGCGAGGCTCTGGAACGCGTTTCCCGACGCCCGAAATTCAAGGGTGTCCGCCATGTCCTTCAGGAGGAACCCGAGGTATATTTTCTTCGCGACGACCTCCACCGAGGATTGGCCCAACTACCCTTCTTCGGCCTTCAGTTCGACCTGCTCATCTTCCAGCGCCAACTCCATGCCGCCATCCAATTGGTAGACCGCCAACCCGAAGTCGGAATGATCGTCGACCATATCGCCAAACCGGAAGCCAGAAATGGCCGGGTTGAGGATGGTTGGAGAACAGGCATGCGGGAACTCGCCCGGCGGGACAATATATTGGGAGTCAAATTTTCCGGCTTGGTGACCGAATTCGGCCAGGATCCCATCCCCGACCCCGGCACTATCCGCGCCTACTTCATGGAGACGGTGGAAATCTTCGGAGTGGACCGCGTCATGATCGGTACCGACTGGCCGGTCTGCCTGCTCCGCTTGGAAGCTTATCGGGATTGGATCAGGACGGTGAGGGATCTGACGGCAGCTTTAAGCCCCGCTGAACAATTGGCCATCGAACAAACCAATTGCCAACGCTGCTATGGATTTGAAAGGTAGGCTTACCCGGATGCTTCGATACGGGCCTGGGCGGTCAGGGGTGTGGATAAATACCGCTCCCCGCAGCTCGCCGCGACAACCACAATATTCTTTCCAGCCATTTCAGCGCGCTTAGCCACCTCCAATGCCGCCCAAATGGTCGCGCCCGAGGAAATTCCAACCAGCAGCCCTTCCTTTCCGGACAATTCGCGGGCTGTTTGAAAGGCATTTTCATTGCTGACCAACACAATGTCATCAATGACATCGGTGTTGCAGTTTTTGGGAATGAAACCGGCGCCAATCCCCTGGATTTTGTGGGGACCGGGCCGCCCACCCGAAATGACCGGGCTGGCCAATGGCTCCACGGCGACCGTAAACAGTTCTTTTCGGCTCTTGATGACCTCGGAAACCCCGGTAATGGTTCCGCCGGTACCGACCCCGGTTACGAACACGTCGATCTTTCCCTCGGTCGCGTCCCATATCTCCTCCGCCGTGGTCAAACGGTGGATTTCCGGATTCGCCTCATTCTCAAATTGCTGTGGAATCCAGGCTCGATCTCCCAGTTCATCGGCCAGTTCATTGGCGCGCGCTATGGCGCCCGGCATGCCTTTGGGCCCAGGGGTCAATTCGAGCTCCGCACCCAACATCTTCAGTAATATGCGACGCTCCAACGACATGGTTTCAGGCATTGTGAGGATCAAGCGATATCCCCTGGCCGCCGCCACGAAGGCCAACGCTATCCCCGTGTTGCCCGAGGTCGGCTCGATTATGACACTGTCCCTTTTCAGGGCCCCATCCTTTTCCCCGGCCACAATCATTGAATAACCGATGCGGTCCTTTACACTGGAGAGCGGGTTGAAAAATTCGCATTTGACCAAAATGTTGGCCTCGATGCCTTCGGCCATACGGTTCAGTTTGATGAGGGGCGTATGGCCGATGGATTGCGTTACGTCCTTTGCCAGAAACGACATAGCCAAAATTCAAACCGGCTAGCGCCTTCTGCGGGGACCAAAACTGCGAATGGGGGCGTTTCGATGCACCTGCTTGTTTCTCAACCGGTAGACGATGCGAGCCTTGTCGATATCGTAAGGGCTCATTTCCATTTTCACCATGTCACCAGTGGTAATTTTGATAAAGTTCTTGCGGAGTTTCCCCGAAATGTGGGCCAGCACCACGTGGCCATTGGGGAGCTCGACTCGGAACATGGTTCCCGGCAATACCGCTACGATCTTTCCTTCGACCTCAATTACTTCCTCATTGGTCATAAGTTCTCTGCCCGGCGGATTGCCATAGTTTCTTCTTGTCAAAAAGTAAAAAAATGAAGGATGTAGAAAGCCTTAATGGCCCTGGTTAGTCAAGGTTTAAGAAAATTGAACGAGGAATGCCCTCCCTTCAGCAAAATCAAATCGAATGCCCCTTCGAAAAAAAGTTTCCTTCCCAACTGAAACGGGACGATTCCTTTTTCATGAAATTGGCCTATAATGCCGCTATCGACGCCTACCGAAAAAATGAAGTCCCCATCGGGGCGGTGATGGTGCGGGAATCGGAGGTGATCGCATGTGCCCACAATGAGGTCGAATCGACCAAGGATCCCACGGCCCACGCCGAAATATTGGCCATTACCCAGGCCGCGAACCAAATTGGGGATTGGCGTCTCAGCGATTGCACCCTCTACGTTACCAAGGAACCCTGCCCCATGTGTGCCGGAGCCGCCATCATGGCCAGAATCCACCGCCTGGTTTACGCCGTTCCCGATCCCAAAATGGGATTTCTCGGAGGCGCCCTGGATATCTCCAAAACCCAATCCCTCAACCATCATCCTCAAATCTCCCGGAAAGTGCTGGAAGGGGATTGCAAACGGCTCCTCTCCTCCTTTTTCCAGCAAAAAAGGATGGTGGCAAAAGAAGGGAGTTGACTTCATCCCCCTCTTGCGAAAGGCGTACTTGGTTTCTCCACTTTCAACCTCAATAAAATTCACCAATAGAAGTATAGATTATTATGGCATACGAACTCCCCAGCCTAAGGTACGCTTATGATGCACTGGAACCGCATATCGATGCGCGAACCATGGAAATCCATCACACCAGACATCATCAGGCTTATATCGGCAACGCCAACGGCGTTCTGGACAATGCGCCCGACCTGGCGGCAAAAACTGTGAATGAATTGATTGCGGATCTCGATTCCATTCCCCAAGCCTCGCGCACCGCTTTGCGCAACAATGCCGGAGGTCACAGCAACCACTCATTTTTTTGGAAAATACTATCCCCCGACGGTGGGGGCGATCCGGTAGGCTCCCTGGCCGCGGCCATAGACAGTGAATTGGGTGGGCTCGACACCTTTAAAGCAGCCTTTGCCAAGGCTGGGATCACCCGCTTCGGCAGCGGATGGGCCTGGCTCAGTGTCAAAGGCGGAGACTTGGTGGTTAACTCCACTGCCAACCAGGATTCCCCTCTTATGGAAGGCGCGGTTCCGGTTATCGGTTTGGATGTCTGGGAGCACGCCTACTACCTGAATTACCAGAATCGGAGGCCCGATTATATCGAGGCTTTCTGGAATGTGATCAACTGGGAACAGGCCGAAGCAAACTACGCCGCCGCCATCGGTTGACGGATAATTGCCCGACCTCGGGCAACCCAGCCGGCCGGCTGGGCATGTTATCGTCCTTTGACCTGATTCCGGGTCAGGCCGAAAGCCTTCAGCTTTGCATCCAACTTCAGGCGCCACGCCTCCAATTCGTCCGCGTAGTTCGGTTCCTCGGCAAGGTTGGTAAACTGCTTCGGATCCCCTTTCATGTGGTAGAGTTCCTCCGAATTGTCTTTGTACCAGATGTAAGCCCATTCCGCGCCGCGCAGGGAAAATCCGCCACCGTTCCCCAGGCTGAGGGCTTCTTGGCGAATGGATGACCGCGAACCATCCAACAACGGGACCAGGCTTTTTCCTTGAACCGAGTCGGGGACCGAAGCCCCTGTCAGTTCCGCCACCGTTGGATAGATATCCATCAATTCGACCAATGCATCGCTATTGCCCGTTTCGAAGCCGGGGGAAGATATGATAAGGGGAACCCGGGTGACATCTTCGTGCAAATTGTTCTTTTGCCAGAAGGTGTGCTCACCCAAATGGTAACCGTGATCACTTAGAAAAACGATAGCGGTGGACTCCCTCAATCTGAGTCGCTCCAGTTCGTTTACAATGCGTCCCAACTGTTCATCGATAAAGGTGATGGTGGCATAGTAGGAGCCCCAAAAACGCTTCTGATTATCCGGATATTTTCCTATGGGATCCTTCCCGCTCGTTACGGACGGGCGACCAAGAGGGGGAATGTCGTCCAAGTCCCCTTCGACCTGTTGGGGAAGTTTTACAGTTTGCCAGGGGTAAAGATCGAAGAATTTTTTGGGCGCTACGTTGGGGTAATGCGGCCGCACAAAACCGGCCGCGATGAAAAATGGCTTTTCCCCCTGCCGCCGCAGCAGTTCGATCGTCTTGCTGGCGGTTTTGTAATCGGGTTGATCGGAACCGTCCCCTTCGTATTGAACCGAAACGAACCAGCGGTGCCTCATTCCCGTCGAGGCCCGATCGCGCAGGTTGGTGGTAAAGATGTTGTGATTATAGAGGGAATAGAGGCCGGGGGTGTGCGCCTCCAGTCCCGGGGAGTTGAATCGCTCGATCCAACATTCCGGATAATCCACTCCATCAGTTCCCGCCACAATATCTCCGGGAACCCTCATGTGAAAAATCTTGCCGACTCGTGCGCTGTAAAAGCCGTTATCAATAAAATGTTCCCCCAGACTCGTGCCCGCATCCCCTCGATACCGG
The DNA here is from genome assembly GCA_014529615.1 of Opitutia bacterium. Lineage (GTDB taxonomy): Bacteria > Verrucomicrobiota > Verrucomicrobiia > Opitutales > UBA2995 > JAABVD01. The sequence continues at coordinate 19,450 of JAABVD010000016.1, forward strand.
CTGAACATGAAAGACCGTCTCGATGGACCGCAGCTCATGCCCTGGCAATAGGCCCGTTTGAAAGTCATCCCCTCGGCGGCCAAGGCATCGATATTGGGCGTCTTGACCATGGGATCCCCATAGCAACCCAAAGTAGAGGCCTTCAGATCATCCGCAACGATCAACAATACATTCCGAATGGTCCCGCCCCGGGCTTCCACTGAAGGGAGGAAGGTCAGGGCAATCCCACAAAGGAAAAGGAAGGACAATCCAAGCCCGCCCCCATTGGCGCAAAGTTTAAACAATCCGTTGAAACAACCGAATTGCCGGTCGGCCCGGCTTGTCGCGGGAAAATGACAAGGTTGGAGAAAAGCTTTCACAACTTACACTCCACGTAGATAGAATAGGCGGTCATAGTCTCAATAAAGTGGCCGGAATTTTCTCCGGAGAGCAAATTTATTTGCTCCAGCTACGGGATTCATCATTGCCATGGACCGCTCTTATCGGGTCTTGGACAGTTTCTTCTATTTTGTCTATGAACGACTTATGAAATATGTCAGCCCGGTTTCCAGATTCCTGGCTGACAACCGGACCAATATGACTTACCATGAAGCAAAAGTCTTCTATGAACCGAAAAGTCGATGAATCCCAGGGGTCCAGGTGGGCCCCCATCACGAGCACGTCTGAAGCTCGCATCCTTTTGATGGGATTGGCGCTGGCGCTGTTGTATTCCGCAGCCTTGGTGGTCGCCTTGGTTCAATCCCCGGAACGGGGTCAGGATTACTTGGCCATGACCTCCATAAATATCATGTTTGGCCGCGCTGCCGGCCTGTCCTACGGCTATGCTGTTCAATTGGGTCCGACCTTGGTCTTGTGGGTCAATATTCTGGTCGAGACCATCCTGGTCCTCCTCGTTTATCCCCTCTTTGTCTTCAGTTGGAATCATCTCCTGGAGGTCAAATTCCTGAAAAAATTCATGAATCGGATTGCCGGTGCGGCCGAGGCCAATCGTGAGTGGGTGCGCAGATACGGAATGATCGGCCTCATGCTCTTCGTCTTCATTCCCTTCTGGATGACCGGACCGGTCGTCGGTTGTATCATCGGTTTTTTTCTCAATTTCAAACCCTGGCACAATGTCGCCGTCGTTCTTTGCGCCACTTACATCGCCATCTATGTTTGGGCCGTACTCCTGGAAGGGATTCACCAACGCATGGCGGAATACGGTCCCATAGGATCCTTCCTTCTGGTAGCGGCTCTTATCCTTCTGGCCCTGATTGGACGTTACCTGCACCGCAAGCCTGACAAATAGAGCGAGAAGTCCGCGGACCCAGAGGACCAAAACGGAAAAAAGGAACCGGTTCATGGGCCTTTTGCAGCCATATCCTTTTCCCTTGTAAAGATATCGGGACGATTGGAAAATGGTTTGTCCTCAATTACCCAATGCCATTTTTGCACAACAAAGCGCTGACCCTTTGGCCATCCTTCCGGGCACTTGCCCTGCTCATCCTGGCCTCCGTGGGGGGACTGGCAGCTCAGGAGTCCTCCGATCGCGCCCCAAGCCACTGGGCTTATCAACCGGTGCGTCTGATCGATCCCCCCGCCGTGAACAACGCCGCATGGGAGAACAATCCCATTGACGCTTTCATCTTTGAAAATCTGCAAAATGAGCAGCTTTCACCCAATCCCCAGGCGGACAAGTTGGTCCTCTTGCGCAGGGCCTGTTATGACCTGACAGGGTTGCCGCCATCCCAAAAACAAGTGGACGATTTCCTGGCCGACGAGGCTGCGGACGCATGGATTCGCCTCATCGACCAACTCCTGGATTCACCGCAATACGGTGAAAAATGGGGGCGTCACTGGCTCGATGCGGTGCGATGGGCCGAATCGAACGGTTATGAGCGCGATGCGGACAAGCGAAATATGTGGAAATACCGCGACTACGTCATTGACGCCATCAACGCGGACAAGCCCTACGATACGTTTATCCTCGAACAAATCGCCGGGGACGTCTTGCCGCATCCGACACCGGAATCCATAATCGCCACCGGGTTTCTGCGGTTGGGTCTCTATGACGACGAACCGGCAGATCTGGAGCTGTTTTATTACGACTATTACGACGATATCATCAATACCGTCAGTCGTTCCACCCTGGCCATGAGCTTGTCCTGCGCCAGATGCCACGACCACAAGGCCGATCCCATTTCACAAAAAGACTACTACAGTTTCCTGGCTCACCTGCGAAAGTTGGCTATTCCGCCCCGAATTCGCAATGAGGATGCCATGAGTCGAACCGTTTTCTCGAAGAAGGAGCAACGGGAGCTGGATAAGAAAATCGAGGCCGCTACCGACCAGATCATTATAGCGCGATTAAAATCCTGGGAGGCAATAAACCGGATATTAAACCGGGCTGGTTCCCGGGGAACCGATACCACCTTATTCCCCACCAACCTGAGGTATGGGTTCACCACCGAGACCTGGACCGAATCCCTTCCCGATCCGGACCCAATTGATTTCATCGCCCAGGGCGCCTTGGACAACGGGGCAATCCTTCTGGCCAGGGATCTGTCGGAGATATCGAAGTTCAATAATCCTGGGGCCGCTTGGACGATACGGGGTCGGATACACCTGCCGGTGGGCGGCAGGCAAAATTTCAGGGCCACAATCCTTGGTGGCGGTTGGATGTATATGGGAGATAAACTGGTATTCGCCAAAACCGGCTCCAACCAGATTCAGGAAAATTTCAGTGTCGATTTAACCGCCGGAGACCACGACCTGACCCTGGTGGTGAGTGGAGCCCGGAACCCCACCCTCAACCTTACCTGGGTGCGTGAAGACGGGGAAATTCCCTGGGTAAAAACCTCGACATGGAAAAATTTACAGTCCCGGGTGACAAACAATTCGGATAAAGGCCAACCGGAGGGGGATGACCTGGCCTCCGCCGAGGAAGCGGAAATTGCCGCATGGAAACAACTTACACCGCTCCAGCAACAACTACAGGATGCCCTGGTAACGGCAGCGTTTAATGGCGATGAGCAAAAACCTACACATGTCCTGTTGAGGGGAACTCCAGGAGCCCATGGAGAACAAGTCTACCCGGCTTTTCCGGAGAATTTTGCCCGTGAGGGATATGCTCACCCTGTAGACAGGGAGGAAGATTCCCGTCTCGCCCTGGCCCGTTGGATCGCCAGTAAAGGGAATCCGCTCACTTCACGCGTAGCGGTAAACCGCATCTGGCAACATCACTTTGGCCGCGGTCTGGTGCGAAGCAGCGACGAGTTCGGCAAACTGGGCCAACAACCGACCCATCCCCGACTGTTGGACTGGCTGGCCCGGGAATTTGTTCGAAACGACTGGAGAATGAAGCCCTTGCACCGGCTCATCATGACTTCCAAAACCTACCGCATGTCTTCTTCCCCCAATGATCGGGCCCTGGCCGTCGATCCGCTCAACGACTATTTCTGGCGTTACAATATGCGGCGGTTGACGGCCGAGGAAATTCGGGACTCGGTACTGAAGGTCACGGGAAATCTCGATCCTCAGGTCGGCGGTCCCAGTGTGTTTCCCACCCTGCCCGAAGAAGTCCTTCAAACCGCATCTCGGGCGGATAAGCGATGGCGACTCAATGCCGGGCCCGAGCATCAGAATCGGCGCAGTATCTACACTTTTGTCCGGCGTTCCCTATTGGATCCCATGATGTCCACTTTTGATGTCGCCGATACCGATGTATCCTGCCCGGTGCGGTTCAACACCACGGTACCGGCCCAAGCCCTGGCCATGATGAATAGCAAATTTGCCAACGATCATGCCAGATTACTGGCCCAGCGCATCGGAAAATCCGCCCCGGGAGATCCCTTCAGCCTGGTCCAGCAGGGATTTAAGTTGGTACTGGGTCGCCCACCCCAACCGGTGGAACTGCAAAATTCTATCGACTTGATTGAATCGATGAGGCAAAATTACGGTCATGATCTTTCCACCGCCCTGGAACGCTTCTCCCTGGTGATGTTGAACCTGAACGAATTCATCTTTCTGGACTAGCCATGCCCCCGACACCCAATTTCTGCCGTCGCATGGCCCGTCGCGAATTTCTCACCACGGTAGGGGGCGGTTTCAGTTCATTGGCTTTGACCGGCCTCCTCAGCCAGGACGCATTCTTCAATGCACTCCATGCTTCCACCGCCGAGGGGCCCCTCGCCACTAAAACCCCGCATTTCCCGGCCAAGGCGAAACAGGTCATCTTCCTCTTCATGTACGGCGGACCCAGCCACGTGGATACCTTCGATTATAAACCTGAATTGTTCAAATACGATGGGAAAACGGTCAAGGTAAACACCTTCGGCCGCGGCGGACGCAAAAACGAGGGCCGGGTCGTCGGGCCCAAATGGAATTTCAATCAATATGGAGAATCCGGCCAATGGGTTTCGGATCTCTTCCCCCACCTGGCCACATGCGTGGACGACATGACGTTTTTGAAATCCATGCAGGCCGATTCCCCCATTCACGGATCAGCTATGCTCATGATGAACTCGGGGTCCATCGTCAGTGGAAGCCCTTCCCTCGGCTCCTGGGTCAATTATGGGCTGGGGACCGTTAACCAGGATCTACCCGGTTACGTCGTCATGCTCGACCAGTCCGGCGGACCCATCAGCGGGGCGAAAAACTGGTCCAGCGGATATATGCCGGCCAGCTACCAGGGAACAACCTTTCGCAGTAGCGGGAATCCCGTTCTCAACCTCAAAAGCGTTCAGAACATGCCTTCCGGTGAACAGCAACGCATCATCCGGAGCCTGAACCACCTGAACAGGGAACATTTGAAAAGCCGGTACGACAACACCAACTTGGAAGCCCGCATCGCCAGCTACGAGTTGGCCTACAAAATGCAGAGCACCGCCCCCGAAGCGGTGGAATTAGGCAAGGAGTCGGACGAAACGAAAAGGCTTTATGGCCTGGATCAGGACCGCACCCGGGATTTCGGGACCAAATGCCTGTTGGCCAGGCGCCTGGTGGAACGCGGGGTTCGGTTTGTCCAGATTTACTCGGGCGGCGCGCACAACGATTACAACTGGGATGCGCATGGTGATCTTGAGGTCAATCACAACAAGCACGCTGGAGACACGGACAAACCGATTGCGGGCCTGCTCAAGGATTTGAAAAGACGAGGCATGCTCCACGAAACCCTGGTCATCTGGGGCGGTGAATTTGGGCGGCAACCGACTGCGGAATATGCCAAAGGCACTGGACGCGATCACAACTCCTTCGGATTTACCATGTGGGTAGCCGGCGGAGGTGTGAAAGGCGGTAGAAGCATCGGTTCAACCGATGAATTGGGCAACAGCGCCGTAGAACGCCCTCTGCACGTGAAAAACCTGCACGCCACCGTTCTTCACCTCATGGGGCTGGATCCCAACAACCTGACATTTCTTCACGGCGGCCTGGACAAAAGGTTGGTTGGCACGGCCGGAGCCGATCCGATTCCGGAACTTGTGGTCTGATCTTCTTACCGGGGTCCTTCCCGGACTTGGCCCATGGCCCTCCCCCACCCTCGGATGGCCAAAAAAGATTGCGCCTTGGCGGATGAAGAAAAAACCATGAGGAATCCATGGAACCACCCGAGCCTTACCCAGGTATATCCTTTATCGTTCCCGTGCATAACCGTTTGGACTGCACGCGGGATTTCATGAGCAGTTTTTTTGCTACCTTAGGCAAAATCGACTACGAACTCATCATCGTGGATGACTGCAGCAGCGATGGGACGGCCGAGTATCTGGCCGCCTTCGACCATGGCAAAGTTCGCGTTTTCACCAATCCCGAACGGTCGGGTTATGCTAGGAGTGTGAATCGCGGAGCCGAATTGGCTCGTGGCCAATTACTGGGCCTGTTGAATAACGACCTGGTTCTGCTTCCCGGTTGGCTGGAGCCCATGCTGGAGGTTTATGGGAATCACCTCAGGGTCGGCGCGGTGGGTAATATTCAAAAAGATATCCGAACCCGGGCTATCGACCACGCCGGGGTTGTTTTCGACCTGATTGGTCTGCCCGATCATTATGGCAAAAACTACCCCTTCATCTTCCCCTTTCGCTACAGGGAATTTCCCGCCGTAACCGGAGCCTGCATGATGATACGTCGACGCCTTTTTCTAGGTCTGGGCGGATTCGATGAACGGTTTCACAATGGATGTGAGGACATAGATCTCTGCCTGCGCTTGGGACAACGGGGTTTTCGTCACATTGTGGCCGGAAAAAGCGTAGTCCTCCATCACGTAAGCGCCTCGCCCGGAAGGAGGGCCCGGGACAATCAAAACAACCAACTGCTCTTGAAAACCTGGGGGCGGGAGCTACGCAAGCTGGGCCAGAAAGATTGGCCCTTTCAATACCTCATGCGTTACTGGAATATTCCATGGCGTTACAACGGACCCAAATTGATCGATGCAATACTACGGCTGTTGAGACTTAGGAGCGGCGATTCGAAGTGGGCCGTTTCCAAAAGGGCAGAGCTGCTCGAAATCCGATAATCGCCACCCTAATCTGGCGACTCAAAATCTGAAATTCCAACCGGAATAGAGGGATATTCCGGGCGTGTTGTAATCCCTTACCTCCTGATATTCCTCGTCAAACAGGTTGTCGATTCGCAGCCAGATATCCATCCCGTCCCCGTAGGCGTAGGTCACGGCCAAATGGGCCGTCCCATAAGCCGGCATTTTTTCCCTGTCGCGGCGCAGGCTGTATTGCGATCCCACCCAATAATGGCTCAGGTTGATCCCCAACTTTTTCTCCGGAATTTGCCAATTGAGCTGAGCCGAATACAGGTTGCGCGGCACGCGTTCGGCCTCGGTCCCATCTTCATATTCCGCCCGGACATACGTATGGGAGAGCTGTAGGGAGAGAAAGGAATGGATCTCCACCTTTGCCATGGTCTCCAAACCCGAGCTTTTATAGGTCTCCTGGTTGAAGAAGCTATTCCTGGCGAAGTCATAGATTATCTTATCCTCAATCTGGTAGTCAAAGAAGGTCAGGACAAATGAGGCAGGCCCGTTCTGAACGGTCCCTTCCAAACCGAGGTCCAGACCCCGGCCCGATTCGGGTCTCACCAATGGATTTCCAAAAGAACTGAACAAGTGGAAGAAGGTGGGGGCTTGAAAGGAGGTTCCGAAAGATCCGCGCGTTCTCAAGGCGAGTTCATCGGTATCTTTCAAGTCATAACTGAAGGTTCCCCGGTAGGTCGTTTCCTCCCCGTATGCGCTGTTGTCATCGAACCGCCCGCCCAAGGTCAGAGCCAGGGCCGAATCAAGGTTCAGGAGATTTTCAAGAAACAGCGAAGTTTCATCGCGTTTTCCCGAGTCGGATAAATGTTCCTCTTCTTCGTACTCCAATCCTGCAACCAAACGATAAGTTTCGGAAATGTGAACCGTGTTGAGCCAATCCGCTTCATAGCGATCCCCTTGGCTGGCGAAGGGAAAGGAAGACATGCTGAAGGTATCTGTATTATTATAACCGACGCTCAAGGTAGATGCCCAGGATTCCCGTGGTTCGCAATTCATGCCCACTTTGCCGAAAAGCTGTTCGGTCAGGGTGTAGTTGTCGGCAAAGGGTTCTCCAAATATGAAGTCCGGATTGCCCGGATCATACTCTGCCTTCGAATCCACGTAATAACCCAGAAAGTGAAAAGAGGAGGTATCACTGATGTCGTAGCCGATATTGATCGAGCCATTGACGTTTCGGTAGAGATCATCGTCAGCCCAGGCATCCCCGAATTCAACCGGCTGCGTCGAATAACCCTCCGAATCGTAAGAGGACACGGCGACACGGTAATTCCAGTCTCCGGATTTACCCCAGGTCGCCGCTCCGACTTGAACAGTGTCATGAGATCCCGCCATCAAATTAAGCGATGATCCGGGCTCCCCCTTGCCATCCTTGGTAGATATGCTGATAACTCCCGCCAGGGCATCGGCGCCATAGATGGTGCTATTCGACCCCTTGAGAATTTCCACGCGTTCGATTTGAGAAAGGAAAAGCGTGCCAAAATTCATGATTTCACCCGAAGCGGGGTTGCTCACTTCGATTCCATCGATGAGAACCACGGGGCGATTTGTGTTCAGGCCCCGCGTGGTCATACCGAAAACCTGTCCGGGACCTCCGTTGTTCCTCAAATAGAAACCGGGAACCAACCTCAAGGCTTCGAGTAGAAAGGACTGCTTCAGTGGTTCGAAATCAGCCGAGGTGAGGATTTCAATCGAACTGCCGACTTTTCCAATAGGCACCTCGGTCCGGTTGGCCACCACCACATGCTCCTCGAGCAGATGG
>JAABVD010000016.1:27823-45207 GCA_014529615.1 Opitutia bacterium
GCAAATCCAACGAAGTCCGCGTCAGCGCCGGTATTCCGGAGCGCAGTAGAAAATTTGTGAGACATGCGGGCTAAGGTCAGGGTTGGCGTGATGAGCCCCACTGCGGCGATCAGGCCGAGTGCTGGCACATCAATTACTGTTCTGGCGCGGAATGTAATTTTCATGTGTTCGGTTTGGTGGCGCCGCTCAACAGAACTGCTATCCCACAGAAAACCAAACAGGGGATGAAAATTGGGTCCGTATGAAAAATACGTTAGCTCAATTCCATTTCATGCTGACGCGGCAAATTATTGGATTTTTCAAACAGAAGTCGGACTCCAAACGCGAACTTGACCGGCCCCTTGGCCAACTCCTTCACTCCCCGGAAAAAGAACTCACCGGGAGTGAGCGGTTTGATACCGTAGCGCGACTGTAGCCGGTTCTCACGGCTTTTCCTGTCTCAGGTTAAAGAACAAACTGAAAGGGGTCCACTTTCAGCAGCGATTCAGTCAGGGTGAGGAAATTCCCTAAAGCAAGCAAAATAAACGGCCTGTTTGGATGCCGTCAGTCTCGCCGTATTACAGGGAGGCGGATGACCCTTTCCTCCACCACATAAATGAAAAAGGCCGGAAGCTCCGGCCTTTTCAAAGTTTTCCTCAGGATGGTGTTATTGAACCGCATCCTTGAGCGCCTTACCCGAGGAAAACTTGACCAGATTTCGAGCGGGAATGTGGATTTCAGCGCCGGTTTGCGGATTGCGTCCCGTCCGGGCATTTCTGCGTGACACGGAAAAATTGCCAAATCCCACCAGGGAAACAGTCTCCCCCTGGGCCAAGGAATCAGCTACAACATCGAGGACAGCCCCCAAAGCATTTGCAGCATCTTTTTTTGATAGATTAGTCCGGTCAGCAACATCACTTATTAATTCGGATTTGTTCACGTAGGTTACCTTTCACAATTAGGGTTAGCAGTTGAAAAAGTTGAAGTATCAGTTGAGCAAAGTCCCTTGCTTTATGGATATCAAGCGCCATTTAGGGGATTTCTGCTTGTTGAGCCAGAAAAAGTGATAAAAATCCACTTGGCATGGCTTATCCCATACTGCGAACCAGGAATTTATCAAAGTCTTTCGGGGAGACCCTGGCCGTCGACAACCTCTCCCTGGCGCTCCGACGCGGAGAGATTTTAGGGCTTTTGGGCGCCAATGGGGCCGGTAAAACCACAGCCATGCAAATGATGCTTGGACTCATCAAACCGACTTCAGGCTCTATTGAAATTTTTCGCCTGAACTTCGAACAACACCGCATCCACATCCTTTCCCGCATAAACTTTTCCTCCACCTACGCCAACCTGCCCAACAATTTGACCGTATGGCAAAACCTGCGGGTTTTTTCCCGGCTCTACGGGGTAAAACGGGTCCGGGAAAAAGCGGAGGAAATGATGAACCTCTTCGATATCGAGCACCTGAGGAACCGTATCAGCGGCCAGCTTTCCTCCGGTGAATCCACCAGGTTGAATTTGTGTAAGGCTTTTATAAACGATCCCGAACTCCTGCTGCTCGATGAACCGACCGCAAGCCTCGACCCGGACATCGCCGATAAAGTACGCACTCTCATCAACCGTCTGAGAAAGGAGCGGAATCTGTCCATTCTCTATACTTCCCACAATATGCGCGATATCGAGACCATTTGCGATCGCATCATTTTTCTGCACAACGGCTCGATCATCGTGGAAGGTTCCTCCGATGAAATAAAGCGTCACTTCCGGCAAAAATCCCTGGAAGATGTCTTTATCCACATCGCCCGCGATGGGAAGGTGGTCGATCCCCTGTCTCCGGAAAAATTATGAACATCCGCGTCATATTGGGGCTGGTTCAGCGCTATTCCCTTCTCTTTGTGCGGAATCCGGTGCGCGGTTTCGAACTGGTTTTCTGGCCGGCTATGGAACTCCTCGTGTGGGGCTTTCTCACCATGTTCATTCAAAAGCAAACCACGGGTGATTTCGCCTTGTTCATTCGTTTTCTCATCGGAGCAACTATTTTCTGGGATGTCTTGTTTCGGGCTCAGATGGGGGTGGCCATATCCTTTCTTGAAGACATGTGGACGCGCAATCTCCTCAATTTATTTGCGGCCCCCATCCGCCTTCGGGAGTACCTGGCCGCGACCGCCTGCATGGGACTGCTTCGCGTGACCGTGGTGGTCGTGGTGATGAGCCTTTTGGCCCTGGGCCTCTACGCCTTCAATCTCTTCGACTTGGAATGGAGCCTGGTGCCCTTTTTTGCCCTTCTCATGGTATTCGGATTTTCTCTGGGCATGATTTCCATCTCTCTGATTCTTCGTTGGGGACAGGCCGCCGAGTCCCTGGCCTGGGCCGTTCCCTTCATGATTCAACCGTTTTCCGCCGTTTTCTATTCCGTCGATACCCTCCCCAAAGTTATGCAGCATGTGGCCTGGTGCCTTCCCAGTACCTACGTCTTCGAAGGAATGAGGGAAATCGTCCGAACCGGGGCTATGGATTGGAACTCGCTATGGATCGCAGCCGGGATCAATATCGGGTTCCTCTTTATTTCCGGCGCCATATTTTATTGGATGTTCTCCAACGCCCGGAAACTGGGACTCCTTACCAAGATCGCCACCCAGTAAGGTTTGAGGGAGGATCAGGACCAGGCGCTTCTCCAAATCCACTATGCCGGTTATCGATTCCCATATCCACCTCTTCACCGAGGCCATGGCCCGCGATCCCATCGGCTGGGCTGAAAAACACCGGGAATACATTTGGAGAGAATGTGTCGCCCCGCCCCGCCGACCCAGCTTGCAGGGTTGGCCAACCATCGAACAAACCCTGCGCGATATGGATGCCGCTAAAGTTGAAAGGGTGGTTCTTCAAGGTTGGTATTGGCAAAAGCCTGATTCCTGCCAAATCCAAAACCGGTTTTACGCGGAGTTGATTCATCGGTATCCCGATCGCTTTTCCGCCTGTGTATCCCTTCATCCCCCCTCCGGCCCATCCACTATGGAGGCCATCGGATGGGCCATGGATCTAGGGTTTTGCGGGGTCGGGGAAATCCATCCTCAAGCCCAAAACTTTTCCTTGAGGGACGCGTGCTGGCAAAGAGTGATGGAAAAAATCGCACCATGGGGAGCGCCCGTAACCTTGCATGTGACCGATCCCCAATCCCCTTCTCATCCCGGAAAAATCGCAACGCCACTGGAAGATTACCTGGAGCTGGCCCAATCCTGGCCGGAGCAGGATTTTATTTTGGCACACTTGGGCGGTCGCCTTCCCTTGCTGTATCCCAACTCCTTCCGAGGCGGTGAATTTCCCAACCTCTATTTCGATTGCGCCGCCCTGCCCCTTCTCTACGAACCCGGAATCCTCGGGCAGATTGCCCGCATTACCGGCCCGGAAAAAATACTTTTTGGCACCGATTATCCCCTCAAGACATTTCCGAGAAAACAACGAGTTCCCGGGTTTGCCCTGGCCATTGATCACCTTGAAAAGTCCGGGCTGTCCCCGAAAGACTTGGAACTCGTCCTGGCCGGCAATATTCGGCGACTCATGGGTTGGTAACGGATGGTTTCGGGCCTCAGTCCCATCCCCACGCGAAAATTGCTTCTAATCCCTTGCCTTTACAGGGGGCCGGGGTTTTATCCCCATTAAAATTTTTTGCCATGAATATACAGGAATATCACGCCAAAGCCTTGTTGGCTCAATACGGGGTTACGGTATCCAAAGGCGTTGCCGTTCAGTCCGAAAATGAGTTTGACCAAGCCTTGAGCCAGTTTCCGGACGACGACATCATCGTCGTAAAATCCCAAATCCTCGCCGGCGGCCGGGGCAAGGGGGTCTTCAAGAACGGGTTCCAGGGGGGGGTAAAATTAACGCGGTCCAAACGGGAGGCCAAGAGAGTGGCGGAAAAAATGCTGGGAAATACCCTGGTGACTCCTCAAACCGGACCGGCCGGCAGAAAGGTCCGAACCCTCTACTTTACCCATGCGGAAAACATAGCGCACGAATATTACCTGGCCATTCTCATGGATCGGGAAGCGGCCAAGCCGGTCATTATCGCCTCCTCGGAGGGCGGAGTGGATATCGAGGAAGTGGCCACCAACTCCCCTGAGAAAATCACCAAGGTTCACGTCGATCCCACCCGGGGCCTCCAACCTTACCAAGCCCGGCAAATTGCCTTCGGGCTCGGTTTTTCCGGCTCCGCCTTTGCCGGCATGTTGAAAAGCCTGGAAGGTTTGTACCAAGTGTTTTGGGATAAGGATGCCTCCCTGGTGGAAATCAATCCCCTCGTTCTGACCCGTGAAGGGACCGTGGTGGCTCTCGACGCCAAGATCGGCTTCGATGATAACGCCCTTTTCCGCCATCCCGAGATCGCCGCCTTGCGCGATTTGAATGAAGAGGACGAAAAGGAAGTCGAGGCCTCCAAACACAATCTCAGCTACATCTCTCTCGATGGCAACATAGCCTGCCTGGTTAACGGGGCCGGCCTGGCTATGTCGACCATGGATATTATCAAGTATTTCGGAGGAGAACCGGCCAATTTTCTCGATGTAGGAGGTGGAGCCGACACCGAACAAGTTACCGCCGCTTTTAAAATAATTCTGAGCGATCCCAAAGTTAAAGGCATATTGGTCAACATATTCGGTGGTATCATGAAGTGTGACACCATCGCCCGAGGAATCATCGCGGCAGCCCGGAGCGTGGAAATTACCGTGCCTCTGGTGGTGCGGCTCGAAGGCACCCATGTGGAGCTTGGCCAGGAACTCCTCGCCCGGAGCGGCCTCAGCCTGGTCTCGGCAGATTCGCTGGCGGACGCAGCCGAGAAAATCGTCAATCTGGTAAGGGAGGATTCATCATGAGCGTTTTGGTAAACAAGGACACGCGCCTGTTGGTACAGGGAATAACGGGAAACTTTGGCGGGTTCCATGCCAAGCTTTCCCTGGACTACGGCACCACCGTCGCGGCGGGTGTAACGCCAGGCAAAGGGGGCCAGCTTTGGCGAAACCAGGTGCCCGTCTTCAACACCGTAAAGGAAGCGGTGGAGAATGAAGGCGTTAATGCCACCGCAATTTTTGTGCCCCCCGCTTTTGCGGCAGATTCCATCCTTGAGGCCATCGAGGCCGAAATTCCCCTCATTGTCGTCATAACCGAGGGCATTCCGGTCCGGGATATGGCCCTGGTAAAAGTTGCCCTGGCCAAAAGCCCATGCCGGTTGATTGGTCCCAACTGCCCCGGGGTCATAACTCCCGAGCAGTGTAGAATCGGTATCATGCCGGGCTATATTCACAAGCCGGGCCGGGTGGGCGTTATATCGCGTTCAGGAACCTTGACCTACGAGGCGGTTTGGCAACTCACTGAGCGGGGACATGGACAGTCCACCTGTATCGGAATCGGGGGAGACCCCATAAATGGCACCAGCCATACCGAAGCCATAAAATTGTTTAACGATGATCCCGAGACCGACGCCATCATCATGATTGGAGAAATCGGGGGATCGGCCGAGGAGGAGGCCGCCGCCTACATTCAAGCCAACGTGACCAAACCAGTGGCAGCGTTTATCGCGGGAACCACCGCCCCCCCGGGGCGTCGCATGGGTCACGCCGGAGCCATAGTTTCGGGCCGTAGCGGTTCAGCAGAGAGCAAAATCGCCGCTCTGCGGGCTGCCGGAATCGCCGTGGCCGAAACGCCCTCCCATATTGCAGACGCCCTGCTTCGGATCTACCGGCCCTGAACCTTACACGGGAGAACCGTTTTGAAGAATCTCCACCTCATACCCGTCCGGATCGGTTAAAAAAGCCATCTTTCTTCCGGTGGGAAACGTTTCCCGCCAGTTCTCAGGCCATACTTCGATGCCTTTTTTCTCCAACCCGTCACAAAACGAGATGATGTCATCCACCCCTATGCAGGTGTGCATGAGATCCTCGGGGACATTGACCTCGTAATCGGGTGAATAACAAAGCTCGAGAACGTGCTCATTTCCCGGCAATTCGAGAAAGGCGAGCCGATTGCCTGCTGGCGACCTGTCATTTCTCCTCGTGCAAATGTATCCCAGGTTATCACAATACCATGCAATGGTTCGCTCGATATCGCTGACGCGAAAACGTGTGTGTAATAATTTTACCATCCATCCTTTTTGAGAAATTTCCCCATCCGCGCCAAGATCAATCGAGTTGTCTTGGAAAATCAGTCGGCTTATAGTATGGCTCGGGCTGTGAGATCTTTTTCCCGAAAACTTGCCTATTACATTACGGCAGCCGCCCTGCTGATTTGGCTGATTGGCGGAGCGCGTCTGGGTTTCTTTCATACGACCGAAGATATAAAAAGAATCGAGCTTATCACTGAAATTGAATACACCGAGACAAGGGCCAAGTTTTCACCGGGTATTGAATTTCCAGTTATTGGAATTTTAATGGGAGCATCCTTATGGCTCACCTCATTTCTACTTCGTAAACCTTCCCCTCCAATTACCCCCGAACGGTCATGAAATGCTTAATTTTCACCTCGTGTCTATTCCTGATCGGAACCATCCTTGCGGCCGATCCGATATCCTTCGATTTCGCCGATCCCAAAGGCGTCAATACCATCAATTTCAATCTGGATGCCCAACTCGAGGCCATCAACGGGAACGCCAAAGGAGTGTCCGGCCGGATTCAGTTCGATCCGGAAGCGCCCCACAAAACCACTGGAAACCTGGAAGTCGATACCGCCTCCATGCACGTCTCCAACCCGTTGATGAAGGAGCACCTCCACGGCAGTCAATGGATGGAGGTGAAAAAGTATCCGAAAATTTCTTTTAAGGTCACCAGCCTGGGCAACCTCAGCACCCATGGGAATATCACCACGGCGGATGTTACCGGAGAGTTGACCATTAAGGGAATTACCCGGGAAATCACCTCCAGCACTACCCTCACCTTCCTGCAAGGGAAGCTCAAGGCGCGGATGGGTCCGCGTGGTCCCGATGGAGACCTGTTGGTCCTCCGGACAAAATTTATCGTCAACCGCTCCGATTTTGAAATCAACGCCGGCCAAAATACGGAAAAGGTGGCGGAAGAAATTGAAATTTCCCTGAGTCTGGCCGGTCAGGCCCCCTATTGGACCGACTGATGCGGCCTTCAGTCCTCGACCGCTACACCCGCCTGCGGTGAACCCTCGCCCTAACGACCATGAGAAAATTATTAACCCAGAAAAACCCTTGATTTTTTTGCGGGGAAGTAAACCCTTATGCGTTTTTCCATATGAAGGCAACCATACGAACCCAGGGCCGACAGTTCACCGTGACGGAAGGAGATATCCTCACGGTCAATCGATACCCGGAAAGCCAAGCCGGTTCCTCCGTTGAAATCAATGAGGTCCTCGCGGTCGGTGAAGGGGACGAAACCGTGTTTGGCAACCCGCTGGTGGAAGGAGCCCAAGTCTCAGCAAAAATTCTGGAGAACAAACGCGGCAAAAAAGTAATCGTTTACAAAAAGAAAAGGCGCAAAGGCTACGAACGAAAACGCGGCCATCGCCAGGAAATTTCTGTCATCAAAATCGAAACCATTTCATCCCCCTGACCATGCCTCATAAAAAAGGACAAGGCACCTCCAAGAACGGCCGCGACAGCAATCCCAAAATGCTGGGGGTCAAAAAGTACACCGGAGAATACGTCATCCCGGGAAACATTGTCATGCGTCAGCGAGGCACCAAGTACCGCCCGGGCAAAAATATGGGCATGGGCCGCGACTTCACTTTGTTTGCCCTGACCGAAGGCCGGGTGAAATTCGACAAGCCCCACCGCAAAGTCAGTATCATTCCTCCCACAACCTGAAGGGACGTCTAGGTCTGGCTTGACCACGGATTACAGCCACACTTTCTTGCTTCCGTCCGTCCATGAATCCCAGACGGCCTGACTGAAGCGCATGTAACGCACCCCGCTCTCGAAATCGGTCAAGGTTACCGGTTTACCCTCGCGAATGGAGTCGATGAAATCGGCTTCAACCCGCCAACTTCCTTTGTCTTCTGCGGAAATATCCACTTTGTCATAGGCATCGGAGCCCCTCGCGCTGAAATACAGCTCCTGCTTTGCCAGATCGAGGTAGAGAGCTCCTGCGGACCCCGACAGGCGCGCCTCGCTTCTTACTACCCCCGAGGCCAGCCCCGAAAACTGATAGGTCGCTTTGAATCCTTGGGGATACCGGGCCAGAATACTGAGCGCCTCGGGGATCAATACGGTGGCGTATTCCCCCGTTTCCGGATCCATTCGGGCTCTGGTTCCAACGAGTCCATCGGCAATTACCCATTCCGGATCCGATTGGACCCATCGCAGAACCGCCTCGTGCATGATACCTGAAAACAAGGTGTTTACCCCACTTTTTTGGAAATCCTGCCGCCAGGTATAAGGCCCTTGGGGGTCGACAAAGACCCCGTTGCTGAATTCGACAAATAGTTCATGGAGTTCCCCCAAATCTCCCGCTTCGATCATCCGCCTGATGGTCTTGTCAAATCCCAGGGAAAACGGGGAGGGCACGATTTGCGCCACCAACCGGGGCGATTCCAGGGAGGCGGCCAGCATTGCTTCGGCTTCTTTCAGGTTGAGGGCCATTCGAGCCTCGGTGAGGACGTGCTTGCCCGCTTTCAGGCCGGAGATGGTGGCTGCGGCATGCAAATTGGGCCAGGTGCCGATCATGATGGCATCAATTTCCGGGTCCGTTATCACCTCCCGCCAGTCGGATGCCGTGTTGGGAATGCCAAATTCCCTCGCCACTGATCGGGAGGAGGGTTCCGACCTGTTACAGACCGTTTTGACTTCCACCCCGTCGATTTCCTGAAAACCGGGAAGGTGCCTCAGCTTGGTGTTGGCCCCGGCGCCAATCACTCCGATGCGAAGAATATCCGAATTAACCATGATGAACCGTAAGTCTTGTTAATTGAGGTTTTGTCCTCCTCAGCTGGAAAGGGAAAATATGGGAGGGGATACAGCATCATCCTCAGGGTATATTGGGATAACTGCCGAGCCACTTTACCATGGGGCAAATTTCTTGAAGCTCCCGGTAAACCTCCTGGATCTGCCCGTCTTCAATATGACCGATTACATCGACGAAAAACCAGTACTCCCAGGCTTTCATCCGCGACGGGCGGGATTCAATTTTCACCAGGTTGATATTGCGGTCACTGAAGGGTTGCAGGCATTTTTGAAGGGCTCCCGGCTTGTCCGGTATGGATAGGACGAAACTGGTCTTGTCGTTTCCCTCCCCAACGGGTCCGGCGCTATTGTCCTTGCGGCCGATCACAAGAAAACGCGTCACATTGTTATTCATGTCCTGAATGCTTTCACCTATGATGGGCAGGCCAAATTCCTTAGCCGCCTGGGCGCTGGCTATAGCGGCGGAACCCTCCTCTGCCGCGGCAATGCGCACCGCTTCCGAAGTCGAGGATGCCTCCACCCTTTCCGCCCGGGATACATGACGCCTCAACCAACCCCTGCACTGGGCAATGGCCTGATCCTTGGAATAGACCCGCTCGATTTCTTCCAAGGGGGAATTGGAAATAAGGTTGAGGATAATGGGTAGATAAACTTGGGAAACAATTTTCAGATCCGAACCGACCAGGATATCGAACGAGTGCAAGGACTGGAAAACTACGCCTTCGGCCGAATTTTCAATGGGTATGACCCCGTAATCGACCTCTCCCTTGTGCACTTCCGCAAATACATCGTTAATGGAAGACATCGGCACGTATACCATGCTGTTCCCAAACTGTTTCAAAGCAGCTTCATGGGAGAAGGTGGCGGCTGGTCCCAAGTATGCGATTCTCACGGTCTGTTGCAGGGCGTAATTCCCCGAAATAATTTCCCTGTAAATCCCTTTGAGCGCTTCATCCTTAAGGGGTCCCTCGTTCAAACTCAGGACCTTGCGGAAGACCTGAGCCTCGCGTCTGGGATCGAAAACCGTCTTTCCCACGGCCAATTTCTGCTTGCCGATTTCCACCGCTATGCGTGTGCGTTCGTTGATGAGCCGGATGATTTCTTCATCCAGTTCGTCGATTCGCTTTCTATGTTCTTCCAAACCCATGGTTTAATAACCCATATCAGCCGGCAGGATCATCCTTTCGGTTCTCTGTTTGTCTCTTTTCTCGGCGCAACAATTCCTCCATTTCGTAAATCGGGCTTTCCTCGGTCTCCAAATTCAGTTCTTCCTGGCCCTCCTCCGTCTTGATTTGAGCCCGTTGGTTTTCCAGGTTGAATGAGTCGTTCGATGGCAGCCCCACATCCGCGTCCCCCAATTGCACGGGCTCGTTGGCCTTGCTGATCCATTCGTCCAACTGTTCGGGAGAGAGCACATCGGTGCTGGGGAGATCGTCGAGTCCCCTCACTCCGGAGAACTCCAGAAACTTGTCCGTCGTCCCAAACTGCACCGGTCGGCCCGGCAATTCCGCCCTTCCCATGGCATATACCAATTCAAATTCGATAAGACGTTGCAATACACTATCTACCTTCACCCCTCGGATCGATTCCATTTCACTGCGGGTAACGGGCTGGCGATAGGCAATGATGGCCAATGTCTCCAAAGCGGCCTGACTGAGCCGTACCGGTTTGGCGTCTTCCCGCAACAAACGCACCCAGAACCCGTATTCCGGAGTAATCACTACCCTGAATCCCTGGCTGGTCTCCTGTATCTGATAAGGCGATGACGCTTCCGCCAGCCGGCTCTTGATTTTTTCCAATACATCCCGAATCCGGGCGCCAGTGACCAGAGCTGGCACCTCGTCGATCAATTCCTGTGGAAAGGGTGCCTCCGCCGCAGCCAAACCGGCGGCCTCGAATTCGGAGATCGAAGGACTCCCCATTTTTTCCGCTCGGTCGTGAAAGCGGGCAAATACCGCTTGAATTTCCTTTATGCTGAGCGGCTCCGAGGTGGAAAACAGTAACGCTTCCAAAACTTTTGTCAGTTCAAACTTGATAGCGACTTCCGACATGATACCTGGGACCCTCCAATGTTTCCTCTTTTGGGTTGTAGTTTAAAATAAAATTTTCGAAAGTGCCCGATTCCTAGCGAGAGGTGTATCGCAGGTCAAAGGCATTTCGAACCAAACTCTCATCTCACTTTGATCCCTTCAGATTCCAGTCACAATCCGCGCCAACATTCCTCCGTGGTGGTCGATGGAGATCACCGCGCTCCCAATCGCTCCATGCTGCGAGCGGTCGGTTTCGAGGATGAAGATTTCGTGAAGCCCCAGATCGGAATCGCCTCCACCTGGAGCATGGTCACGCCTTGCAATATGCACATCGATGGTTTGGCCAGGAGATCGTGCCGCGGCGCCGACGACGCCGGTGGCAAAGGAGTGGAGTTCAATACCATCACCGTGTCCGACGGCATATCCATGGGCACCAAGGGCATGCGTTACTCCCTGGTTTCGAGGGAAGTCATTGCCGATTCCATTGAAACCGTCGTAGCGGCGGAGGGCATGGACGGGTTGGTGGCCATTGGTGGCTGCGATAAGAATATGCCCGCCTGCATGATGGCCATCGCGCGCCTCAACCGGCCCGCCGTTTTCGTTTACGGGGGCACCATCATGCCCGGAATCCACAAGGAGAAACCCGTCGATATCGTCAGCATTTTCGAAGCAGTGGGAAGACACGCCCGCGGTGAAATTGATGACGCCGAACTCAAACAGATCGAAACCTGCGCCATACCGGGCCCCGGTTCCTGCGGAGGTATGTACACGGCCAACACCATGGCTTCCGCCATCGAAGCCCTGGGAATGAGCCTGCCCGACAGTTCCGCCCAAGCGGCCGTTTCCGACGCCAAAATGATGGATTGCTACGACGCCGGGGTAGCGGTGGTAAATCTGGTTCGGAAGGGGATAAAACCCCGCCAAATCATGACGCGCAAGGCCTTTGAAAACGCCATTACAACCTGCATAGCCCTGGGAGGTTCCACCAACCTGGTCCTCCACCTCTTGGCCATGGCCCATGCCGCCGAAGTCGATTTGACCATCGACGACTTCAGGGAAATCGGAGCGCGCGTGCCTCTTCTATGCGACGTGAAGCCGTTTGGTCCCCATACCATGTCGGAATTGGTCGATATTGGTGGAATCCGCCCCTTGATGAAAACCTTGCTCGATCGGGGTCGGTTACATGGCGATTGTTTGACCGTATCGGGCCGCACCTTGGCGGAAACCTTGCGAGACGTCGCCCCCTACCCGGACGGGCAGGACATTGTCCGTGACTGGGGCAACCCGATAAAAAATGAAAGCCATCTACGCATTCTCAAGGGCAATCTCGCCCCCACCGGGGCCGTGGGTAAGATCACGGGCAAGGAAGGTCTCTATTTCAAAGGCCCGGCCAAAGTTTACGAAGGTGAGGAAGAAGCCCTGCAAGGCATTCTGCGAGGGGATATCGAAAAGGGAAACATTGTGGTGATACGCAACGAAGGTCCGGTAGGCGGCCCGGGAATGCGGGAAATGCTCTCGCCGACCTCCGCCGTGGCCGGCCGTGGCCTCATTATGGACGTCGCTCTCATTACCGATGGTCGCTTCTCCGGCGGAAGCCACGGTTTTGACGTCGGCCATATCACCCCGGAAGCCGCCGTAGGAGGGCCTATCGGGGTGGTCCGGAATGGTGATGAAATCGAGATAGACGCGGTCAAAAACACCATCCGGCTCCTCATTCCGGATGAGGAACTGAAGGACAGATTGAGAAATTACGAGCCTTCCGGGTGCCCGGAAAAAAGGGGTGTTTTGGCCAAGTATGCAAAAACAGTTACTTCGGCATCGTTTGGAGCGGTTACGGACAAGGATCTCTGAATCCAAAAGCCTTCCCCGAATTTTTCCCCGGACAGTCGTGAGTTGGTCCCGCTATAAACAATATTACTATCACAACGCATCCATGGGGTTCTCCCTGGATATCAGCCGTATGTGTTTCGATGATGGATTTCTCAATACAATGGAACCAAAAATCCAGGCCGCCTACCGGGCTATGGCCGACCTGGAAGGGGGGGCCAGGGCCAATCCTGACGAAAACCGCATGGTTGGGCACTACTGGCTGCGCGCTCCCGAGTTGGCTCCTTCAGAGGAAATCACCCGTGAAATCAGCCAAAACCTTCGGAATATACACCATTTTGCGAACCGGGTTCATGGCGGGGAAATCGCGGGCCAATCCGGGTCGTTCCAAAACCTGTTGGTTGTCGGAATTGGCGGCTCCGCCCTGGGCCCTCAACTGGTGAGCAACGCATTGGGCCATCCCAAACGCGACCGTCTCGCGGTCCATTTTCTTGACAACACCGACCCGGACGGAATGGATCGGGTCTTTGCGGAACTCGATGGGGTACTGGGTCGTACCCTGTGCGTAATTATTTCCAAGTCTGGCGGAACCGCGGAAACCCGCAATGGCATGCTGGAAGCCAAACGCGCTTACGCGGGGGACAACCTGGATTTCTCCCGGCATGCCCTGGCCATAACCGAAGGCGGTTCCAAACTCGACCGACTGGCCTCGGCTGAAGGATGGGTGGAACGATTCCCCTTATGGGACTGGGTCGGTGGCCGAACCAGCCAAACCTCCGCCGTAGGGCTCATTCCCGCCGCCCTCCAGGGAATCGATATCGAGCGCCTTTTGGCCGGAGCCGCCAACATGGATATCTCTACCCGCACCACCAGCACCCGACAAAACCCGGCTGCTCTTCTGGCCCTCATGTGGTACCACGCCACCGAGGGGAAAGGGGCAAAGGACATGGTCATTTTGCCATACAAAGACCGCTTGCAACTGTTTGCCAAATATTTGCAGCAACTCCTGATGGAATCCCTGGGAAAGGAACTCGACCTGGAGGGCGATACGGTTAACCAGGGAATAGCCGTCTATGGCAACAAAGGGTCCACCGACCAGCACGCTTACCTGCAGCAATTGCGTGATGGGGTCCACAACTTTTTCGTCACCTTCATCCAGGTTCTGAAGGATCGTCATCTCCCGGACTTGAAAGTCGAACCCGGTATTACCTCAGGAGATTACCTCAACAGCTTTCTGCTGGGCACCCGCTCCGCCCTGTACCGTAAACAGCGGCAATCCATAACCATCACCATTGACGAAGTCAGCCCGTTTGCGATCGGCCTGCTCATCGCGCTCTACGAACGAGCTGTGGGATTTTATGCCTCCCTGATCCATATCAACGCTTACCATCAACCTGGCGTTGAAGCGGGCAAGCAGGCCGCCTCCCAAATTCTTGAACTGCAAAAAAAAGTGGTGCAATTCCTGACAGCCCACCCCGAATCCTCCCACTCAGCCGAAGAGGTTGCGCTGGGTTTGGGTTGCCAAGACGAAACCGAAACGATTTTTAAATTGCTCGAACACCTCGCAGCCAATCCTTCCCGGGGCATTTTCAGCCGGGGGACCGGGCTGGAGACCAGATTCACCCTCTGTTAGTCCGCATGCGCCGCAAATTCATTCTTTCTCTTGTCGCCCTTTTGACCGTGACGGGTTCGGGGGCCCTTTACTTCACCTTGAGGAACCAAATGCGGGATATCGAAAATAACCTGATTCTGTCCCGAAGCGCCTTGCAGGAAAAAATATTGGAGGCGGTGGAATTGGAATCCCGCATTGTCACCGCCCGGGAAGAAACCGCCCTTCAACAGCGTTTGGCCGAGGAGGAAGCTGCCAAGGCCTCGGACTTCAAGCAGCGGGTCGAGTCGTTGTCCGAAAAGATTGCGCAAGCTGGATCTGCGAAAGCCTCCCAAAGTGAGGAAATCCGGAAACTGGGGGAGAGCAACCGCTTGCTCAACCTCCAAATCAATACCTTGCGGGCCAGCGCTTCCCCACCCGATTGGCAGGAAAGGCAGGCCCGGCTTCAATCCCGCGTTCTCGAACTGGAAGCAGAAAATACTACCCTGAAAAAAAGCCCTCCCAAGGTTTCCTTATCCGGCATCGAACCTTCTCGAGCCCTTCCTTCCGACCCGGCCGCTATTCTCCAAACCCGGTTCGCCCAACCTGTCGGGGAAATAATCCGGGTTGGCCCGGGCGGTTCCTTCGTAGTGCTGGACTACGGTCGGGCCAAGGGCGCCGGGCAAGGTCAAAGCCTGGTCCTGACCCGCAATCAAAGGGCTGTGGGACTGGTCCATCTCACCCATATTACCGAAGATTTCAGTATTGCCCAGATCCTGACTTCGACCAATACTGGGGATAATCTGAATGTTCCTGACATCCATGCAGGCGATATGGCTCATATCCACTAACCCAAAAAACCGATGAAAATTATTCGAATCCTAATTGCATTTTTCATGGTTGCTTCAGGTGTCATGCTCTTCGCCGGTTGCGGGGAAAAAAGTCCCTACGATACTTCCATTCCCTGGAGCAGGCCGGCCAATTGGGAGCAGCAGCTCCCCGGTGTGGGCAATCCAGGCACCTGATTTTGCCATTCGACATCTTCCCCCGGCATGGACGAACCCACGGAAAGTGGATCACCTTTGTCTGCCGGGCTTTACGTCGTGGCTACTCCCATAGGAAATCTGGCCGATCTATCCTTCCGAGCCCTCGAAGTGCTGAGATCCTGCGACGCCATTGCCTGTGAAGATAAGAGAATCAGTTCCCGGTTGCTCAATCGCTACGGCATTGAGAAAAACCTCATCCCTTATCACGAGCATAACGAGCGCAGACAAGCGGGCATTCTGGCTGATAAAATCGAGAGAGGACAGGCCATCGCCCTAATTTCAGACGCCGGCACCCCCACCGTGAGCGACCCGGGGTTTCGTCTCGTTCGGGAGTGTAAAAGGCGGGATCTCCCCGTATCTCCCATTCCCGGCCCCTCGGCATCCTTGTCCGCCCTGTCCGCCTCGGGACTCCCCAGCAACGCGTTCACTTTCGTCGGGTTCTTGCCGCCCAAAGCGGCCGCCCGCCGGCGGTTTTTGGAAAATAACCGCGATTCCGAACAAACCCAAATTCTGTTCGAATCCACCCACCGCATCGAAAAGCTTCTCTCGGAAGTGTCTGAAATCTTGGGACCTGATCGCGTGCTCTGCGTGGCGCGGGAATTGACCAAGTTGCACGAACCCATTCTCACCGGCCCGGCCGCACAATTGGTGGGGTTGTTGGCGCGCGGTTCCCGCAAGGGCGAATTTGTCGTCATCATTGCCCCGGCCAGCTTCGTTTTGTAGCGCCTATGAGCCCCTCTGCCCCCACCCGCGTCGCAGGCGCAATCGATATCGGCAGCAATACCATAAAGATGCTGGTCCTTCAAAAAAAGGGGCATTCCCTGCAGATGCTGGCCGAACAAACCTGCGAGACCCGGATCGGAACGGGTATCGGCAATGCAAAACCGGTTCTCAGGAAGCACAATATGCATCGGGCCGCCGAGGCGGTAAACGTTCTCTTTCAGAAAATGGTTCCCTTCAACCCCGGGCACATCCACATCGTGGCCACCAGCGCCGTGCGCGATGCCCGCAATCGGGATGAATTTATCGGGATCATCCGCGATATCACCGGGATAACTTTGGAAGTGATTTCCGGGGACAGGGAGGCAGAACTGATTGCCAAAGGCATTTTGACCGATCCCCATCTCAAGGGGGAAAAAGAGATTGTCATTTTCGATTTGGGTGGGGGGAGCGTGGAGTGCATTCATATCGTCGAGGGGCGGGTCCGCATGGCCGGGAGCCTTCCCCTGGGAGGGGTTCGGATTATGGAATCCCTCTTATCCGACCCCAGTTCTCCCCTATCCGACTCGGAAGCGGATCTGGTGCGAAAGGAAGTCTTGCAGCGGGTAAGGGTCCTACCCTTCGCCCTGGACAATGAGAAAGCGGTCCTCGGAGTGGGCACGGGGGGAACCTTTACCACGGTACGGGCAATATTGGGCGGCCGGATGGGTCGGAAACTGGAAGAATCCAGCCCTTACATGACCCTGGAGGGCTTGCAATCGGTCTTTCAGGAGGTGCGCCAATTTCACCTGGACCAGCGCCTGCGCATCCCCAATCTGCCCCTCAATCGGGCCGACGTTTTTCCCGTCTCTCTACTGATACTGATCACCTTGGGACAATGGGCCGGGGTAAACAGGTTTTTTCATACCTTTCACAATCTCCGCTTCGGCCTCGCAGCCGAACTTCTGTAGCCTCGTAATTCCTGCCTCACCGGTTGACCTGCATGAGAAATGAAATAGGAGGGCGGACATTCCTGTCCGCCATTATCTGTATTTAGCGGGTAAGAAAACCCGCTCTCCCCCTTGTGCCTTCTCCACTTCGTTGGTTTTTCGATCACGACCAAGATCACGACCAAGATCACGATCAAGATTAAGATTGTAAGGCCATCCGTGGTTAATCCTCTCCTCTCAGCATCTCGGTATCTCAGAATCTCTATTCAATTCCTAATTCTCTGCCCTCTCGCCTTTTTACCCCTTTTGTGCCATCACTCCATCACTCCATCACTCCATCACTCCATCACTCCATCA
>JAABVD010000017.1:0-18137 GCA_014529615.1 Opitutia bacterium
TTTTGTCGGCCGCAGATACCCGGTCACCAACATGATGCCCACTTCAATAAAGAATAATATGGCATAAAGGTGCAGGAAATGAATCGTGATCACGTCGAAAAGCTCAAACTTGGCCAGACCGTAAGCGATGACATGGATTATTATTACTATCTTGGCTGCAAGTGGCGGGACTCGTTTGGTAAACAGTCCCACCAGAACAATGGTAACGACCGGTATGTTATAGAAGCCGGTGAAAATGCGGATAATCTGCCAGAGTCCGTCCGGGGCGAACTGCAGCAGTGGAGCCACAATAAAGGAAAAAAGGGCGATGACCACACTGGCAATCTTAGCGACACGTAACATCTGCGCATCGCTCACTGCTTCTTTTTTCATCGGGCCATAGACATCGAGGCAGAAGAGAGTCGCTGCACTGTTCAACAACGAGTTGAACGAGCTGAACACCGCCCCCAGCAAAACAGCCAGAAAAAATCCTGTGGCATACACCGGCAGGACATCGCGGATCAATTGAGGGTAAGCCAGATCGATCGTTTGCAAGCCCGGGCCATAGAGATGAAAGGCGATTACTCCGGGAATCATCATCAAAAAGGGCACCAACACTTTGAAGAAGCCGGAAAACAATACCCCTTTTTGACCTTCTGCCAGGTTCTTGGCACCCAGCGTGCGTTGAATCAGGTATTGATTCGTACACCAATAGAACAAGTTGGCAAAAACCATTCCGGTGAACAAGGTCCCGAAAGGCGTAGGATCAGTAGAACTACCAATTGCGTTCAGCTTATGGGTATCGCTTGTGGTGATGATGGAAAGACCTTCCGCTATGCTTCCCTGACCGAGGGCAGCCAATCCTAGAATGGGAACGGCAATACCTACAATCAGGAGACCCACGCCATTCAGGGTATCGGAAACCGCCACCGCCTTGAGACCTCCGAATATTGCGTAAAGAGCGCCAATGCTGCCGACCCCGACAATCGTCAGGATCAGCCCCTGACTGTAACTGATGTTGAGCAGCTCAGGCACATCGAATAAACGCAAGACGGCAATGGAACCCGAGTAAAGAACCGAGGGAATGGTCACCAGTCCATAGCCGACCATAAACAAAATTACTGACATGCGCCGTACGCTGCCATCGAACCGGTCGTTGAGGAATTGTGGGAGGGTACTGAACGCGCCTGCAACGTATCGCGGCAGGAAAATAAATGCCATTGCAATGGTGGCAACTGCCGCAGTCACCTCCCAACCCATACTGCTGAGATTAAATCCGTAGGCCGAACCGTTCAGTCCGATGAGCTGCTCGGCAGACAGGTTGGTAAGCAACATGGAGCCAGCAATAAAGACGGCGCCCAATCCCCTGCCCGCAAGGAAGTAGCCATCACGGGTACTCACTTCGCCCCGTGTTTTCAGATAGGAAATCCAGGCGACCAATGCCATGAAAACCACACAGCTAAGCAATGTTATGACTAAATCGTTCCCTGCCATTTTATGGTTCGCTTACCTGGTGTGGCGCATGAATCTTCTATTGGGCAAAGCCCACACCAACGCTCGATCTTCATTTACTCGTTACGAATCTGAAAAAGCCGAGGAATCATTTCTGACTCCCCGGCTTGTGAATTAAAATCCTGGATCAATTAAAACCGGAGCGAAGCGCGCAATTCGAAGGTGCGTTCGTCCGGAATGCGGATTACGGGAATGCCTCCATCAGGATCGGCCACCACCGGAATCGGATCCGTTTTGTCCAACGCGTTGCGCACATTGAGCTGAACCCTGAAGATGTTACGGTCACCCAGGAATGTGCTCACCTCGGACTCCCAACCTATCCAGGCGTCAAGCCTGTCTTCGGTGGGACCGAACCAAGGATTGGCCAAGTCGGGAGAGAAGGCGCCGTCCACAACGATAATGGGCCGTCCGATGCCGACTTCATCCTGCCAGCGGTAGGCGCCCCCGACATTCCAACCGGCCAAGGTGGAATCCTGGTCGAAAGCGTAATTGGTCACCAGGTTCCAGCGCCACTCGCGGATTTCGTTAGTCCTTTTCGCACCATCCTGGGCAAGCTCTCGGTTGATGGCTACAATGGCATTTCGGGTAAGCCAGTTATTGATCGTCTCAGTACCGGTACCGCTCGTTGGGAAATCACCATATTGTGCCAAATTTGGATTCACTTCAGAATCGATCCATTGTCTAAACAAGGGGCCTGAATTTGTGGCAGCAACCTCCTGTTGTGCAATATTGATCATAACCCGCCAATTGTTGGTTATATTGGCTACCGCTTCGATTTCCTTACCTTCCGACAACAAGTCGCTGGTTACGGCAAAACCGGCGGGGATGTTATCAGTGTTGAATCCATTTGCATCCAGACGGGAGTTTACCGTGGCCTTAACCTCTTGTCCCAAAGGTGTATCAAACGGCATGAAGTTGAGAAATTCTTCTGGATTACCGGCAGCCAATGGCCATGATTCCGGTTGCGATTTCACTAAATCAACGATCTCCTGCCGTTGCGTTGGGCTGGTATAGTCGGCGTAAAGCTGGATCAGAGGCCTGAAACTTTGGGTTAAGCCAATGCTGGTCTCATTGAGCTGAAGGGTCTCGTACTCGTTGTAGCGGATGCTGAGCCAGTCATTGACCTCGATGGTCACACCGTATTCGGTAGTTTCCCCACTTACAGGCGGAAGATTCTCCCCTCTCAGGTTGATCCGTTCTACACCAATCTGCCCGTTTTCGGATGCAGCATAGTGAAAACTCAGCCCCAATCCTCCCAAGCTTGCCATCCATTCGTCCGGCACGTGTAGCACGACACCCCAATTGGTCGCATCGGTCGAGGACCCGAAAGTAGGTGAAGTAGGCAACGTCCAGGCGCTATCGGTGACATTTCTACTGCCATCCTCATTGAGAGGGGCAGCGTCGTTGGTAAATACCTCCACGTCATCCTCGCGGTAGCCATAGTTGGCTACAATGTGATCCCCAAGAAAGCGGCTCTGTAATATGAGGGCCTTACTGTCGATATTGATATCCTGCTTGACCGTATTGTTATTTTGAGATGGCGACCCGGCAACGCGTTCTTTGACTCCGAAAGTACCGTCCTTATAGGATCCGGAAGGGTAATCGAGATAACGGAGTGTGTACTCGTCCTGAAAGTCAAATTTGGTTTTCCAATTGGATATATTGGCGCCGGCAGAACTGGAGGCATTGGCGAGGCTATCGGACACATAAACAAGGTTGGCCAGTGCATAGAAACCTACCGGAAAGAGCTGAGGTGGAGACACATTTGGACGGGCACCATCGCCAATGGCTCGAAACCTGGCATCGAAAACCGGCTGATAGTAGGCAATCGACTTGGAATTGTCATTCGCATCTTCCCAGAGACCGGTGATGGTGTGACTGCCGAGAATTTTGCCCAGCCAACCGCCATTATCATCGAGATCCTCGAAATCAAACTTGTAGAAACCGGTGACACGGTGGTTTTCCAGAGTCTGGTCCGTGGTATTGATGAAACCTCGGCTTCCGGAAATCCATACGCGCCCGAAATTGGGATTGGGATCTCCCCATCGGGTATGGGTATTCAGATCGATGCCCAAACCCTGGAATCGGGATCCGATAGACAACTTCGCGTCAAAGTCGCTTCGGTAGTCCTCCTTGTTCATTTGATAGGACACGCCGGCATTTCCGTCCAACCAGGTTTGCTCCAGTGAGAGATTGAACGAATCGAACCACTCCAGCTCACTCTTGTTGGGCCCGTCGATGAGCAGATTTCGGAAATCAAAGAAACACGTATCCTGGACCACCGCGTTGGTATAGAAACCTCTCGTAGCCGCTTTGGAATTACCGTTCTGGTCCAGGACATCCGGCTTGAATTCAGTAATTGTTCCCAAATTCTCCGCCGTTCCCCGCATGGTGGCAAAAGACTGGGCAATGGCTCCATTGGAAAAGTCTCTTCCTCGATTTCCTCCAGGCTGAATAAACACCGTGCCTTGGACCCCGAGCCCCGACCCGTCAGGGACGGCAAGATTGGGGCTGGAATAAACAAGAACGGGTTCAAAAGTATAGCCTCCGAAACCAAAATAATTGGGGAGGGACGGATTTCTCCATTCAATGACATCGGGCGTCGATGGGTCATCCGGGATATAAGAACCCGGGCGTTTGTAATTGGTGCCGTTTCCTTCCCAGGGATTATGCGTTGGCTTGGGAGTGCCCTCCGGACCTGGAAGGAACCAGTTACTGACCAAATCCTGCGGAGGCAGCGTACGAGGCCGGTTGGCCGTGATGGAACCCGACTCGAAAGATGCACGGAGGATGGTGTTCTCAAGTGGACGCCATTCGGTTACGGCGTAAATCCGTTTGTCGTGCTCGAAAGCAGGATCCTGCTGGTAGAATTTTTCCTCATTCAAGATTGCAACCCGAAGGGACAGTTTGTCTTCGATGAGCACCCTCTCAACATCGAGTTCCGACCGATGCGAGTCATAACTTCCGACTTGAAAGGAAACTTCCCCGTGATCTGTAAAAAGCGGAATGATAGTCTGATTGTTGATAATACCAGCCGGACTTCCCAAGCCAAAGAGAGTCGCATTCGCCCCGCGGTTGATAACCACACGACTGGTGTTGTAGGAATCCATGGCGATGATCGTCGAAAAGTAATTCCGGGTCAGGTCAGCCGCAGCAAGTCCCCGCACCCGGGTACTGCGAATCGGATCTCTATAATTTTGCTCCTGAACACCCGAGACCACGTTGGTGCTGTCCGGATTGGCAAAGTTGCCGCCAATTCCTACGATTTCCGTGCCTGTCGTGTAAACGAGCAGTTCTTGCAGGTCCGAGGAACCGGTATCTTCCAAGAATTCTTGCGTGATAACGCTGACGGTGGCAGCGATATCTCTCAAGGGAGTGTTTAAGCGGGTTCCAGCCAGGGAGGACCGCGCCAGATAGCCAACGCCCTCCTCCTCGACTATGGTGAAGGGAGAAATGGTGTATATGTCCTCATCGTCTTCGGAATCCTGAGCGAACACCGGAGAAACCGTGCCAGCTATACCAAGGGTCAGCAAACCGGTTAAAATGTAGAGTAGTCTGTCTTTTTGATGTCTCATTTCAGTGTGTTATCGTTTTGGGTTTGGAAAAAAAAGGCCTTGAAAAACTTCGGCCTATCCGAGAAAGATGAAAAACAACCGACCCACCATACGATCCGGTCGTTTGATGAAGGGCCTGATACGCCAACCACTACGTTTGGCCACCAGCAGTCTAATTTCCCGCCCGCGGTCTTCATCATTGCCAAAATGACGTTTCAAGCCGGAGAGTGTGGAGGGAATGCTCATTTGATCGATCCTATTCTAAGTCGGTATAGGACGGGAAATTGAAGTAAAGCAATGCAGTGGCAATAGAATTGGATATAGGCTGTAATGCGTGAGAAGGACGGAGTCAAGGAATAAATATCCATTTTAGGAGATTAAAAATTGCGAGCAGACTGAAGGCGTATTGAACCCTTGAGACAGTTTAATCCCCTGAGGGATGAGGGATGAAGATGCGGTCTTGAGGACTCTATCCGGGGCTTGCCAAGCAAAAAAAATTTACTATTGTGAAATATTCCATTAAACATACCTCTGAATTTGAGGATTAGCCGTGAATTACCATCCCGACCAGGATTTTGCCTATACGCGACGTGAATTTTTGAACCGTTGTGGTATGGGTTTTGGAGCCTTGAGCCTGGGGTCCCTGTTCGGAACACAAGCTGCCGCCGGGGATTCGGGCCTGATTGCGCCTCTCGATACAAGAGCTCCCCACTTCCCGGCAAAGGCCAAGCGCATCATCCATATCTTTGCCAATGGAGGGCCTTCCCAAGTCGATACTTTTGACCCCAAGCCCCTGCTGAACAAATGGCACGGCAAAGCTTTACCGGTTACTCTGAAAACCGAACGGACGACCGGAGCAGCCTTTGGCTCCCCCTTCAAATTCAAACCTTATGGAGAAAGCGGCACCGAGGTCAGTGAACTATTTCCTCATGTGGGCGAATGCATCGACGACATTTGTTTGATTCGCTCGATGTATACCAACGTCCCCAACCACGAACCGTCTTTGTTGCTTCTCAATTGCGGGGATGCCCGCTTGGCCAGGCCCAGCATGGGCTCGCGGTTGACCTTCGGATTGGGAAATGAAAACCAGAATCTTCCGGGCTTTGTGGTCATGTGTCCCAATGGCTATCCAGTGGGAGATTCAGCCAACTGGCAAAATGCCTTTCTACCCGGCGCCTTCCAAGGCACCTACATCGACACAAAACATGAGGCTGTGGACAAGCTTCTGGAAAATATCCAAAATCACCATACCGACTACGGTACTCAGCGGCAGCAACTCGATCTCATTAATAAGTTAAACCGTTTCCATGGCGCTCAGCGCTCAGGTGACGATCGCTTCAGTGCGCGCGTGCAGTCTTTTGAATTGGCCTATCGGATGCAAATGGAAGCAACCGATGCCTTCGATATTTCCAAAGAACCCAAATACATCCGCGAGATGTACGGAGAAGGGCTCCAGGCCCGGCAGATATTAATTGCCCGGCGGCTGGCCGAACGCGGCGTGCGTTTTGTGCAGGTCTGGACCGGGTTCCGCCAACCTTGGGACAATCACGATGATTTGGAACTCAATCACCGCAAGTTGTGCGCAGAGTGCGACAAGCCAATCGCCGCTCTACTGAAAGATTTGAAAATGCGCGGTCTCCTTGATGACACGCTGGTCATTTGGGGTGGTGAGTTCGGACGGACACCGGTGGTGGAACTCTCGGTTCCCGGGGCCAACCAGGGCAAAGTGAACGGTCGTGACCACAACAACTATGGCTTCAGCATGTGGATGGCCGGTGGTGGTGTTCGCGGAGGTTACGTTCACGGCGCTACCGATGAATTTGGATTTGCCGCGGTCGAAAACCGCGTCCACGTGCATGACCTGCAGGCAACGATCCTCCACCTGATGGGATTCGATCATGAAAAGTTTACTTTCCGTTACGCAGGACGGGATTTCCGACTGACTGATGTACACGGTGATGTCATTCATAATCTGATCGCCTAGTCAAATGAGGAGGAGAACCAAATCCTGGCTGGTGGCCCTCAGTTGGACGATTTCAGGCCTGTCCGCCTATTCCTCGTCGACTGAACCGTTGATTCCCGCCTACAATATGGCGGTCGCGGACACTCACTGGGCCTTTGTTCCTTTGAAAAAGCCCGAAGTTCCCTCAATCGAGGTGAAGTTGGGCAATGAAGTGGATTCTTTTATTCTAAATAACCTTAAAATACGCGGCCTCGCCCCCAATGGTCCTGCCGACAAGCGCAGCCTTTTACGTCGAGTAACTTACGATCTGACCGGCCTGCCGCCGACCTTCGCAGAGGTGCAATCCTTTTTAGCCGATGAATCACAGGAAGCCTATGAGAAAGTGGTCGAGCGCCTCCTTGCATCGCCTGCTTACGGCGAGCGCTGGGCCAGACACTGGCTCGACGTGGCGCGTTACGCCGATACCAAAGGGAGGCCCAACTTCAGGGATGGAAACCGCTATTCCTATGCTCACACGTATCGAGACTACGTGATAGAAGCCTTCAACGAAGACAAACCGTACGACCAATTCATTTTGGAGCAAATTGCGGCCGACCAGTTGGATCTCGGAGAGGACAACCGTGAACTGGCGGCTTTGGGATTTTTGACTTTGGGAAAATTGCTGGCCAAGGATGAACTGATCGACGATCAGATCGATGTGATCACCCGAGGCCTCCAGGCGCTAACGGTCACCTGCGCTCGTTGCCACGACCACAAGTTTGATCCCATTCCAACCAGCGACTACTATTCACTACACGGTATTTTTAATTCGACTGAGACTCCGGAAGAAGAGGATTTGCCCGTTATTCGCTACCCCGAAAACAAAGCAGACTATGAATCGTACCTGGCGGTAGCTGCGAAAATCCAAAAACGCATCGATAAAATCGCCGACCAGATAATTGATGATTGGTTATTGAAGGAACGACTGAACGCAGGCGTTTTCCTGAATATTTACGAAGAAGCCAAAACGATTGAAGATGATTTAAGCGTCACTGGCGATTTCACGGTTTTTGCCCAAACCAACGACGTCAGTCCGCATACTTTGCGCCTTTGGATCGATTACCTGGATACCGAGGAAGGACGCTCTCACCCTGTCTTGCAAGACTGGTTCGAAAAGTACGCTGAATCAGACCGCGAAGCGGGTGTGCGCCACTACAACGAGTTGGTCAGAAACGCTCTGAATGACGAGTTGGAAGGGTATGAAGATGTCAGGGCCTTCCTGGCCGACCCCGGAAGCCCGTTGAACCCGGATCGTGAGGTAATGCGGAATGATTGGCTGGCTCGTAAAATAAGAGAGCCCAAACATGCGGGGGACATCATGAAGGAGCGCGATGAACTGGAATGGACCCATCCGGGGACACCCTTTCGGGCCCATGTGGTAGCGGACGTCGCCGAGCCAAAGGATTCCCCGATTTATAAGCGTGGCAACGTGGCCACCCCTGGAGAAATTGTTCCAAGGCAGTACCTGGAAGTACTCCTCGGAGAAGACCGGAAGCAATACACAAAAGGAAGCGGCCGACTGGACTTGGCCCAGGAAATCGTCAACTCGAACAACCCGTTAACGGCCCGTGTTTTTGTAAATCGCGTCTGGGGTTGGCACATGGGCGCCCCTTTTGTGGATACACCCAGTGACTTCGGAGTACGGACGCCGGAGCCCGTGCAAATCGACCTTCTCAATTGGCTGGCCGCCTCCTTCATCGAATCCGGGTGGTCCATCAAGACACTGCACAGGTGGATTGTCTTTTCCAACACTTATCGGCAATCGAGCAAACCCCATCCGGAGTCGGTGAGAACTGATCCCGAAAATGCCCTATGGCACCATTTTCCAAAAGCGCGCTTGGATTTTGAATCCATGCGGGACACGTTGTTAACCGTGTCGGGAAACCTGAATCCAACGATGGGCGGCGTACAAATGGATATCCTGGACCCGTTGAGCAATCGTCGAACCGTCTATAGTTTCTTCGACAGATCAGAACCGGCAGGGGTCTTTCAAACTTTCGATCACCCCAGCCCTAATGCTACCGCACCGGGTCGGTTTGAAACGATTGTGCCCCAACAAGCCCTTTTCATGATGAACAGTCCTTTCACAATCAGGCAGGGGAAATTTCTGGCCAACCGCATTAGTAAGGAAGCAGGGACCGATGCAGAGGCCCGGATTCGTCAATACTATCGGGTCGTATTTCAACGCGAGGCGACTGAAGCCGAGATTCAAGCCGGAATCGAGTTTATCGACAACACGCAAGCTTCCCCAATATCGATGGCCGCCAGAATCAAAGTCGATCCCAAAGCCCAGGAACCGTTGCAACCTTGGGAGCTTTACGCCCAAGCCCTACTTTCCTCCAACGAGCTTTTGTTCCTCGATTAAAAGGGGAGAACGTGGTCAAGGGCTCCCCCTTCACTCCGCGTTGTGTACCTCGATTTGTTCGTCAGCCCAGAGAGCAAAATCCGGGTCTATTTCTTCCGTCCAGACGGTGTCCAGTTGCCCAGGAGTATATTTTCCCTCTTCCAGCATGAGGTGACTCCAGTGGTCGCGCCGCCGAGTATTCTCAGAAGATTCCACTACTTTTTCGGCGAGTTGCGGCGGAATGAACATCAAGCCTTCGGGGTCGCCGAGGACAATGTCTCCAGGCATCACTGTCGTATCACCAATCCGAATCGGCACGTTCATTCCCATCAACATGGTGTTTCGCACACCTCCGCGTGTGATGGCCGAGGGATGAAAGCTCCGGACATAGCCCTTGAAGCCCTCGATTTCCTGGATGCCGGAAAGGTCGCGCAGGCCCCCCTCAATTACGATGCCGTTTCGAGACTTGGCAAAAATAGCTGTGGCCAGACGGTCACCCAGAAAATTGTACCCGGACATGTCGACCACGAGTACATCGCCCGGTTGCAGGGTGTCTATTACCCACGAATTGTGTCCCGTCCCGCTGCGTTTTTCGGCCTTCCCCTGGGCGTCGACCACGGCTCTCACATCGGGACGGGTGGGGAGGAATAACGCGGTGACGACACGTCCAACCAACCGATCCGGGGACGGATTGAATTCCTTCCATTCTCCTTCGAATTGGTCCTTGAAGCCTTCCGTGCGCGCTACCACGCTCCAAGCCTCCTCAGCGGTCACGTGTTTCATCCGTTCGAGAATCGGGTCGGACACTTTGGGACGGCCATCCTCGAACCGTTCCCCTTCCCAGGCGCCCGTGAACAAGATCCGTTGTTCACGCGTGTACATACTCAACTGGGCAAAACTTTCCAAAACGAGGGCGAATACTAAAACTACCCCCAGGCAGAAACCGCGGTTCAGTCCATGCGAAATGGTATCCCTCGTTCCCTTACAACGTTCTTTTGAATGTAATATCATGGCACGTGGGACGATAGCCGCACCTTCAAGCGCCGGTCAAGGGCGGAGCCCGGCTTTGCCGACCGTTCCTTAGACATCAAGCTTGCCTTCATTCAAAAATACTTTGCAAAATCGTTCCAATGAATCGTAGGCAATTTTTGAAAACGGCTCTGGCCCTTCCGGCGGGGGCTTGGATGACAAACTACAACCTTCTGGCGCACCCACTTCGAAACGAGATCAAGATCACGGACATCAAGGGCATCGTCCTGAAAAACCAGTGGAAGACCCTGGTGAAAGTGGAAACGGATGCCGGAATTTCCGGCTACGGTGAATCGGGCGCCACGGGTGATATCTTTCGATCCTGGGTGAACACGGGAAATCGTCCAATTCGGAACAAGCTGATTGGCGAAAACCCATTGGCTATCGAAAAACACTATTTCAATATGAGCACCCAGGTGCACAACCTCATGGCTCAAGGCAACGTTTTCAGCGGTATCGACATGGCCTTGTGGGATATTGCAGGCAAGGTGCTGAACCGACCTGTATGCGAGCTGCTCGGAGGCCCTTTTCGGGATAAGATCAAGCTCTATCACGACGATCAGCCAACGGACATGTTGGACAAGAAAAATTGTCGGGACTGGGCGGACAAAATTAAGGCGAACCCCCGCGGCTGGACCACCATAAAGATGTCTTTCAACCATGCCTTTGGCAATGAAAGTCCCTACAGCCCGCATTATCTCCCCACCCTGACACCCCGTGAGTTGAACAGGCTTCGTCAAGCCTTTGACAATGTGCGGGAAGCCATGGGCCCTGACTACGACCTGATCGCCCACGCTCACAGCGAATTTGACCTGCCTAGTTCCATAGGGATCGCAAAAGCAGTCGCACCTTCCGAGGTTCTCTGGCTCGAAGATCCTCTTCCTCCGGAATACAGTTCAAGCTGGAAGGCTTTGAAGGAACAATCACCGGTGCCCATCATGAACGGTGAGAAATTGGAAATGCCCAAAGGTTTTCTGCCCTTTCTACAGAATCAGGCCTTGGACATTCTCCATCCTGACATTGCATTCTGTGGTGGTATTACGGGCGCGAAGAAAATAGCCGAATTGGCAGCGCTCTTCCGGATTCCCATCGCATTGCACAATTTGGGCGCCTATCCACTCCTGATGGGCAGTGTCCAATTCGCCGCATCGACCGAGAATTTCGTGATTTTGGAAAATGCCATCGATAAGGGCCAGGGCACAGAGCTGATGGGCGAGGAGCCGGTTGTGGTAACCGACAGTTATATCGATGTTCCCAGGGACCCGGGCCTCATGCGAATGAACCAGGAATACCTCAAGGAGAACCTGCGTCCGGAAGAGACCTGGTGGGGAGATTAAAAGCGGTTGGCCCGCACTTCTCACTACCGCCCGAACACAACACCGCGCAATCACACCATGCCCCTCCTGGCGGTGTAGCCGGCACATCCCCCAAGAGGCAAAATGATTTGACTCTGATGATATTTTCGATTATCTTGAGAAAATGTCCAATTATGGATATTTCCTTTCGGAAATCAAAACCCCACCCCGAGGCGATTTGCAGGAATTGCAGAGGATTATGCTCCATTTTGGACGCTTCATCATCATGGCCATGGTGTGTTTATTTGGATCCATGCCGCAGGCGTCCGCCACCACTAGCGAGCTTCGCCGCTCCGAAGAGGTCACAGCGGAGGACCGTGCCTTCTGGTCGTTCAGGAAACCGGTGCGACCTGAGATCCCCGCAATCATGGATAAGGCCGGGGCGCGGAACTCGATTGATCATTTTGTTCTGGGTACGCTTGATAAAGAAGGCCTCGGTTATAATGAAGATGCGGATAACCGGACCCTGATCCGGCGAGTGACCTATAATCTGACCGGTTTGCCTCCCGAACCCGAGGCAGTGGAGGCGTTCGTAAACAATCCGGATCCAATGGCCTACGAACGTTTGGTGGATCGATTGCTTGCCTCTCCGCGCTATGGGGAACGATGGGGCCGTCATTGGCTGGATGTGGCCGGTTACGCGGAATCGAGCTTTTTCATCGGCGATCAGATTCGGCCGGAATTCTGGCGTTACCGTGACTATGTCATCCGGTCGTTTAACGATGACAAGCCATACGATGTGTTCGTACGCGAGCAGTTGGCCGGCGATGAAATGTTCGACTGGAGAAACACCGAAGTGTTCACCGAGGACCAGGTGGAAAAGTTGGTGGCCACTGGATTTCTTCGCTGCACGCCCGATGCCACCGACAACCAGCCGATTACTCAGGAAGAGAAGATCTATGCCACGCAACAGGCCGTGGTGGAAGTTTCGATGAAGGCGCTGATGGGACTGGCGTTCAACTGTTTCCGCTGTCACTCGGGCAAGTACAATCCGGTTTCGCATGAAGAATATTACAAGCTCACGGCCTTCTTCCAGCCAGCCTTCGATCCGGAGCAATGGTTGGCGGGAATCTGGACGGATACCGTGCCGGGACCCATCCGTGCAATCCCATTGATGCCTCGATCCGAACGCGAGGCCTACTTCGCGGAATCTCAAAAATGGCAGGATGAAAACTTCGCCTTGAGAGACCGGATAAGTTACGAATTGCCGCGAAAGTGGCGGGATCGTTATCTGAAAGATCATAGCGAGAAGATCGAAGATGACACCCACCGCAACCGGGTAACTGAGATCCTTGGCCGAGGACCGGACAATCGGCTTCCGAGTGACGAGGATCTGCTCACCCAGGTCTTCGAGGTACTGGGGATAACAACCGACCAACTCAAGGAGCTTTACCCCGAATATGAGCAACAGGATACGGCGGCACGGGACCGCATCAAAGAATTGGTAGAGGAGACCAAAGAGTTGCCACCGCTGGTTTGGGGGACGTTCGATGTTTCGACTTCGCCCTCTCCAACTCCCCTTTTGCGCAGGGGGAACTTCGAGACCCCGGGAGAGCCGGTATCCCCCGGTGTGCTCACCGTGCTGGATGATCCGGAACAACCCTTTGACTGGGAGGCAGCGGCCTCAAAATCTCCTCAATCAACTACCGGAAAAAGGCTTGCTTTGGCCGAGTGGATCACTGATCCCAACCATCCGCTCACCGCACGCGTCATGGTGAATCGCATCTGGCAATACCATTTCGGAGAAGGACTGGTTCGCACTCCCGACGACTTTGGCATACGAGGAAGCCGGCCAACGCATCCCGAACTCCTCGATTGGCTTGCAGTGGAGTTCATGGAGTCGGGTTGGAGCATCAAGCACATTCATCGACTTATCCTTCGCTCGACGGTGTATCGACAAAGCTCGCTCGTCGACGAGGCCTTGGAGGTGGCGGATCCTTCGAATCGCTTATGGAGTCGATTTCCCAAGCGGCGGCTCGAAGCCGAGGCGATCCGCGATGCCATGCTGGCTGTGAGCGGCCAACTGGACTTGCGTATGTACGGGGAATCCGTTCCGACGGAACGCCTCGAGGATGGGCGCGTCCAAGTGCCCCCGGATCATCCCGATCGAGGGCGCCGATCGGTGTATGTCAACAGCCAACGAACCGGAATCCCGGGGTTTCTCACCACCTTCGATGCCCCCATATTGGACACCAATGCTCCCAAACGCCCGGCCTCGGCCATCCCTCAGCAAGCTCTGGTGGCCATGAATAATCCGTTTATGCACGGCAGCGCCGAGGCATTTCGGGACCGCATCGCGAGTGAAGGCCTCGAAACGCTCGAAGAGCGATTGAACCGGATTTGGATGCTTGCCTACTCCAGATATCCTACCAACAAGGAAATCAATAAAATCAAGGCTTGGCTGGGAACTGCGATGAATGCTAATATTTCAAACATCTGTGAATCACAGGATGCCTGGAAAACCGTATGTCACGCGGTATTCAGCTCAAACGAATTTATTTATATCGATTGATGAAACCCTTTTCCAGTTCACTTGTGGATCGGTTGACCCGGAGCACAGTCTCTCGTCGTGAGATGTTGAAAAACTGCGCCGGCGGTTTGGGAGCTCTCGCCCTGAACTGGCTCACCGCGCAGCCAATGAATGCTGCCGTGAGCGGCGCTTCACCAATGGGCAATCTCTTGGCGAAACCGCCTCACTTTGTTCCCAAAGCCAAGCGAGTAGTGTTCATTTTTCTGGGTGGCGGCCCAAGCCAGATGGATCTATTGGACCCGAAGCCCCTACTGAAGAAGTATCAAGGACAACCAATTCCGTTTTCCGTCAGTCAACGCGCCCTTACCGGATCCACCAAATTGATGGCCAGCCCGTTCAAGTTTCAGAAATACGGCCAGTCCGGCATTGAGGTCTCGGAATTGTTGCCCGGTCTCTCCAAGGTAGTCGATGACATCGCGGTGATTCGGTCCGGAGTGACGACCCGAATCGATCATGGAGAAGCCATTCTGATGACGCACACGGGGCGTCCTCTCTCGGGTTTCCCAACCATGGGGGCTTGGATCTCCTATGCTTTGGGATCCGAAAATGAAGACTTGCCCGCATACATCGCCATTCCGGACACCACCCCGGCCAAAATTCGAAGCACTACCTCTTCGGGTTGGTTGCCGCCGTTGTATCAAGGCACTCCGTTCCACGTCTGCGGCAGCCCGATTCATGATCTACAACCACCCGAATCGATTTCCACCCAAGAACAGGAACATTAC
Organism: Opitutia bacterium; assembly: GCA_014529615.1. Classification (GTDB taxonomy): domain Bacteria; phylum Verrucomicrobiota; class Verrucomicrobiia; order Opitutales; family UBA2995; genus JAABVD01. The sequence goes on from JAABVD010000017.1 coordinate 15,031, forward strand.
CTTTCCTTAACCCAAATGTTGAACCGCCAGCATCAGGAGACCCGGCATAACTTACCGGAGCTGGATGCCCGAATCCAGAACTTCGAGTTGGCCGCCCGCATGCAGGTGGAGGCGATGCAAAAGGTCGATCTCTCAAATGAATCCGAGGCCACCAGAAAACTCTATGGCCTCGATAACGAAATTACAGAAAAGTTTGGAAATCAGTGCCTCATTGCCCGTCGACTCCTCGAGTCGGGTGTCCGTTTTGTTCATCTTATTCGAAATGACTGGGATCACCACAGCAACCTGAACAATCGTCTGACACAATCGACCCAGGAAACCGATCAACCTGTAGCCGCGTTGGTTCAGGATTTGAAACTCCGTGGTTTACTGGATTCGACCCTGGTGATTTGGGCGGGGGAATTCGGGCGACTCCCCGTGGCGCAAGGGCCCGACGGCCGCGACCACAATCCATTTGGATTCAGTTTTTGGATGGCAGGTGGTGGAATCCGCGGCGGCACCGTCTACGGCGCTACGGATGAATTTGGCTACAGAGCGGTTAAAAACCCGGTGACAGTGGCCGACTTCCACGCCACGGTCATGCATTTGATGGGTCTCGACCACAGCCGCCTGACCGTTGAATTCGAGGGCCGGGATGAGAGCCTCACCGGGGTGGAGCCTGCAGAGGTTATCCATGATATTCTGGCCTGATGGAAAAAGGCCGAATATCTTGGTCACCGGTTCGGTCCACATGAGGATTACATTATGTTTTCTCCCGGTATGGACGGTTTTCCTTTCGACCAAGGCGATGGTCGACTTTCGAGGCGCGGGTTTATAGCCCAACTGACCGCAGCCGGCCTTTTGGCGCCAGCGATTTCGCGATCGGCACATGCGGCTCCGCCTGCTACCCGGATGCGTCTGGCTTGCCAAACCAACGCCTGGCCGTTTGTTAGCGGGCTTCAAGGATTGATCCCCGTGCTGGAGACGATCAAGTCGCTCGGTTTTCAAGGCTACGAGACTTCTTATCGAAATGTACAAGAAGCTTTTTCGGATCCGAAGCCGGCAAGAGCTCAGCTTGAAGAGACCGGCCTGACATGCGCGGGTATCCACGTGGCAGCGCCCAATCTTTATGAGCCGGAAACTTGTATTCCACCTTTGCCCTTCCTACGAAAAATAGCGGACGGGTCGAGTGCCCTCGGTGCGGAATATTTGATCCTGAGCGGTCGGGGAGTCGGCCAGGTTGACGGACAACTGAACAGGAACATTCTGAAACAAAAAATCGCTGCGTTGCTGGAAATCTCCCAGTACTGCCATGATTTGGGGCTGACATTAACCTATCACAATCATGCCGACGATTTTCTCCGGAACGGCGCTGAACTTGACGCTCTTCTTTCGATGGATAAGAGTGACTTGATCGGAATTTGGTTTTGCCCACATAATGCTGATCGCGCAGGTGCCAAGGTAGTTGAATATTTCGCTAATCATCACCAATCGGTACCAGGGATTCATCTCACCAATATTCTCGATAATACGACGAGCGGACATCCCTTTGACGGTGAAGCTCTCCTTGCGGAAATCCAAAAAGCAGACTGGAAAGGATGGCTTGTCATCGAAGAAGAGCGTACCAGAGAACGCCCGGAATGGCCCGAGACTCCAGTTGTAATGCGGTCCCGGCAACACGTTCGCCAAGTGTTCGGACTTTGACCCCTGGCAAAACAACGCTTCGCTTGATGCCTTCCCGCTCCGCCAGCAGGCTACGGCAGGACAAGACGGCAACAGGATGGAGCTGCGCTCCTACAACTTGAATCCACCATTCCATCCCTTTTAATTCCTAATCCTGTCCATCGCTGCAATCATGATCGTGATCATGATCACGATGATTTACTCCGTGCCCATCCGTGGTTTCTCCCTCCCCACTTTGTGCCTTTGTGCGTCTGTGCCTTTGTGCCTTTCTCCCTCCTAATTCTTAATTGGCGCGCCCCAGCGCGCCTACTGCTCGTTGCGCTTCGATGAGGCGATCTTCCCAGGTCAACTGATCCGAATCCGGAATCCGTCCGTCCGCATCCATCGCCTCAATAACCTGTCGCACACCGGCCTCGAGCGATATGATTGGCTGAAACTCCGGAACGTCACGAAACAGTTTCTCTGCACTATAAATGGTGTTGTGGGCGAATATCGATTGGCAATTTTCCGTATCGGGAACACCCGAAGCCATCAGGTCGCGCAAGGGGATGCCGATAAGCTCGACCTCTCGGCCAAGGACCTTCATCACGGTGCGGTGGTGGCCTTCCCAACTTATGAATCCTCTATTGACCAGATTATAAATCTGGCCCATTGCAGCCTCCTTCCCTAGCAAACCGACGAATCCTTTCGCAGCGTCGTCGACGTGCAGGAATTGGTGAACCGCCTTACCGTCTCCACAGACCAGAATGGGTTTGCCCTTGCGGATGCGGTCCAGCCAACTGAACTCTCGAGCAATTTGACGACCCAGGCCCATTTGCGGACCATAGGTGGTCGAAGGCTTCACTATTGTGACTGGAAAGCCTTGGTCGTAGTAAGCCCTGAGGTAAACATCATCGGCAGCCTTTTTGTTGCGGCCGTAGTCCGTCATGGGCCGCATGGGGTGATCTTCGGTAACGGGCAACCAGTCGTAGTCGACACCGTAGGTGCATACAGTCGAACATTGCAGGAAGTGTTTGACCCCGCGGAATGCCCGAACACTGCTCGCGGCGTCCTCCGCGTTGAAGCAGATCATATCGATTGCCACATCGAATGGTTCCTTCCGCATCGCTTGTTCAAAAGCTTCACGGTCATTCCGGTCTCCTTGAATGTGGCGCACCCTTTCCGGTAACGTCCCTCGCTCACCTCGGTTAAAGCACGTCACATCATGTTCCTGATCCAGCAGCAGTTGAACAATGCTGGTGCTGATATTGCCAGTGCCGCCGACGATCAGAACACGCATTTTATAGTCTTTGCCTCCTGCTAAGCCGGATATTGGGCCGGATTGAATTCAGCATGTCGGATATTTGGGAATTGATTAATTTAAGCTGTTAATAAACAGCCTATTAGGTCGTTTCAAGGGCCGACTGAGTACAGCCCGCATATCTCACAAATCTTCTACTGCGCTC
>JAABVD010000017.1:18299-26566 GCA_014529615.1 Opitutia bacterium
CGGTTTTTCTACCTGGCGGGACGTTATGGCTTCGCAGGAACGGCGATCGGGATCGTTGCTCTATGCGCTTTGAGCGCGGTGTCCCCTCCTCTCCTTTTGAGTCTTTTGTGGTTAATCCCTCCTAATTCCTAATTCGCGCCCTTGGGCGCTTCCTTCCCCAGGGAAAGATCGGACCTCTCGCCCATACCCAACTGGCAAAACCGCAGAAAAGAATTCTCCCCCCAAGACCGTTTGACCAGGTCGGCCAAGTCGGCGCCCTTGTTGAAATCGGGTAAGAGGGCAAAACAGGTACTGCCGCTGCCGCTCATGGCACAGGGTAAATGGAGTTCCTCGCGGATCTGTTGGAGCAGGGCGGGAAGGGCGACATACTTTTTGAATACCGGGGTCTCCAAATTATTGAAGAGCAGAGCTTCCAGCCCCGATCGGCCCGTTTTCCAGGCGGTCAATCGGTCTTCCGCTTCCCCGGGATCGACGTAAGCAGTGGGTCGAGTCCCGGCCAATTGATTATAGGCCCATGCCGTATTGATGCCGAACATGGGTTTGAATAACGCGACCCAACGCCCGGTCAATTCACGCTTCCGCGCGCTGCTCACCGCTTCCAGAGTTTCTCCCCGGCCCCTCATGATCCTGGGTTCGCCTCGAAGGAAAAATGGGCAATCCGAACCCAATTGCGCAGCAATCTCATCCAGCGTGGCCATGGAGAAAGGATGGTCGAAAAGGGCATTCAACAAGAGCAAGGTTCCGGCCGCGTCGCTGCTCCCGCCCCCCAACCCGGCTTCCACGGGTATGCGTTTGACCAATTCGAACCTCAACCCTTCCTTGTAACCGGAAATCCTCAAAAATTCCCGCGCTGCACACATCACCAGGTTGCTTTCATCCAGCGGAATCTGGTCGTCCTCGCAGACCAACTCCAGCGTTCCAGGCCGGGCCGCAACGGAAACGATCAAATCGTCCCCCAAAGAAACCGGGGCCACCAAGGAGATCAGTTCGTGGAATCCATCGGCGCGTCGTCCGGTCACGGCCAGAAGCAAATTTACCTTGGCAGGGCAAAACATTCGCATTGTGCTGGAAAAATTCACACTTCCCACGTTGCCCAGGCCGTTCTCTGTCTCAATCGAAAAATTACCCGTCACCCCTTTCCCATGCAGCCTTGCAAACTCATATTGGCGTTGGATTTGTCGAGCCGCCAATCGGCCCGTCATCTGCTCGGGCAGTTGGATGGAGAATTGAGGTGGGTCAAGGTGGGCCTGCAGATGTTCACCGCCCATGGACCCGAGTGGGTCAGGGAGATAGCTGAGCTGGGTTACCGGATATTTCTCGACCTGAAACTGCACGATATTCCCCATACCGTCGCCAAATCGGTGCAGAGCCTTTGCCACCTGCCCATCGACATGCTGACTTTGCACTCCAGCGGTGGAGAAGAAATGCTAGCAGCGGCTGAAAAGGCCAAGCGGGAACTCAATCCCGATCTGCTCCTGTTGGGGGTGACGGTCCTGACGTCCATGAATGCGGCGCAGTTGAACCGGATCGGTGTTGGGAATACCCCGGAGGAACAGGTGGCCAATCTGGCCGCCCTGACCAGAGACGCGGGGATAGGGGGGCTGGTTTGCTCCGGGAGGGATCTGGTTTCCCTGGCCCCCCGGTTTGGCCGTTCCCTGCAATTTGTAACCCCTGGTATTCGGCCCGCGGGCAGCTCGGCTCACGATCAAAAGCGCGTTGTAACCCCCCGCAGGGCGGCCGAACTCGGATCCCATTACATCGTGGTGGGGAGACCCATCCACCAAGCCCACTACCCCCGAGGTGTTGTCCGTACGATCAACCGCGAACTGGCTCTGGGAGATTCCTGATTCCTCACCATGAAGACCGTGGCCATATTGTTGTGCGCGGGCGCCGGGCATCGCATGGGGGATACAGTGGCCGACAAGGCGCTCGCCCGACTGGGCAACCGTCCCCTTTTCGATCATTCTCTTCAGGCCTTCGAAAAACACCGGCAGACGGATGGTTACGTCGTGGTCTATCGCGACCCGGTTCAAAGAAGACGACTGGAGGATCGGATGTCCGACTTGACCAAACGGCCCGCGATCCGGGTCGCGGGTGGCCGGGAACGGTGGGAATCGGTCTACAACGCCTTGCAAGCCCTGCCCGGAGAAACCGAATACGTTTTCATTCACGATTGCGCCCGCCCGTTCATTCACCCCGACCAATTGAAGGAACTCTACCGGACAGTGGTTGAGGATAAGGCGTCATGCCTGGCCCACCGCATGGTGAATACGGTCAAACAGACGACGGGCAGCTCATCCGGAACCCGTCGTCTCAAGTTGAAGAACCTGGACCGGAACAACCTCTGGGAAATGGAAACCCCTCAGGCATTTGCGGCCGACCTGATACGCCACTGTTACAGCGAGGCCAAAAAAATCGGTCTGCAAGCCACCGATGATATGGGCACCGTCATTCATTTCGGACACAGAGTGACCCTGGTGGAAAATCCCCGTCCCAATCCAAAAATCACCTTTCCCCAGGATTTAGCCTTAGCTGAGCTCCTTTGGGAAATAGGAAATAATCCGAGCCCTGAACGGTCATGAACCCTCCTCCATGCCGCATCGGAATGGGATACGACATTCACCGGCTGGTAGCCGGCAGACCCCTCATACTCGGTGGGGTCCACATAAAAAGTGAAGTGGGTTTGGAAGGGCATTCCGACGCCGATTGCCTGACCCACGCTATGGCCGATGCCATTCTGGGAGCCTGCGGAGAACGGGACATCGGACATCATTTTCCCAATACAAACCCCGAATTCGAGGACCTCGATTCGCAGATCATTCTGCAAAAAGCAGCCGCAATTGCCCGGCGGAAGGGGTATCGCATCGCCAATATCGACACCTGCATAATCGCGGAAAAAGCAAAGATCGGAACCTACGTCGACCGCATGAAAACCACCTTCTCAGAGACCTTGGACCTGGCCCCGGACCGCATTGGCATCAAAGCCACCACCAACGAAAAATTGGGGTCTTTGGGGGCCTCCGAAGGCATTGCCGCGCACGCGGTATGCCTGCTCCAGACTTACCCTTCAATGTTGTGAAAGAGTTTTTTGCATTCCGGCGTTATCTGAGACGATGTAAAGGATTCTTTACCCTGGGCCTTTTGGCGGGATTTTTTGCCGCTCTGGCCAGTGGGGCGGGGGTGCCCTATTTCATAAAGATCGTTTTCGCCGAAGTATTCGAGTCGACCGGCTCCCAATATTCGGCCATGGCAATTTTCCTGGTTGCAGCCCAACTTCCCGGAATATTTCTTTTCCGCGGCTTGTGCGGGTACCTCAACCAATACTGGATGAACTATTGCGGATTGCGCGTGTTGGAAGGCATCCGCGGGGATTTGTTCTTTAAAATTCAACACTTGCCCCTGGCCTACCACGACGAGAACAAAAGCGGAGATCTTCTCTCCCGCATCCTTTCCGACACGACCCTGCTGCAATTCACCTTGCAGGAATCCGCCAACGACTTGTTTCGACAACCCATGCAGGTCGTCTTCGCCTTTGCCACCCTCGTGTTTCTCTCCCTGCAAGAAAAGGATGCGGCCATTATCCTTCTGATTTGTGCGGGAGGCCCCATGGCCATGATTCCCGTTTTTTTCATTGGCCGCCGCCTGAAAATACGCGGCCTGCAGATGCAGGAAGCCCAGTCCGATATGACCCAGTGCTTGAGCGAGAACCTCGAAAGCGCCACCGAAATACGCACCTTCAACCTGCAGGATCAGCAGATTTCCTTTTTCCAAGCCCTGTTGAGGAAGCTCTTCAGGAGTCAGATGAAAGTGGTGAAATACGAACGCCTGACCCAGCCGCTCATCGAGTTTCTTTCCTCGGCCCTGGTGGCCTTTTCCTTTGTCTACTGCTACCTTGAGGGGGTTCCGTTTTCCACCTTTATGGCCTTGGGGGGCGTCCTCTACATGACCTACGACCCCCTGAAACGTATTTTCCGGGTTTACGGAAATATTCAGAAATGCCAGGGAGCCATCAACCGGATAAACGACATCCTGCACAAAATGGACAGCATCCGGGATCCCGAAAATCCGAAACCGGCGCCCAAAGGCAAGAGCAGCATCCTCTTTGAGAAGGTATCCTTTGCTTACACGGAGGCGCCCGTCCTGCAGGAGATCGAAGCCGAAATACCTGCCGGTCAGGTGGTGGCGCTGGTGGGACCGAGCGGGGCCGGAAAATCCACCTTCGCAATGTTGATCCCAAGGCTTTACGAGGTCACTACCGGGAGTATCCAAATCAACGGCACCGACATCAGGAATTTCCGCAAATGGGACCTGCGTGACCATATCGCCATCGTATCGCAACACCCTGTACTCTTTAACGACACCTTGTTCAACAATATCCGGCTGGGCCGGGAGGACGCTTCGGAAGAAGACGTTTACCGGGCCGCACACAACGCATTCGCCCACTCCTTCATCTCCGAACTCGAAGAGGGGTACCAGACCCTGGCCGGAGAACGCGGAGACCGCTTATCGGGTGGACAAAAACAACGCATCGCCATTGCCCGGGCCTTTTTGCGCAACTCACCCATTCTCATCCTCGACGAAGCCACTTCGGCTCTCGACGCCCAAAGCGAGGAGGAAGTCCAGCGTGCCCTGAATTCCCTGGTTATCGGAAAAACGGTTATCATTATCGCCCACCGGTTCAGCACTATCCGTCTGGCGGACCGGATTTTTGTCTTTGATAAAGGCAAACTCACCGCCAAAGGCGCCCACGGCGAACTTTACAACCACAGTGATCTCTATACCAAACTCTACGACAAACAGTTATAGCCCGGATGGGGGGATCTGAAAGATGGCTGGATCAAACTCCGGATTTATTTGGCACCGGGTTATGGTGATTTCGGCTTCAAAGGCCGGATTGTGAATCCGGACCACCTTGGGAAACCGGAATCCCTCCACCGTGGTAAAGTCATAGTGGCGCTGGCGAATCGCCACTTCCCCACCCGGACCGACGGGAACGTCGCGGACCTGTTGAAATAAATCCCCATTTTCTTTGAAATACCAATGTTCCTCCTTGCCCTCCCGGTCCAATAAGACCAAGTGGCGGGTCATGTGGCCTTCGATCTCTTCCGGTTCGGCCAGGCGAATTTGTTCGTAGACCTCAAACAAGCGCAAGTCCCGTTGTAGATCCGCATCGCGCAAATGGTCTTTGACTTCTCGTTCTTCCAGGGAACGAGTGCCGGTCAGAGGATGCCACTCCCACCCTCGATTACCATTGATGATCTCCCGAACCGTGCCCAATCCAGGAAACTCCATCGTAACAAATACCTTGTCCGGAGACTCCAGCCTCTGCCGCACTTCAATGATGAGGCCCTGGGACTTCAAGGCCATCCGTCCTTCCAATTCCACCCTGCGGAGGGATTTCATCCTTTCCCGGCCACCCTGCGATGCGATGTATTGCTCGATTATTTCCTCAACGGCGGCACGCTCCCCCGGGGGACCTTCCCCTGAATCTTCCGCCGAAAGGACCGCAACCCACAGGGGAAGGATCAGGGCCCCTATCCCATGCCCAATGATCCGTTTAACCCGCATATCTCACAAAATTCGTCGCGAGCGAACGGAGATCGAGTGCTGGTGTGGGTTTCGCGCCGATGAGCGGGTACCCTGCAAAGTCGCAAATCCAACGAAGTCCGCACCAGTGCCGGGATTCCGAAGCGCAGTAGAAGATTTGTGAGATATGCGGGTTAAGTTCCACCATCATCCTCCAAGGAAGGCATTATTCCAAGCCACTCCATGGCGGATTGTAAAGGGAGATCCAATCCTGCCGCCAGGGCCTCCGGATCCGCATCCACCAATACGTCCGGAATTACCCCGTTTTTTTCTATGCGGTTCCCCTTTGGGGTAGTGAAGTCCCCCAAGGCGTACTGCAATACATCCCCACTGGGCAGTTTCTTTAAAAGAGAGGGGAGGGAATCGCCCTGGGAAACCTCCCCGAAAAGCCTGGCCCGGCCCGCTTCCTGAAGACCGGCCGCAAACATTTCCGCAGTGGAAATGGTGCAACTGTCGATCAGAATGGCAACAGGTCCGGTAAATCGCTTTTCCTGGGGATAACCCCGATAATTTACAAGGCCCTTTCGCATGGTCATTTTCCCTAACGGGGTCGCCTCCTCAATCAACAGTCCGGCAATTCCCGTCCCCATGATGGTCAGCCCTCCAAAATTTCCACGCAGGTCCAGAATCAACCCCTCGGCACGTCCCTCCGCCGCTTCGATGGCCAAGCGAATTTTCTGCATTAGCGCCGGCATGAAGTAATTGAACCTGAGGTAGAGCACCCGATCCCGCAAATAAGTCTCCTCATATTCGAGTTTCTGCTCGGATAAGAAACCTATTGGTTCGGAGCGTTCGCGTTCATCCCGCGCAGGGGTGAGGTAAATTTTTTCCTTCCCGCCCAGGGATGGATACCAGTCAGTGCGCAGTTGTTTCCCCGCGCTTCCATTTATCCGGACTCCGAGGTTCACTTGAATAAGAAACAATTTCCGCTTCTCCGGGATTTCGGCGCGTAAAATGGATTGGATAATCCGTTTGGTCGATTTGCCATTGACGGATTTCAGTTTCCAGCCGACTTGAATCCCCTCCTTATGGGCAACCGATCCGGGCTCGATACGCACTACGTAGGCCCCATGAGGGGTGTATTTCAGGGAAATTCCAGTATAACCCCCTCGGGAAGCCCCAAACAAAGGTTCCGCCGAGGCGTTCAGGATCTTGAAATGAGACTGTCCCAGTTCGTCGAGCATGGATTGAAGCAAAACCACCAGATCCTTGCGGTCCTTTACCTGGCCGAGTTCTCCTTTGTATCGGTCCCCCACCCTTTCCCAGTCGACACCGTTGAAATTCTCATCCCAAAAGGCCTCGGTTACGGTGTTCCAAACCATGTCAAAGGAACGCTCGAAGGTCTCCTTTCCATTGGGGAAGGCCAAACCCAAATGAGCCGCCAACCCCCAAGCCCCGGTCAGGAGAACCCACTTCAACGGGTTGGGTTTGATAATCAACATTGTAAAAAGGCGCAGTCATTGGACCCCGATCCGGAGCCGAATATTCTGAACTGGGGAGCCGGAGGATTTTGCATTGTAGTTTATTTCAAATCCGGTTTGCTCCCTGAGTTTCCCTTACCTTTCCATGCCGGCAAAACCTATCCGAATTATCAGCTTTGACGCAACCGGTATTTTATTCGAGCCGGTTACTTCCATCGGGGCGATCTACGCCAAGGTACTGGCCTCATTCGACATCCACCTTCCCGCAAACGAACTGGACCAGCGGTTTTCCACCGAATTCCACAAGGCCCGTTCCCAGCCACTCGCCAGGGTATCCGAGGAAGCGGAACGGATGCGATGGAAGCAAATCGTCAGGGGTATTCTCCGAGAACACTATACCGAACCCATTTTCCAAGCCCTGGGGCAGGCCTTTTCCTCGGGAGAGAATTGGAAGAGAGTTCCCCAAATTAGAACGGTGCTTCGACAACTGCGCCGCGATGGGTATCGGCTCATTATCGTTTCCAACTGGGACCGAAGGATCCACCCCCTGTTGAAAGCCTTGAAATTGAGGACCTTCTTCCAGGACGTCTTTATTTCCTCCCAACTAGGGGTGGAAAAACCATCCCCGGAAATATTCCGGCTGGTTGCCCACCGCCTCAATGTCCCGGCCCAAGCAATCCTCCACGTGGGAGACAGCCACGAGGAAGATCTGGAGGCTGCGGCCCAGGCAGGTTGGAAATCTCTCCTGGTCAACCGCCGTGTACCGCCAGGGGTAGACCCGAATTGTGTCCTGCCATCCATCGCCGCATTGCCTCCCTTCCTCAACCCCTGATCATGATCACGATAAACCTCAACCTCTCAGCGCCACTCCACCACTTTACCACTCCATTTCTTCCCCCATTTTTTCGATCATGATCAAGATCACGATTGAGATTGAGGGCCATCCGTGGTTAATCTTCTCCCTAATTTCTAATTCGCGCGCCTCGGCACTTCCCCCTCTCCCCATCACTCCAACACATTCCATCATTCCATCACCCCTCCCAATTTTCGATCAGGATCAAGATCATGATCACGATCAAGGTTGAGGGCCATCCGTGGTTGATCTTCTCCTTCTCAGAATCTCGCTAACTCAGTATCTCAGAAACTCTATTCCCATTCCCCATTCGCTCCTCCCCCCATCCGTGTCCATCCTGTCTATCCATGTTCCATACCTTTCTCCAAGTCGTCGATTTTTCGATCAAGATCATGATCACGATCAAG
>JAABVD010000261.1 GCA_014529615.1 Opitutia bacterium
ATACGGCCAAGGTTGAGGGAAAGGATGGAACTACCGGAATTGCCCTCGTCGAGGTGTGGGAGGTAATTTATGATGATCCGGTCAGGAGAGACCGCGATGCGCTAGTGGCGCTCTACAACGCGACGGATGGAGCCAACTGGACAAACAACGAGAATTGGGGAACCGACGCCCCGCTAGAGCAGTGGCACGGTGTCACGGTTGACGATAATGGTCGCGTGATGGAACTGCGTCTAAGCGGGAACGCCTTGACGGGCAAAATCCCCGCAGAGTTGGGTAGCCTCACCAACCTGACAGAGCTGTCTCTTTACAACAACGCCTTGACGGGCAAAATCCCCGTAGAGTTGGGCAGCCTCACTAACCTGTATTGGCTGTCTCTTTACAGGAACGCCTTGACGGGCAAAATCCCCGCAGAGTTGGGCAGCCTCACCAACCTGAGAGTGCTGTCTCTTTACAGGAACGCCTTGACGGGCAAAATCCCCGCAGAGTTGGGCAGCCTCACTAACCTGACACTGCTGACGCTGGCAGGTAACGCAGGCCTTTCGGGTCCCTTGCCCAGTTCCTTCACCGGTCTGGAAACCCTTGGAACATTGTGGCTGCTGGGTACGGGGTTGTGCGCGCCGACGGACGCCGCCTTCCAGGCGTGGCTGTCGGGGATTCGGTCCAAACAGGGCGTTGTCAATTGCGCTGATGGTTCGGTTGAGTAGTGGCTTTAGACGCCTGTTTCTTCTTCAATGGCATCCAGTTGCGCCATGACTTCTTTGTGTAAAATATCCGGTTCACAAAAGTTGCCGCTGCCAAAGCTGAGGCACGGGACAGGATAGCGTGCTTGCCAATCCCAGTGATTGTGGATGTCCAGACCCTCAAATAGTGGCTCGTTGCCTTCAAACAGTTCTTTCAGAGTGTCCAGAAACAGGCTTTTGCCAAAACGACGTGGCCTTGACAGAAAATAGTGCTTGCCCTCGTTTAGTAGCTGACGGATGTAGGCCCTCTTATCGACATATAGTAGCAGTTCTCCTCCCGAATTTCGCGGAAGGATTGTATGCCGATGGGTAGTCTGCGTCTGGTCATGGTTCCTCTGTATCCAAACGGTTCCACTTTGCCAAGGCATTTTCCTTAACCAGGCCCACATGGCCCGGATTAAAGGAGGCCACACTGGAATGAACTGCACAGCAGTTCCACTCCAAATCCCAGGATGCCCCAAGCCTCCTCCTGGGGTGGATAGCCCGCCACTGAGCGACCCAAGGAACGGAAAGCGGGCTTTTGCGATTGAGGGTCTTTCGATTCTCTCAAACAAAAAGCTTTTATCCCGTCCATAGTTGGTCACTATCAACCCGCCTTTTTTAACGAATTGGAACTCACGTTTTGAGATAGATGAAGTGGCTGCCCCTGATGCGCTTCAGTTGTCATCCTCGCGATTCGAGCAGCTTACAGAACTGCTTCCCGCTGACGGTCTTTATACTGCGATTTCGATCACCTTGGCTTTTTCCGCGTCCGATACGTCACAAACCTCCACGGACAGGCAACCTTCGATGGCCTCGTACAAGTTGGTCAGCAACTATTTTTGAGACATCCCCTTGATAAATCTTTCGTTCCAATCCTTCCAGGTCTGTCGCAGTTCTGGTCTTTTATCGGACAAATTCGCCCTCCACAATAGCATTTGTGGTTTATCTGTGAGCAACGAATTAATCTTCTTTTCAAAGGGTCCCTTCGCGAGAAGGAGGTGGACCACGGATTTCCCGGATGAGGGAAGGCGCCCAAGGGCGCGAATTAGGAATTAGGAATTAGGAATGTGTACGTTGGGAGTTTAGGGGGTTGAAGTATAATCCTCAAGTAGGCGGGGAATCCAGAAATAGATTCTCGCAAAGCTCGCCAAGGACGCAAAGAGAAGAAGAGGGTCTTAACCACGGATTACACGGATAAGCACGGATCACATGCCTGTACGTCGCACGCAGACAGGCACGGATGAGCACGGATATTAAATTAAACAACGCTTCGCTGGATGCCTTTGGCAACAGGATGGAGCTGCGCTCCAACAGGAAAAATTAGAAAAAATCCTGTTCGCGAAGCGATTCTGTTCCGGCGCAGCCGGATCAAGCGAAGCGTTGTTAATAATAATTCCTGATTTGCGCCCTCGGCGCGCTTCCTTTTTTGCGTCTCTCCGCGCTCTTTGCGAGAGTCTATTCCAAATCCTGTCCATCCTGTTAATCCATGTTTGATTCTCTTCTCCTCCCAAATTCTAATTCGCACGCCTCGGCGCGCTTCCCCCTCCTCTGTGCTCTCGGCGTTCTCTGTGGTTAATAGGAATTGGGAATGATGGAGTGGTGGAATGTTGGGAGCACGAGGGAACCGGCTTCCAGCGGGTTGCGTTAAAGAGGATTGCGCCAGCGGAGGCCGGGAAATCGGGTGAAGTCCGTATCGTTGGAATGGACCTCCGCCTGGTACTCGATGGCCAGCGCGGCGATGTGGGCGTCGGTCACGAGGTTCGCGCCGGCGCCGGCCGTATCGAGATTCCGCCGAAAGTGTATCAGGTGCTCGGCGCCGGGGTTGACCGGCGTCACATGGGGGTATCGAAACCACTCCATCACACAATCAACCGCTTCCGCAGGCAGCATGGGAACGGTCAAGGCTCGGGCATGGGTCATCAATCTCACAAATCCGGTCGAGACGACCCACGGAACGCCGACTCTTTCTTGGCCGTTGATCAATGTTTCCCACCATTGTCTGGCCGCAACGTGGTGAGGCGCCCCATCGTTGTAGGCATAGACCAGAAGGTTGATGTCCGGAACGATCATGTTGAGGATTCGCGCACAAAGTCATCGGCCTCAAGCTGATCGTTGTACTGATTGAGCTTGTTGGGGTCCACGCCGGGGAAAAGGTTGCTCCGATTCGGAACAACCTTGAATTCGGGAAGGGCAGCCTCTCTTTGGTTTGGTGCAATGCCGCGGCGAATCGCCTCATTTACAACCTGCTTGAATGTCTTGTTGTGCAACCGACTTTGCTCTTTGAGGAAGTCCGCGACATCATCGTCCAATGTCAGTGTCGTTCTCATGGTTGCATCATTGTGCTTTGAAATTTTGATGTCAAGATGCCTTCACCCTTTGGGGAGGAGAGAATGAACCACGGATGAGAAAATAGCCACAAAAGGCACAAAAATCACAAAAGGGTGGGGGAGAGGAAATGACTCTCGCCAAGACCGCAAAGCAACGCAAAGAGGGGGAGATGCGCCTAAGGGCGCGAATTAGGAATGGACTCTGGCAAAGCTCGCCAAGGACGCAAAGAGAAGAAGAAGGTCTTAACCACGGATTACACGGATAAGCACGGATATTAAATTAAACAACGCTTCGCTTGATGTCTTCCGCCTACGGCGTGACAAGACGGCAATAAAATGCAGCTGCACTCCAGCAGGAAAAATTAGAAAAAATCCTGTTCGCGAAGCGATCCTGTTCCGGCGCAGCCGGATCAAGTGACTGAAAGGAACGTTGTAAATTATCATTCATCATTCTGGACCTCGCGGAAAGGGGGCTTCAATATCGGTAGACACAAACTGATTAAGAGCTATTCCCATGAAAACGAAATCCGTATCGCGTCGACGATTCATAACCTCCGCCGCTGTGGCCGGGTCCTGAAAGGGTGCGCTTTGCCCTGATCGGTTGCGGTGGACGGGGAAGAGCCGTCACTTTGAACATGGTGGGGCAGGGAGGGGAATTGGTCGGCCTCTGTGATCTGAATCCTCAGCGCATCGACAAAGTCGCGGCGGAGGTGGCCGATTACCAGGAGAAGAAGCCCAAGAGGTACGACCATATGAAGAAAGTCCTGGAGGACAAATCCGTCGATGCCGTCATTATCGCCACTCCCGACCACTGGCATGGTCCGGCTTCCATTCTGGCCATGCAGGCGGGAAAGGACGTCTATGTGGAAAAACCCCATGCTCACAACATCTGGGAGAGTCAGCAGATGGCGAAATTGGCCCGCAGGAACGGTTGCATCCTCCAGGTTGGAACCCAAAACCGCAGCGCCCCCTACAATTTCCAGGCCCGCGATTACGTTCGTTCCGGTAAGCTGGGGGATATCCGGTTGGTCAAGGTCTACAACCTGAAGCCTGGGAGACCGTTTTATTTGGGAGACCCCGGGGAAAAACCGCGCGATTTCGACTGGAATGAATGGACGGGTCCGGCCGCGGCGATGCACGATTGGCACGAGGACATCTTCGAGGGGGGGTGGCATCATTATTGGATTTATTCGGGAGGTGATTTGGCGGACGATGGCGCTCACCTATTCGATCTGGCCGCGATGCTGATGGGGGTTCTGGGATTGCCT
>JAABVD010000262.1:0-3612 GCA_014529615.1 Opitutia bacterium
ATACGACCCCATCACTCAAAAGGAATAGTACCAGCTCTATGGATTCTTTAACAATTTTCTCGGAACTGCCGAGACGGTTCGGGAGCCGGAACGCGGGCTTCAACCCCCATTTATCAACCTGACCAACCCGAATCAGGATCGAGTAATTGCCGGATTCAATGCCGAGCGGGAACTGTTGGAATTTGAGCTTGCGGCAGAGCTGAGAAAGCAGAATCTGGAGGAAGTATTTCCAGAAAAGTTTTCAAAAATCGAGGCGCCGTGGATCTGGGATGACCTCCAAAAAAATTCCAGTGAGGCAGAATTCAGATCGATCCTCAGCCTCGATAAGTTACCCCGATCCGCCCTGGCCCGATTTACCGGAAAGTCGGATACCGAAGTTTGGGTCAATGGGACCTCGATTGGAAGAGCCTACAACGAGGAACAAGGTATCGTTGCCGATATAAGCCGACTACTGCGACGAGGAGAAAATGAATTCACGGCCAGATCCGTCAGGATGGAAGGTGAGACTTTGGAACCCCTCGAAGCGCGTGCCCTCACCCCTGAGGAGCTGGAAAAGGAAGCATTGGCCAAGGTCGGATTCGGCTTCGTATTGGAATTTGAAATAGGGGACGAGACGGAGACCTGGACCACTGGCTCCGGCTGGTCCGTAAAGGGAAACAGGGGCGCCACCTGGCAACCTGCCCAGGAGATCGAGGGTCCCGATCACAAGTATGACTGGACGGAAAATGTGCGGACCGTTCCCGTGCTCCGGTTGGTCAGGAAATTGGAGGATCTGGCCGAACGTAAACGGGAATTCCTGGAGGATATTCCGGCGGCCATGATCATGGCCGAGATGGACCCGCCCCGACAAACCCGCCTGCTCCTTGGAGGCAATTACGAAAATCCAGGCAATCCGGTGGAGCGGGGGACGCCGGCATTCTTGCCGCCCCTGCCCCCAACCGATAGCCCCTCTACCCGCCTGGATTTGGCGGAATGGCTGGTCGCTCCGCATCATCCGCTGACGGCCCGGATAGCAGTGAACCGTTTTTGGCAGCAACTCTTTGGGGTGGGGCTGGTCAAGACCTCGGAAGATTTTGGAGCCCAGGGGGAATGGCCCAGCCATCCCGAATTGTTGGATTACCTGGCCATTCGATTCCGCCAATCGGGTTGGGATGTCAAGGGACTGCTTCGGGAAATCGTCTTATCCAAGACCTACCGGCAAAGCTCGGATGCCGATCCCGAAGCCTATGTGGCCGATCCGGAGAACCGGCGCCTGGCCCGCGGTTCCCGCTACCGCATGGATGCCGAAATGATTCGCGATCAGCTACTTGCGGTCAGTGGGCAACTCAATCGAACCCTTTATGGGAAAAGCGTAAAACCGCCTCAACCTCCGGGTCTTTGGAGAATGGTGAGCATGGCCCGTCCTTTCACCTATGTCGCGGACGAAGGTGAAAAGATTTACCGGCGCAGTTTGTACACCTATTGGAGGCGCGGTATGCCCCCGCCCCAGATGACGGTAATGAACGCCCCTTCGCGCGAATTCTGTGTAACGCGCCGGGAAAGAACCAATACCCCTCTGCAAGCCCTGTTGCTCATGAACGAGAAGGAGTATTTCAAAGCGGCCAAGGAAACGGCCAAAAATACGCTGGAGCAGACGGAGGGAATGAGAGAAGGTCTCAGCCATGCCTATGAAAAAGTAACTTCCCACCTGCCGGGAACCAGCCGATTGGAGCTGATGGAGGATACCCTGCTCGGATTTGAGGAACTCTACCGAAGCGATCCCGAATTGGCCAAATCCCTGACTCCCGAAATGGAAGGCAACCCATTGGAAAAACGCATCGAATTAGCGGCCTGGACCATGATCACCCATAGTCTGTTCAATTTGGAACTGGCCAAGGTAAGGAGGTAGCAGTGAACACATTTCAAACCTTCTGCGATAAGCTCAACCGGCGCCAATTTATCAAAAATGCTGGTATGGGGCTCGGCAGCGTTGCCCTCAGCGGCATGATGAAGCCCTTGGTTGCCGCTGCTCAGCCGGACTTGCATTTCCCCGCCAAGGCCAAACGCATCATTTTCCTCTTTATGGCGGGCGCCCCGAGTCAACTCGATCTGTTCGATTATAAGCCGAGTCTGGAAAAGTTGCACGGGCAACCCCTACCCAAGGAGATCAGCCGGGGTCAGCGGGTCACGGTTATGACCCACGGGAAAGACCAGGTCATTTGTGCCTCCGTTTTCAAATTTGCTCCCCAAGGGCAAAGTGGATTGATGATGAGCGAGTTGCTTCCCCACCTTTCCCAACATGCCGATGACATCTGCATGATAAAATCCACTCACACCAATGCCATTAATCACGATCCCGCCAAAACCTTTTTCTGTACCGGGTCGGAAATGCCGGGAGGCGCCAGTATGGGCTCCTGGCTCAGTTATGGATTGGGCAGCCTGAACCGCGATTTGCCCGACTTCGTGGTCTTGAGTTCGGCCTTCTGGTCTGGAAAGGTCAACGTTCAAGCGCTATATCACCGGTTGTGGGGGACTGGCTTTCTTCCCACCAAGCATCAGGGTATCGCCTTCCAATCGGTGGGGGATCCGGTGCTATTCCTTTCCAATCCATCCGGTGTCGATAACAAGGTTCGCCACAAGATGTTGGACTTTGTCGCCAGGGTAAACGCGGAGCAGGAAGCGGTGACGGGCGATCCGGAGATCAGGACTTCCATGGCCCAGCAGGAAATGGCCTTCCGCATGCAGATGTCGGTTCCGGAATTGACCGACTTGAGCGGAGAAAGCGAGGCGACCCTGGAACTCTACGGTCCGGAGGTGGGCCAAACCGGTTCCTTTGCCCGGAACTGCTTATTGGCCCGTCGCATGGCGGAGCGGGATGTGCGATTTGTCCAATTGTTTCACCGGGGTTGGGATCATCACCGTCAGTTGCCCACTCACCTGCGCGGCCAGGCCCGCGACGTGGACCAGCCCATCGCCGGCCTTCTCACGGACCTGAAACAACGCGGTTTACTGGAGGATACCCTGGTGGTTTTCGCCGGTGAATTTGGCCGGACCACCTACGCGCAGGACCTCAACGAGAAGGATCGATTTGACTATGGGCGCGATCACCATCCCCGGTGTTTCACCACCTGGATGGCCGGGGGCGGAATCAAGGGCGGTATCAGTTACGGTGAAACGGATGAATTTTCCTACAACGTGACCAAGGATCCGGTGCACGTGAGAGATCTGCACGCCACCATTTTCCACCAATTGGGCATCGATCACAATAAGCTGGTTTTTCCATACCAGGGCCTGGATCAAAAACTCACCGGAGTGGAAGATGCTCACGTGGTACGGGACGTAATTGCTTGAAGTTGTAGGAGCGGCTTTACGCCGCGATTCCACGAAACATCCTCGAAGCAATCCCAGCAAAAAGCCGCTCCTGCGATGGTTCGAAATGAAGTTTCAGATTCCGGTTCCTGGGAAAGGCTGGCTAGAAAGAACTGCAAAGCAGTTCCACTCCAAAGGCCAGTGTCGCGCTGGGCTTTGGAGTTTAACGCCGTTGGCGTAAAAGCCAGATGTTTGACCGCGTCCCTCCGCGACCAGCATCCAGGAATAGACTCCCGCATTTCCCTCTCAGGTGGGTCAGTTTTA
>JAABVD010000262.1:3746-5989 GCA_014529615.1 Opitutia bacterium
CCCATTCCCTAATTCCTAATTCCTAATTCCCGCGCACCAGCGCGCCTGCTTCTTTGCGTCCTTCGCGAGCTTTGCGAGAGTTACTTCTTAGATTCCCCGCATTCCCGAGCGTCACCCCTCAACCCGATGCAAAGAAGCTTTGATTTCTATTGGAGGATCCGCAGCATGAATTGAGAATTTCAATACCCGGGTCATGCCTTCCCATTCATCCATCAGCCGCCGGTCCTTTTTTGGCAAATCCGTCCTCGCCCTTGGCGCGCTCGGGGCCGGGCCAAGCTGGGGATATCCCGTCAATGATCAGGTGCGGGTGGCCGTCATTGGAATGGGAAACCGGGGTGGGAGCGCCTTGGAAGATGTTTTCCGCACGCAGGGGGTGAAGCTGGCGGCCATCTGCGATCCCGATCGGGAGCGGATGGGGGAGCACAAGGCGAAGATAGCAGAGGAACGCGGTGTGGAGGTCGATGCGGAAGTGGATTTTCGCCGGCTTTACGACAGGGAGGATATCGATGCCGTCATCGTTTCGAGCCCCAACCATTGGCATGCTCTGCACACCATAATGGCCTGCCAAGCCGGTAAGGATGTGTATGTGGAGAAGCCGGTTTGCCACAACATCTGGGAAGGCCAACGCATGATTGAGGCGGCGGGTCGGTATGGCCGCATGGTGCAGAGTGGATTGCAGGGCCGGTCCGATATCGGTCTGAGGAAGGCCTTGCCCTGGATCAGGGAGGGAAATCTCGGTCCCATTACCTGTATCCGCTGCCTGGTCTACGACCATCGAGCCGGTATCGGCAAACTGGATACGCCGCTCATTCCACCCCCGTTCCTGGATTACAATCTATGGTTGGGACCGGCCCCGGACGAGCCCATCTACCGGCCGGAACTTCATTACGATTGGCATTGGGAATGGAATACCGGCAACGGGGACACGGGCAACCAGGGCGTTCACGAACTGGATCTGGTCAGGTCGGTCTTAGGGGACCCCGGCCATCCCCAACGCGTTTTCAGTTATGGCGGGCGCTTTGCCTGGGACGATGGGGGAAACACTCCCAATATGCAGAATGCGGTTTTTGAATGGGGGGACGGGATTCCCGTTCTCTTTGAATTGCGGGACATGTGGGCCACCCCGGAGCACAAGACCGCTTCCCATTTCCGGGGACATCGTTTTGGCATCGTGGTCGAATGTGAAGGCGGAGAATTTCGGGGAGGCCGGGGTGGCGGCAGTGTGTATGATCACAACGGCGATCGCATGAAGGCGTTCAAGGGGGATGGCGGGTTCGATCATTTTCCCGCTTTCATCCGCTCCGTGCGCAGTCGCAAGGAGTCGGATATGGCGTGCTCCATGAAGGAGGGATACCTTTCCAGTTGCCTCTGCCATCAGGCCAATATTTCCATGCGGGTCGGGCATGCCGCCAGTGGCGCCGAGGTGGACCGCTCCATCGAAAATAATCACCGTCTGGTGGAATCCCATCACCGTTTGGTGAAGCACCTGAGTGAGTGGGAAGTGGATTTCGGAAAGGAGCCCTGGGTTCTGGGGCGGGTACTGGAGTTCTCCGACGACCAGGAAACCTTTAAAGGGGAGGGCAGCGAGGAGGCCAACCGTTACCTCAAGCGCCGCTACCGCAAGGAGTTCACCGTCCCCGGGACGGTTTAGCCCAGCCCGTATTTCTCACAAGGCGGGGTTTTCGTACCAGATGACACCGAGGTTGTGTCGTTCTTTTTTTCTTCAGGCAACCCATTTACGGTTCGAGTAATACCGTCCTTCATCATCCCTTCAGCAAAATTTAATAGATACCCAAGTTTCATTCCGCTGAGCCTTAAATAGGTCAGAAGTTGCTTCTTGTGGGCCGGGCTGGTCCTCTTCACGCACTTCAATTCCAAAATCACCTTGTTCTCGACTATGATGTCAGCGCGAAATCCTTCATCGAAATGGATTCCACGGACGTTGATAGGGATGGATACTTGACGTTTCGCACCCAACCTTCGGGTTAGCAGTTCATCCAGCAAAACGACCTCGTAAACGGTCTCCAACAGCCCCGGGCCAAGCTCGCGATGTACCGTAATGGCCGCATCCACCACCACCTTACCGATTGAATTCTCATCCATGTCTTTGCGTTCTTGGCGCCTTTGCGAGAGTCAATCTCTTGACAAGCAACTAACCCGCATGTCTCACAAGGCGGGGTTTTCGTACCAGATGACACCGAGGTTGTGTCGTTCCTCGCAGGTGAGGACGTCGAGGTCGTTAT
>JAABVD010000263.1 GCA_014529615.1 Opitutia bacterium
CAGCTCCATCCTGTTGCCGGAAGGCATCAAGCGAAGCGTTGTTAAATTTTAAAATCCGTGCTTATCCGTGTAACCTGTCCTGCCGTAGCCTCTTGACCTGCGAAGCGTTGCGAAGCACGGTTTGGGCGAAGCGGGATCCGTGGTCAGGAAAGGGAATTGGGGGGAAAGATCAGGATCAGGATCACGATCATGATTGGAAGGTGGAGATATTTGGGTTGACTTGCCGGGGGGATAGGGTCTTAGTGGCACGCTTTCCAATATTTTTATGGCTATCGAAGTTGAGATACGTAAAGGCGAGCCTACCGAGCGGGCCCTGCGCCGATTGAAGAAGAAACTGGATCGGGAAGGGATTATCCGCGATGTGCGGGCCAAACGGTATTTTGAAAAGCCATGCGCGGTGCGCCGCCGCAAGAAGAAGATCGCGGCTTTCAATAATATGCTGCGTCAGCGCTACTCTTCCTAGCAGGAGGTATTAGCGTAGCGATCCTGACAATAGGGTCAGGGATTGGGGAAGGACTCTCGCATAGGCGCGCTCAGACGGGTTTGCAGGATTTCTTTGATCCATCGTTTGTGGGGGCCGGACAGGGTTTCGCATTCCAGTTGGTGGAAGGGGATCCAATGCAGTTGTTTGCCGTTGGTTTCGACGTTGCCGGGCGGCACATGCCAAATGCGTTCGGTGATGCGGGTGTTTCCGATTCCTCTTTTCCGGGTGGCAATGGGGTCGCCTGCCTGTGCGCCCGGAACGGGCACGGAAAGGTTGTGCGCGGACAGGCGCTCCAAGGGGATTCCGATGGCCTGAAGGGTGGGCAATTCGAGGATGTCCGCCAGTCGGCGGCTGCGGGCATCCGCTCGGCTGAGCAGAAGGCATCCGTCCCTTTCAACCCAGGCCCGGTGGCAAAGGACCTTGGTGATTTTTGGTGGGATTTTTCGGGGTAAGCGTTCCGGATTATGGTTCCTGGCCCGACAGACGGTGCCCAGGGGGCAAAGGTCGCACCGCGGATTTCGTTTGGTGCACACGGTGGCGCCCAATTCCATGAGGGCTTCGTTGTGTAAGCCCGGACGCTTGGGGTCCAGCCATGCTTGCGCCAGGGGCGTATAGCGTTTCAGGGCCTGGCTGTTGTTTTTGATGGGGGTTTCATCGCCCGACAAGCGGGACAAAATCGGAATGATGTTTCCGTCGACACAGGCGACGGGGGTATCGAAGGCGATGCTGGTGATGGCGGCGGCGGTGTAGGGGCCGACTCCCTTGAACTGCAGCCAGGAGGCGGTATCCCGTGGAATGGGATCGAGGTCCAGGATTTTTTTGGCCAGTTGATGCAGGTTTCGGGCGCGCGAGTAGTAACCCAGTCCTTCCCAATGCTTGAGCACGACGGTTTCATCGGCTTTGGCCAGGGCGCGAAAATCCGGGAATCGTTTCATCCAGCGGGTCCAATAGGGCAAAACCGTTTTGACCTGGGTTTGCTGCAGCATGAATTCGGACACTACGGTTGCGTAAAGTGAAGGGGATTTGCGCCAGGGAAGAGGGCGCTGGTTGGCCTCGAACCAATGAACCAGGGCTTTGCGCAAGCGGCGGGCGTGTTTTATGGGGTGGGAAACTGTTGAATTATGGGGCAAAGGTCGCTGAAGATAGTCGTTCCATGAGGCGAAAAAAGAAACGCGTTGAGGTCGAGGAAGAAACCAAGATCACCCACTATACCATAGTGCTTCCCAGGGATCAGGCGGAAAAACTGGAAGGATGGTGCCGGATGCGGGGCTGGGGGGAGAACGAGGTGGCGTATGCCCGCTTCGCCTTCAAGGGTCCCAAGATCAACCTGGTGTATTACAACTCCGGGAAGCTGGTGGTTCAGGGCAAGAAGACCCAGGACTTTGTGGTGGATGTTCTGGAGCCCGAAATAACCCTCAGTCCACAGTTGGGCTATGAGGAGGTACATCATCCGGAGTGGTTTGAACCCCATGCCGGGCTGGATGAATCGGGCAAGGGGGATCTTTTCGGCCCGGTGATTTGCGCCACGGTGATAGCGGATGGCGACATGGTTCGGGAGTGGATGGCCCAAGGCCTGAAGGACAGCAAAAGAATGGGGGATTCCCAGATCATCAAAATGGAGAAGGTGATTTTGAAAACCAAGGGCGCGGTGGTGGAGAAAGCTTGGTGCGGCATGCGCAAGTACAACGAATTGATGGCACGGCCGAGGGCGAATTTGAACTACCTCATCGCCTGGTTACACGGAAAGGCCTTGGAAAACGCCCTGGACAAGCGAGCGGTGCCCTGGGGCATGCTAGACCAGTTCAGTCGACAACCGCTGGTGCAGAAACGGGTGAAGCGAAAGGGATTCAAATTGAAAATGGAAACCAGAGCGGAGTCCGACCCGGTGGTGGCGGCGGCCTCGGTGATGGCCCGGGCGGAGTATTTGAGGCAATTGAGAAAGGGTTCGAAGGAATTTGGCGAACCGTTGCTGAAAGGCGCGGGAGCCGCGACGAAGGAACAGGGACGGCGGTTGGTGCAACAACTGGGGCCCGATCGTCTGGGAGACTTTGCCAAGCTCCACTTTCGCACCAGTTACGAGATTCTGGGATTGCCCGTTCCAGCCAAGACCGCCTGGGTGAAAAGGTGAATGAGGGAGACGGGAAGAAGGCGCCGGTCGTAACGGGATTGGCAAAATTTGACCGGCAATTCCTGGCAACGGCTCCGGCCGTTATCGGCTTGGACGAAGCGGGGCGAGGTCCGCTGGCCGGTCCGGTTAGCGCTGCCGCGGTCTATCTGGAGGACGCATTTTACCGGACGGACTGGTTTGTCCGGTACGGGCCGGAAATCGACGACAGCAAGCGGTTGAGCGAAGCCCGGCGCGAGCGGATATACGAGGCGGTCGAGAAAACCGACCGGGAAGTGCTGCACTTCTCTTGTCGCATGGTTTCAGTGGAGGATATCGAATCGCTCAATATTCTGGGAGCCACCCGCAAAGCGATGGAGCTATGCCTGGAGGATTTGCAGTCGAATGCGAGCTGCCCATTCCTTTCGGCCACGGATGCGCCCCGGTCGGGCGAGGCAGGACAGGGCCGGTTGCCGGGCTATTCGTCTTTCTCAGGGACGGCCCGCATTCTGGTGGACGGGAGGCCGCTGAAACCTTTTGCCTATCCCCATACCGCCATTATCAAAGGGGACGGAAAATCGCTGGCTATCGCCTTGGCCTCTATTGTGGCAAAGGTGACGCGGGATCGCTACATGCGCGAGCAGGCCAAACGCTATCCGGAATATGGGTTTTCCACGAATAAGGGTTATGGCACTGCCGGGCATATTGCGAAGCTGAAGGAGTTGGGGCCGTGCAGACTGCATCGGAGGAGTTTTATCCGGGGAGAAGCGCCCAAGGGCGCGAGGAGAAGGGTGGAGTGATGGAATGGTGGAGGGAGGGGGAGATGCGCGCCAGGGCGCAGGGGGAAGGGAATGGTGGAATGATGGAGGGATGGAGAATTGACCACGGATTTACGGATGACCACGGATGGCTCTCAATCTTGATCGTGATCGTGATCCTGATCGTGATCGAAAAAATGGCTGAAGAGAGATGGAATTGAATATGGATTCTGAGATTCTGAGTTGCTGAGATGCTGAGAGGGG